>NZ_CP123639.1:1407500-1731400 GCF_029889745.1 Ligilactobacillus faecis
TCAGTGAGAATCTGGTCCACCGTATGACTAAGGTTTCCTGGGGAAGGCTCGTCCTCCCAGGGTTAGTCGGGACCTAAGCCGAGGCCGAGAGGCGTAGGCGATGGATAACAGGTTGAGATTCCTGTACTGGTCTGATCTGTTTGAACGATGGAGGGACGCAGGAGGCTAGAGATGCGTGCTGTTGGATATGCACGTCCAAGCAATAAGTCTGTTAAAGAGTCAAATGCTTTTTAGCTTAAGGACAAGTTGTGATGGGGAGCGAAATTAAAGTAGCGAAGTGATCGATGTCACACTGCCGAGAAAAGCTTCTAGTTAGGATCAGACCACCCGTACCGCAAACCGACACAGGTAGTCGAGGCGAGTAGCCTCAGGTGAGCGAGAGAACTCTCGTTAAGGAACTCGGCAAAATGACCCCGTAACTTCGGGAGAAGGGGTGCTGCACAATGTGCAGCCGCAGTGAATAGGCCCAGGCGACTGTTTATCAAAAACACAGGTTTCTGCAAAATCGTAAGATGAAGTATAGGGGCTGACGCCTGCCCGGTGCTGGAAGGTTAAGAGGATGGGTTAGCACCTTTTGGTGCGAAGCTCAGAATTGAAGCCCCAGTAAACGGCGGCCGTAACTATAACGGTCCTAAGGTAGCGAAATTCCTTGTCGGGTAAGTTCCGACCCGCACGAAAGGCGTAACGATCTGGGCACTGTCTCAACGAGAGACTCGGTGAAATTATAATACCCGTGAAGATGCGGGTTACCCGCGACAGGACGGAAAGACCCCATGGAGCTTTACTGTAGCTTGATATTGGGTGTTTGTACAACTTGTACAGGATAGGTAGGAGCCGTTGAAGTCGGAACGCTAGTTTCGATCGAGGCGCTGGTGGGATACTACCCTCGTTGTATGAACACTCTAACCCTCATCACTGATCGTGATGGGAGACAGTGTCAGGTGGGCAGTTTGACTGGGGCGGTCGCCTCCTAAAAGGTAACGGAGGCGCCCAAAGGTTCCCTCAGAATGGTTGGAAATCATTCGCAGAGTGTAAAGGCATAAGGGAGCTTGACTGCGAGACCTACAAGTCGAGCAGGGACGAAAGTCGGGCTTAGTGATCCGGTGGTTCCGCATGGAAGGGCCATCGCTCAACGGATAAAAGCTACCCTGGGGATAACAGGCTTATCTCCCCCAAGAGTCCACATCGACGGGGAGGTTTGGCACCTCGATGTCGGCTCATCGCATCCTGGGGCTGTAGTCGGTCCCAAGGGTTGGGCTGTTCGCCCATTAAAGCGGTACGCGAGCTGGGTTCAGAACGTCGTGAGACAGTTCGGTCCCTATCCGTCGCGGGCGTAGGAAATTTGAGAGGATCTGTCCTTAGTACGAGAGGACCGGGATGGACATACCGCTGGTGTACCAGTTGTTCTGCCAAGGGCATCGCTGGGTAGCTATGTATGGATGAGATAAACGCTGAAAGCATCTAAGTGCGAAACTCACCTCGAGATAAGATTTCCCATTCCTTTATGGAAGTAAGACCCCTGAGAGATGATCAGGTAGATAGGATGGAAGTGGAAGTGCGGTGACGCATGGAGCGGACCATTACTAATCGGTCGAGGACTTAACCAAGTCAAAAACGCAGTTTTCGAGAAGAGAAGATATTGTCTAGTTTTGAGAGAACAAGGTTCTCAAAAATAAGTGTGGTGGCGATAGCACAAAGGCTACACCTGTTCCCATTCCGAACACAGAAGTTAAGCTTTGTCACGCCGAGAGTAGTTAGGGGATCGCCCCTTGCGAGGGTAGGAAGTTGCCACGCTTTATGCGGAAGTAGTTCAGTGGTAGAACACCACCTTGCCATGGTGGGGGTCGCGGGTTCGAATCCCGTCTTCCGCTTAGTATAGTGATGATGGCATAAAGGCTACACCTGTTCCCATTCCGAACACAGAAGTTAAGCTTTATCACGCCGAGAGTAGTTAGGGGATCGCCCCTTGCGAGGGTAGGAAGTTGCTATGCATTAAGAAGTCATGCGATGAGCATGGCTTTTTTGATATTTAAAGCTTTTGTGCTTTCAGAAAGGAGCGATCTTTTTTGGATAAGGATAAAAAAGTTGAACAAAAACATGTCAATGATGTTATTAAAGAGATCGAAACGCAACTAGCATTTAATGAGAGTGAGTATCAAAAAGCACAACTCGAAACAACATTAGTTGAAAAAAACTATGGGCAAAATGCTAAGATCAATACTTTTGAAGTCGATGACCAAATGGAGACAAATGCTGAAGTACAGCAACAAAAGCAGTTAGTTGCCAAGAACCTTGAAAATGAACAGATCTTAAAAAAGCAACTTGAAACTTTAAAGCAACTGAAAAAATCACCGTATTTTGGTCGGATCGATATCCTTGATCCGGACGAAACAACGCCAGAAACACTTTATATCGGAACGGCGTCATTAGTTGATGATGAGCAAAATTTTTTGATCTATGATTGGCGTGCCCCGATCTCTTCGATCTATTATAACGGAACTTTAGGAAAAGTTTCATATGAGACACCAATGGGGACATTAGAAACAGAACTCAAAAAGAAAAGACAATTTACGATCGTCAATGGTCAGATCAAAAATATGTTTGATACAAATGAAACTGTGGGTGATGAAATGCTCCAACAGATCTTAGGCGAACATAGTGATGAATATATGCATAATATCGTTGCTACGATCCAAAAAGAGCAAAATGATATTATTCGTGATACGACGCATGATCTTCTATTAGTTCAAGGTGTAGCAGGATCGGGAAAAACATCAGCGATCTTACAACGGATCGCATTTTTACTTTATCATAGTCGCGATAAGCTTTCAGCTGAGCAGATCGTTTTATTTTCACCTAATCTTTTGTTCAGTCACTATATCTCTGAAGTTCTTCCAAGCTTAGGGGAGCGGAACATGCGCCAAGTAACGCTTGCCGAATTTTTAACTCAACGTTTTCAAGGTTTAAAAGTAGAAACTTTATTTGATCGTTATGAGAAGCAAAATGCGTTGACTACTAGAGAGCAAGAAATACGCGCTAAAAAAGAACAAGCTTCTTTTATGGAACAAGTCGAAAAGTACGTTGCTGCATTAAGTCCCTCACAGCTTTATTTTAGTGAGATCCGTCTCAATGGCGGTGAGATCTTTTTTGAGCGCAGTGAGATCGAAGCGATCTATGCAGCTTTACCGCAAAATATGCGACCAGAGCAACGTTTTTTAGAGACTAAAAATACTTTGATCAAACGTCTAAAACAACGGATCGAAGAGGAAATAACGGCACCATGGGTCTTAGAAAAGTTAGAGACACTAAGTGACGAAGAATATTATACCCTTTTGGGCAATAAACGACGTGCAGCTTTTCAAGCTCTAGCTGATGAAGAAAAATATTTAGCCAAGAAACTTGTGAGACAAAAGTTTGAAAAAGTCTATGATGCGCTATATAATGATTATTTTTTAGATATTTACGCACAATACCAACATTTTTTGAGTTTAGTTCTTCCAGAAAGCGTTTTGACTTTTACAAATGATATCGAGTATCATCGGATCGCTTTAGAGGATTGTGCTCCCTTACTTTATTTACGTGATCTTTTAACTGGGAGTGGGCAAAATCAGGCGATCGCACATCTTTTTATCGATGAGATGCAAGATTATACGCTCCCACAATTGATCTATTTAAAATATATTTTTCCAAATGCTAAATTGACGTTGTTAGGCGATAGTGAACAGGCATTATTCAATCCTTTGATGACACCAGATAAATTACTAGCGCGTTTAGAAAAACATTTACGTGCTAAGAAAAGTAAATGTATCAAGTTGAATACGAGTTATCGCTCGACTGCCCAGATCACAGATCTGATGAAAGCTTTATTACCAGATGGTGAACAGATCAATTCATTCACGCGACCAGGAAAGCTTCCAAAGATCGTTTTTGCTGGCTCAGAGCAAGAACACTTTATGTTAAAACAACAACTGGAAAAAAGTTTAGAACAAAATGAGACAGTTGCGTTGATCACTAAAGATCTGGCAACAGCTGAAGCTCTATATCCTAAGTTGCGTAAAACTTTCAAGACAACTGTTTTAGGAAATGAAGATCGTGCTTTACCTAAAGGAGTGGTGATCTTACCGATCTATCTAGCTAAAGGACTTGAATTTGATGCGGTCATCGCGTATGATATCTCAGAAAATTACCAAGAAAAAGACTTAGGGATCTTATATACGATCTGTTCCCGGGCGATGCATGAGTTGACTTTATTTGTAAAGCAAGAGCCTTCACCACTATTGGCTAAATTACCACCTGAGTTATATACCGTTGAAAGAACTTTAAAATTATAAAGATAAAACAGGGTTCGCCCTGTTTTTTTATTGCACAAATTTCATTGATACTGTATACTTATTTATGTATTTGAGTAATGCCATTTTAGCTCAGCAGGTAGAGCACCACCATGGTAAGGTGGGGGTCACCGGTTCAAGTCCGGTAAGTGGCTGACTGATAAAAGTGTCAAGTGGTCTTTTAGACTACTTGACACTTTTTTTATTATTTTGTTATGTGACCAGATTCTGACAAATAAAAAAACTTCGCCCTGCTATATTTTAGCTACTACAAAGAAAGGGGCAGTTTTATGCAAGACGAAGCCACATTAACTACATTATTGACAGAGGTCAAACAAAATCAAGATAGCTCATGTTTAGAGCTTATTTTACAAAAATATCGGCCGATGATCATCACAACTGTAAAACGCTATCACTTAGAATTACACGATCAAGACGACCTTTTGCAAGAAGCATCGATCATTTGTTATCAGACCGCGTGTGCGTTTGATCCTCAAAATGCGACGACGACATATGGTTCATTTTTCAAAAAAAGTTTGATCAACCGCTATCGAACTCTTTTACGTAAAGAACAAGCATTAAAGAGACGTGGAGCAAGAGCGCAACTTTCACTCGAGACTTTTTTAGAGGAAAACGGGGATGTGTTTAGTGATAATGCTAAAAGCGAAGGGACTTTGATCGATAAATTGACTTTTATAAACGAACTTCCGCTTTTGCTTTCAAACAGTGAATATGCAGTCTTACTAGCAAAATTAGAATGTAAGACAGTCAAAGAGATCGCAGGCAAATTAGATCTGAGCCTTTCTCAAACGTACAATACTTTAGCGCGTTGTCGTGAAAAAATCGGGCAATTAGCTAAAAAGTTGTACGGGATATAAGCGGAAACAAGGTGATTGTTTAAGGACAAATATTATGAGATAATTAAGCAAATGTTCTCCTATTTTAGACTAGAGGGGATAATATGGAATTAAAGTAGGACGATCGAGCGTGATCAGATCAGCATAAGAAAGGAGAAGCTATCTCTCTCTAGAAAATAGAACTTGAGCTATTTTCCATATTGATAGCAAATAAAAATGAAAAAAGGGAAATTTAAATGGTGGCAACTACTATTAGGCTTAGTTGTAGTTATCATGGTAGTCAACTTAGTCATTGGACTCTTCGTTCGAAAAGAAAAGACTGCCAAAGTTGAAAAAGTATATACGGTTGTAACAGTCAAAGAAGCACCTCCACTAACATATTCTGGAAAAGTCGAAGCTGTTAGGACACAGATCTTAGTACCAACAACCGGTAAAGCTCAAAGTGTGACAGTTCAAAATGGTGACCAAGTTGCTCAAGGACAAGCAGTCATGACAACTTACAGTCAATCTTATGAAGAACAGGCAACTGAAGCTAGACAAGCATTAGAAAAGGCCAAACGTCAAGTGGCTCAGCAAGAACGCGCCTTGACTCAAGCACAAAATCAAGCCCGCAATATCTCAAATGAAGATCCAAGTTACGCTGAGGTACAAAATCAAGTAACAACAGCACAAAACCAAGTTGCGGACGCACGCGCTGAAGTGAGTGATGCGCAGACAAAATTAAACGATCTAAATAGTCGTGTGAACGGGAGCGTCCTTGCCCCATTTGCAGGAAATGCGACTGTTGAATATGATAAAACTGGGCAACCATCAGTTTCGTTAAGCTCAAATGAACTACAACTGACAACACAGATCTCAGAATATGACTATGCTAAGATCAAAGTTGGGCAAGCAGTTGATGCAAAAGCTTTAGCTACCAAAAAACAACAGAGCACACAAGTGAATTATTTAGCTAAAGTTCCAGATCAAGCAAGTAAGGCTAATGATGCTAAGTACACTTTGACTGCTCCACTTGATCCAGGTCAATTTATGGCTGGGCAAACATTGACGCTTTCGTTTCCGCAAACAGGTCTAGCAGTTCCTATTACAAGCGTTAAAAATGGAGCTGTTTACGTTGTCGAAGATGGAAAAGCTAAAAAAGTCAGCGTTTCAGGAACTGATTCAAATGGAAGTTTCATCGTTAATAATGGGCTTCGAAAAGGGCAAAAGGTGATCGCTGAGCCTGATCAAGCTTTAAAAGATGGAAAACGGGTCAAGACCAATGATTGAGTTGAAAAATATTAATAAATCATATATCCAAGGTAAGAATAAGTACCATGTTTTACATGACATTAATTTAAAGATCGAACAAGGTGAATTTTTGGCGATCATGGGCCAATCTGGTTCTGGGAAATCAACTTTGATAAATATCATTGGCTTTTTAGATGATCAATTTGAAGGTATCTATAATTACTATGAGCATCCGATCCACGAATATCGCCGCGCTCAATTTTCTAAATTACGTAATCAAAATGTTGGTTTTGTTTTTCAAAACTTTAAGTTGATCCAAAATATCACGATCGCAGATAATGTCGCCTTACCACTATTATATGCAGGTGCAAAAAGAGCCTTTATCAAAGAAAGAGTCAGTGAAGTTTTAAAAGCTGTTGGGTTAGCTGGCTATGAGAAACAACTTCCTAAAAATCTCTCTGGTGGGCAACAGCAACGGGTCTCGATCGCCCGTGCGATCGTGACTGCTCCTAAATTTTTGATCGCAGACGAGCCAACGGGGGCTTTAGATAGTAAAACGTCAGCTGAGATCATGGAATTATTTAAACACTTAAACCAAGATGATCAAACAACGATCATTATCGTAACGCATGATCCAAAAGTTGGTGCTCAAGCAGACCGACTCGTGCATATTCTAGATGGACATTTGACTGAAGATCAAGATCATCATAAAAGGAAAGTGAGGGAGAGGCAGTGAAAACGATCGAATTATTTAAAGCAGCTTGGCAATCACTACATGCCAATCCAAAACGAAGCTTTCTGACGATGATCGGGATCATTATCGGGATCGCTGCAGTTATTACGATCATGGCTCTAGGTAACGGAGTCAAACAAAAAATGATCGAAAGTTTTAAAACGACTGAAGGTGGCGAACAAACAACGACGATCAATTTTTTGAGCGATGATCCGCAAAAGGTCGGCTTTACGCAGCAAGATATTTTAGCGATCGAGCAGAATTTTTCTGGACAAGTCAAAAATGCGAAGCTTGAACAAAAAGATAGCGAGATCACAGCAACAGCTGAGTTTGGCAATTCGGCTGCCCAAGCAGTCTCTTTAGGGTTAATGAAGGATCCGATCAAAGATCTTAAACTTGTAGCTGGAAAAGAGCTGACCAAAACGGCTATTGCTACAGGAAAAAATGAAGCTTTAGTCGCAAAAGAAGTTGCTAGATCCCAATATGGCAGTCTTGAACGAGCTTTAGGGACACCGGTTTTTATCAACAATACTAGCTATACGATCGTTGGGATCTATGAAAAAAATATGAACGTCGAAGGTCCAGCTTTAAATGATGTGATCGTACCTAAAGCCCTCTACCTTACAACCGTGGATACGACGACTGGGAGCAACAGTTTGAAATTAACGATCACGAAAGGGAAAAGTGCTTCGACTGTCAGCAAAAAAGTTGTTAAGTACCTGAAGAAAAATGGATCTGCTAAAAATAACGGGCAATATGAATACTTTGATGCAGGAGCGATCTTACAAAGTATTTCTAATGTTTTTGATATGCTGACTTACTTTATCAGCGCGATCGCAGGGATCTCACTTTTTATTGCAGGGATCGGTGTGATGAATATGATGTATATCTCAGTTTCTGAACGGACCCAAGAGATCGGGATCCGCTTAGCGATCGGTGCAACGCCACGCAATATAATGAATCAATTCCTTCTCGAAGCTATTATGCTGACAGTTGGTGGAGGTCTCTTAGGATTTCTTTGTGGTTGGGGCTTAGCTAGCTTGATCTCGACCTTTTTACCATATGGGATCAAAGCGGCTGTAACGCTTTCTTCATTCTTATTGGCATTTGGTGTCTCAACTGCCGTGGGGATCATTTTTGGGATCTTACCAGCTAAACAAGCAGCCAATAAAAACTTGATCGATATTTTACGCTAAAACATCAAAAAAACCTTACTGACTGTTGAAGTAAGGTTTTTTTTGATGAGAATTTTACTTAATGTGAATATAACTAACTTCTAACTTATGTGATACTAGGAAATTTTGCTAAGATAAGTTTTGTCGTTGATCAAGAAAGGAATTTTTAACATGAAAAATATTTCAGACAAAACTACTAAACCATTTTTGGCCTTAACAAGCGTGTTGATCGGGGCGTTTATCGGGATGTTTTCCGAAACTGCTTTGAATATTGCCTTACCGCAACTTATGCATGTTTTTAACCTTAATGCTGGCACAGCTCAATGGCTAGTTACTGGCTATATGTTAGTTATCGGGATCATTTTACCTTTTTCTAGTTTATTGACGAAATGGTTTTCAACGCGTCAACTTGTGATTTTTGGTTTAAGTGATTTTATCATTGGGATTCTCATTGCGGCCTTAGCTCCAAGCTTTGGGATCTTACTAACTGGGAGAATGCTTCAAGGCATCGCAACCGGCATTTTGTTGCCTTTGATGTTTACTTTAGCGTTGCAACTTTTTCCACCAGAAAAATTAGGTAGTGCGATGGGGATCTGTGCGCTTGTTATTATGTTAGCTCCTGCGGTGGGGCCAACGGTGACAGGGATGATCTTAGGTAAATTATCTTGGCATTGGATCTTTTGGAGTTTTCTACCTTTTTTAGCGCTTGCTTTAGTGGCCGCATATTTATATTTGCCAAATATCGGACAGATCACGCGCCAAAAAGTCGATCTGCCGTCACTTTTTAGCTCGATCATCGGTTTTTCGACTTTGATCGCGGGTGTCAGCTTTGCTACTGAATTTGGATGGACTTCGCTTCAAGTGCTCATAACATTAGCGCTTGCATGTGTAACTTTATGTTTTTATGTTCACCGTCAAGTCAAATTAAAGACGCCAATTTTAAATTTACAGATCTTTACACTTAAAGCATTTCGTCTAGGGACATTCCTTGTAATGCTTGATTTTGCGATCATCTTGTCAGCGATGTATCTATTACCACAATACATGCAAAAGGGACTCCTTCTTCCGGTTGCTTTGACAGGGATCGTAATGTTACCAGGGGGAGTGATCAATGCTTTGATGTCTGCGATAGCTGGGCGACTTTATGATCATTTTGGAGTCAAGATCTTGACGCAAGCGGGTTTTATGATCGCTTTGTTAGGGACTACGATGTTTGCATGCACTACAACGCATTCAACGATCGCATATGTGATCACGGCACATGTGATCTTGATGATCGGTTGTCCTTTGGCAATGTCTCCAGCGCAAACGTATGCGTTAAATGCTTTAAGCAAAGAGTATTCTGCTGATGGAAGCACGGTCATGAACACGCTACAACAGATCGTCGGTGCCTTGGCAACGGCTCTGACCACAAGCTTTTTGGCTTTAGGTCAAAAGAATTATCCAGGAAGTGATCCGGCAAGGGCGTTTACACAAGGAATGCATTATGGAAGCTACTTTACGATCGGATTAGTTATTATAGCGCTTTTGCTCTCATGGACGATCAAAGAACAAAAACACGCTTAAGCTCTCAATAATTAAGATCTTAAGCGTATCTTACAATAAACTAATTTTGCCAGTATTTTTCAATAAAAGCTTTCCGCCCGCTGTTTTCTTCTAGTTCAAAGCGCACAGGATCTTTTTTATAAAAATCTTGGTGATAGTCTTCAGCGGGATAAAAAGGTTTTGCTGTTTCGATCTGTGTTACGATCGGTTTCTCAAAGCGTCCACTTTCTTGCAGTGCTTTTCGTGAAGCTAGGGCGATCGCGCGTTGCTCTTCATTTTGGACAAAGATCACAGGACGGTAACTATCGCCACGGTCTTGAAATTGCCCCATGGCATCTGTTGGATCTGTTTGATTCCAATAGATCTCAACTAGTTGTTCATATGAAACGATCGTTGGATCAAACTCGATCAAAACGGCTTCTGTATGTCCAGTTGTCTGGGTCTTGACTTCTTCATATGTTGGAGCGACTGTGTGCCCTCCGGTATAGCCTGAGATAACTTTTTTGATCCCAGGATAGGTATCAAATGGTTTGACCATGCACCAGAAGCAACCACCAGCAAAGATCGCAGTTTCTGTTTTCATAAAATACTACCCCCATTTTACTTGTTGTTCTGATGATAGCACTTGGAGCTATAAAAGAAAAGCTATTTAGAACGTGGACGAAGCAATGTCCAGCGTCTTGAGCGTTGAGACAGACGTTTGGTCGTGGCTTCAGTGATCGTTTTAGTATCGGGTAGAAAAGAAACATCAGTATCAATGACTCCAAATTTAACGCGCATCAAACTTTCGATCCGTTCTGCTAGATGATAGCTTTCTAAAATGTTCATATTCGCATCAACAACGATCACGACATCTAGTGTAACTAGATTTCCATTGTAGTGAGCTTTGAGTTCATCAACAGCACTTACTTCAGGCAAAGTGGCGATCGTTTGGCGAAAAGTTTCTTCAACTTTTGGATCAAAGTAATCAGCTAGATTCAAGCTACTTTCCATGAAGATCCGAGCCCCTGAATAAAGAATAAAGCCCCCAACGATGATACTCGTTGCTCCATCGAGCCAATCAAGTTCAAAAAATAGCGCACCAGAGATCGAGATCAAAGTCCCGATACTGGTCAAGGCATCGCTCAAACTATCTTGAGCCGAAGCGATCAAAGAGGCATTTTGTAATTTACGGCCAGCATGTTTGTTATAACGCCAAACTAAAAGCATGATCACACTTGCGATCAAGGCCCCGACTAAGGCGATCGGTTGAGGGACGACACGCTTAGCTGGATTTAAAAGGCCGACGATCCCGCTTACGATAACGCTCAGTGAGATCGCGATCATAACGATCCCAGTTACTAAAGTAAAGATCGTTTCATAACGAAAGCGGGTAAATTGCACACGTTGATCATTGCCAGTCTTATGTAAAGACAGTTTTGGCATCGGAACGACTCCGGCAATATCATCATCATCGATATCGCGCGCGATATGGATCCCGACCATCAAAAGGAGCGTTGAAATGATCCCTGATAAATTATTGAACGCGTCTGCTCGTAAAGTCTGAGAATGACTGAGTGAAGCTAAAAACCATTCAATGATCGAGATCAAAAGATAAGCTAAAATATTTACGCTCAGATGTCGCATCGCAACGCTCAATTTATTTAGCTCATTTTTTTGGACTCGTTCCCAATCCTCATATTCTCGTTGAAGATGTTTGTTGATATCTTTCATGCGCTGATTCCCCTAATTGTTTTTTATTCAAATCAAAAACTAATTATAATTATAGTACAGAAAAGCGTAAAAAAGGTAGGACTTATCACGAGAACAAATATTTTCTAAGATAGATAGTTTACAATTGTTAAATTCTCGCTTACAATAAGATTAAACTTCAAGTTGACGGTAAAAAGTAGTGTCCATCCAGAGAGACATCGGGAGCTGAAAAGGTGTCAGTGATACGAAGTGGATGTCAAGAGAAGACAAATGCATATCATTAAAAGAGCGGCATTTTTGCAAATTAGGTGGCACCACGGTAACTCGTCCTAATATCCTTAGGGGTATTAGGACTTTTTTAGCGTCTTTAGTTTAAGAAAGGAAGATTTAGATGACAAAAGATATTATTTTGACAGGTGATCGTCCAACAGGCAAATTGCATATCGGACATTATATCGGGTCGTTAAAAAATCGAGTCGAGATGCAAAATTCAGGTAAATACGAAACTTATATCATGATCGCAGACCAACAAGCTCTGACAGATAATGCTCGTGATCCAGAAAAGATCAAACGCTCTTTAGTAGAAGTTGCTTTAGATTACTTAGCTGTGGGACTTGATCCTAAAAAAGCGACGATCTTTGTGCAATCCCAGATCCCAGCTTTAGCAGAATTAAATCTGTATTATCTGAATTTAGTAACTGTTTCACGTTTAGAAAGAAATCCAACGGTCAAAGCTGAGATCGCCCAAAAGAACTTTGAGCGTTCGATCCCAGCAGGATTCTTTACTTATCCGGTAAGTCAAGCAGCTGATATTACAGCCTTTAAAGCTAACCTTGTTCCAGTTGGCGATGATCAAGAGCCGATGCTTGAGCAAACACGTGAGATCGTCCGGAGTTTTAATTCGATCTACGGCAAAGAGGTTTTAGTTGAACCACAAGGTGTCTTTCCGCCAAAAGGTTCAGGACGTTTGCCAGGTCTTGATGGCAATGCTAAGATGAGCAAATCCTTGGGCAATGCGATCTACTTAGCTGATGACGAAGCAACTTTAAAAAAGAAAGTTATGTCGATGTATACTGATCCAGACCACATTCATATCGAGGATCCTGGAAAAGTTGAAGGTAATATGGTCTTTACGTATCTCGATATTTTTGATCCCGATCAAGAAAAAGTTGCGCAATTAAAAGAGCAGTATCGAGCTGGTGGTTTAGGTGATGTCAAGATCAAGCGTTATTTGAATGAAGTTCTAGAAGAAAAATTAGGACCGATCCGGAGAAGAAGAGCGGAATTTGCTAAAGATATCCCAAGTGTCTATGCGATGCTAAAAGAAGGCAGTCAAAAAGCAAATGAAGTTGCCGAACAAACCTTAGCTGAAGTTCGGTCTGCGATCGGTGTCAATTATTTTGACTGAGCGCGTTAAAAAGTTTTGAGCAAGAAAAAATTTTCATTTAGCTCAAAGCTTTTTTTGTTTGATTAATACTTGCTTAGAGTAATATGATAGAATAAGAATAATTATCGATAGGTAGGTGTTGAAAGTGAAAACTTTAGTAATGCTTGATTTTGGGTCTAATTCGACCCGCATCTCGATCAATCGGATCGAAAAGGATGGAACTTTCACGGAAATTAAGCGAGCTAAGGAAATGACTCGTTTAGCTGAAGGCATGGGAAAACCCGATGGTCGGAAAGTATTGCAAGAAAGTGCGATCGCACGAACGATCGAAGCTTTATTGAAATTTAAAAAGATGTATCGTGATCTACCAAATGTGAGCGTTCATGGGATCGCAACTGCAGCTGTGCGGGAAGCTGAAAATAGTGAGGCCTTTTTAGAAAAAGTCAAAGCTGTTACTGGAGTAGATGTCGAGGTTCTTTCAGGAAATGCTGAAGCATATTATGATTACGTAGCGGTCGTTAGATCACTTGATATTGAAGATTGTGTGATCTGTGATATGGGTGGAGGCAGCTTTGAGTTGATCGTTGTACGTGAAAAGAAGGCACAAAACTATGTCTCTATTCCATATGGAGCGGTCAGTTTATCAGAAAAATTCAATTTAAAAGACAAAGTGAGTGCCCGTGATCTCTTTTCTTTTTACCGTTTTTTGAATTTCAAATATCACCAATTGCCGTGGTTAGAAGAAGGCAAGCGTCTACCACTCGTTTTACTTGGTGGGGCAAGTCGGACAGTAGCGCGACAAGAGCTTTTACGTATCGGTGAAAATGATCTTCGGCAGATCCATGGACTGAAAATGTCTGCTTATATGTTTTTAGGTACGTATACTGATTGGTTGAGCAAAGATGCCACTCAGCGACGCGCGCTCTTAGGACCCGAAGAAGCAGCGCGGGCAGATATCATTTTAGGTGGTCTGACACCATTAGCCTTTTTAGTCGAATATTTGCGCACTCCAGAGTTGATCTTTTCGGAAAGTGGCGTGCGTGAAGGGGTTTTGTATAGCATGATGGAACAAAAGTAAAAAAACCTTGTTGAGTCAGCGACTCGACAAGGTTTTTTACTTGAGTGAAAGGTCTTGGGTGAAATACTTTTGTGAAAGTGAACTTAATTGCCCCGTTTCTCTAAGCTCAGAAACTACATCTTCAATGCGATCAGCAAGCTTTTTATTGTGGTAAGTAGCAAAAACGATCTGTTCAGAAGTAAGTTCTGGCGCCTTTATCTGTTTAAACTGGTGGGCTAGGAGCTTTTTATCAGTTTGTGAGGTTTCTTTTTGTCGTTGGGGGCGAGTTGCTAAAAAATATTGGTAACGGTTATCATCAAGGACGCCAGCTTGGATCTGTTTGTCATCTAAAGCTTTGACTAAAGCCATGATATTTGGATAAGCAGTAACTTTTAGGCCTATATCTTGTAACAAAGCTGTTTGCACTCCAGGAGAGACGACGCCAACTTTTTTATGTTCAAGTTTTTCCAGATTTTTGACTTTACTGTCATTTAGTGTGAATAAAACGTTTCTTGGATAAAGAACGGTACTTGAAAGCGTCATTGATGTGGTAAATAATGATCGATCGCTTAAAGCAAGCTGGACTTGTTTGTTTTTTAAGGCAGCATCTAGTTGTTTGGCTGAAGTATATGTTTTGATCTTGATCTTTTGGTCAAGTTCGGTCTGTAATTTCTGTGTCATTTCTCGATAAAAACTAAGATTACCGTTATTGCGCGTATAAGGCGCATCGTTTTTTAAGATCCCTAAAGTCAAAGGTGCTGAAGCTTGGACTTGTTTAGGGCTTAAAAAAAATATGCTTAAAAGTAAGCTGATAATAAGCGCTAATGATTTCTTCATTGTATATTATCCTCAAAATAAAACTGCTTTTGGCAGGACATGAGTGTCCTTAGTACTAGAATCAAGTGCTCGCATATTTATGCATTACGAGCCTGTTTCTATCTTATCACAGATCTTCAATGAGGAGGGTGCTCGAACCTTGGATGAAGCGCTTTAAAAAAGATAAAAAAATTTTTAGAAGGTAAACAAATTTATAAGTGAGCAATTCATACCAAGATCTTATTTTGGCCAGTTTGTTATCTAGCTATTGCTAAAAGAACTTTTAGCAGCATCTGAGCAGTAGTCGTGTATAATGGAAAGTGATAAATCTTGATAAAGGATGTTAGTGATGGAAGGTTTTGAAAAATATTATCAAAAAGATCATCAGACGCGTTTAGATATTTTAAAACAAAAAAAATATTTAGACCAAACGCAACTCGATAAATTACAGGCTAGTGCAAGTGAAGTCAAGATCAGTGATGCAATGATCGAAAATTTTATCACTGAATATCATTTGCCTGAAGGTCTGGCTTTAAATTATGTGGTCGACGGGCAAGAATACTTGATCCCTTTTGTTACAGAAGAACCTTCAGTGGTCGCAGCTGCTAGCCATGGAGCAGCTTTAGTCAAACAAGCTGGTGGTTTTAAGACAACAGTCACTGAGAGATTGATGATCGGACAGATCATTTTAGAAAACGTCGTTCATCCTGAGCAAGTTGCGTCTTTCTTAGAGAGTCAAGCCGAAAAATTATTGGCTTTAGCTAATGCAGCGCATCCTTCGATCGTCAAACGTGGTGGCGGAGCGCAAGCACTAAAAGTGCGAGTTTTAGCACCTGATCTGATCTCACTTGATTTGATCGTTGATGTCAAAGAAGCGATGGGCGCCAATATGTTGAATACGATGCTTGAAGCATGTGCGACCTATTTACAAACGAAATTAGGACTTGATGTTTTGATCAGTATCTTATCAAATTATGCGACGCGTTGTTTAGCTAAAGCAACATGTGCGCTACCAGTCGAGCTCTTAACTCGAAATGGGCTATCTGGCGCAAAGATCGCGCAAAAGATCGCAACCGCAAGCCGAGTTGCCCAACTTGATCCTTATCGAGCAACGACGCATAATAAAGGGATCATGAATGGGATCGATGCAGTCGTTTTAGCAAGTGGCAATGATTGGCGCGCGATCGAAGCAGGCGCGCATGCTTATGCAGCCCGTGACGGTCAATATCGAGGCTTGAGTACATGGATCGTTAAAGACGATATTTTATACGGTGAACTCGAACTTCCATTACCATTAGGAACAGTTGGTGGTTCGATCGGGATCGTTCCGTTAGTCAAAATAAACCAGCAGCTTTTACGCTTAAAAGATGCTCGTCAATTAGAAGCGATCGTAGCGGCAGTTGGTCTCGGACAAAACTTAGCAGCTCTTTATGCTTTAGTAACTGATGGGATCCAAAAGGGGCATATGCGCTTACAGCTAAAGAGCTTGGCTTTAAGTGTTGGTGCAACTAAAGCCGAATTAGAGCCAGTCGTCTCACGCTTAGAAGCATTACAAGCGCGCGACCAAGCGACCGCTAAAAAAGTATTAGAAGAATTGAGGAATAAGCAAAGTGAATGAAGTAGAACTTAGTCAAACAACAAAGGAATTGATCCAAGAAGTCGAAAAAAAGATCCAAGCCCCGCTCGAACTCGAATTTAGAGATAAAGCAGTAGGCTATTTACGTCATGATCAAGCACAACATTACTTACATGGAGGCAAATTAAAGGTCGAAGTTTATGATAAAACGGCCCCAGATTACACGATCACACATGAATTGCTCCACTTTTTACTTTTATTAGAACAAACGCCTAAGATCGCTTTCAATTTGACGACAGGAAAGATCGAAAGAGATCATAAGTTTATGCTGGCTGGCGTTGAATTATACGATACCGTCTTGCATTTTAAAGTCTATGAGCGCCAACGTGAGCTTGCAGTCATCACAGATGAGATCGAAGAACTTTATTTTAAAGGGCTCTTGGCAGTTTTAGAACCTGAGCCCCGAGAAAGCCGCGATCAATGGATGGTTCTTAGAACGTTGACGTTATTAGATGCGCTTGTCTTTTTTAAAGATCAACAAGCAAGCGTTTTGCCTAAATTGCAAGAGCTTTATCCACAAGCGACCGCTGCAGCCCAAAAACTTTACGCTCTTTTGACAGAAAAGAAACTTGAGACTGCCTTTGAATTAAGGCGGGCAGTTGTCCGACTTTGGAAAGCTTTTGATGAACAATTGCGCGCTTGGCAACTTTTACCGATGCAGTTGAATGATTTTATCACTTTGACACCTGTTTTGAGTGCCCGCCAATTGCGGTTGCCAGTCAATAGTTTATTTGAATTCTATCACTCACCTTGGCAAGAAAATCTCGAATTTACTTCGGCGTACATCGGAAGAGCAAAAGTTGATCAACAAAATACTTTTGTTTTGCCAACTCCAAAAGAGGAAGCCAAAACATATTTCCAAAAGCTCTACTCTTTGTCGACAAAAGAGCTTTTAGAACGATTAGGGATCGAATATCTCGTCCGTTAATTTTTAAATAAAGAAGGTCAAAATAATGGATCATAAAAATTTTAAATATCCAGATACAAAGGCCCATGAATTTGTTGTGGCCCGTTTAAAAGAGCGCGGTGTCAGTTTAGATGATCTAGCTCAGCTCGTCTATGAGACGCAAAAAGATTATGAACCAAAGCTCACGCTAGAAGAATGCCAAAAAGAGATCAACGATGTGATGTATAAACGTGAACTATTGAATAATGCGATGGTCATGTTAGAACTTGATCGTTTGACTGAAGCGGGGCAGGTCAAACAACCATTAGCAGATATCATTCGTTATGATTCAGGCGTTTTTGGCGTTGATGAGACATTAGCTTTGCAGATCGCTAATATTTATGGCACGATCGGGGCGACCAATTTTGGATATTTTGATCGCGTAAAATCAGGGATCATCAAGCACTACGATACACGACCAGATCACGTAAATACGTTTATCGATGATCTTTTAGCAGCGATCGTCGCTGCAGCTTGTGGTAAGATCGCACACAAATACGCCTAAAAACAGGATTTTTTATTGAGAACAGCTAATATTAGCTGTTTTGTTATGGTATACTGATTTTATTGAAAAATTGACGATAAACTCGGGATCATTTATTAAATAAGAGTTTAAGTGAAAGGATTTGACGAGTTAATGGCTGAAAAGCAGACATTTTATATTACAACGCCGATCTATTATCCTTCGGGAAAGCTACACATCGGTAATTCATATACAACGATCGCGTGTGATGTTTTGGCGCGGTATAAGCGACTTCAAGCTTTTGATGTGTTCTTTTTGACAGGAACAGACGAACATGGGTTAAAGATCGAACAAAAAGCCCAAGACTTAAATATGACGCCGAAAGAATATGTTGATATGATGGCGGCTTCGATCCAAGAATTATGGAAAAAATTAGAGATCACAAATGATGGTTTCATCAGAACGACAGATGAACAGCATGAAAAGGCGATCCAAAAGATCTTCCAAAAATTATTGGATCAAGGTGATATTTACCTAGGGGCTTATGAAGGTTGGTATTCTGTTTCTGATGAAGAATATTTCACCGAATCACAACTAGCTGAAGTCTATCGTGACGAAAATGGAAAAATGATCGGCGGTAAAGCTCCTTCAGGACATGAGGTCCAATTAGTCAAAGAAGAGTCGTACTTCTTTAAGATGAGTAAATACGCTGATCGTTTAGTGAAATATTATGAAGAACATCCAGATTTCATCATTCCACAAACGCGTAAAAATGAGATGTTAAATAACTTCATCAAACCAGGTTTAGAAGACTTAGCGATCACGCGTACGAGTTTTGATTGGGGGATCAAAGTCCCAAACGATCCAAAACACGTCGTGTATGTGTGGATCGATGCTTTGTGTAACTATATCACGGCTTTAGGTTATGGTAGTGCAAATGAAGAACTCTTCAATAAATATTGGCCGGCTGACGTACACATGGTCGGAAAAGAGATCGTTCGGTTCCATACGATCTATTGGCCGATCATCTTAATGGCACTAGATCTCCCATTACCAAAGCACATCATCGGTCATGGCTGGCTCTTGATGCGTGATGGGAAGATGTCTAAATCTAAAGGAAACGTCGTTTATCCAGAGATGTTGAGTGAACGCTACGGACTTGATGCTTTGCGATATTACTTGATGCGCGCCGTTCCGTTTGGAAATGATGGGACCTTTACACCTGAAGATTTTGTCAGCCGGGTCAACTACGATCTTGCTAATGACTTAGGCAATCTTTTGAATCGGACTGTTGCGATGATCAATAAGTATCGTGACGGAGTTATCCCACCATTAGTCTCTGATGTTACAGCTTTTGATCTTGACCTTGAAAATTGTGCTGATGATGCGATCACGGAATTTGAAAAGGAAATGGATCAAGCCCATTTCTCACTTGCTTTAGAAGCCCTTTGGAAATTTGTTTCACGTTCAAACAAATATATCGATGAGACTGAACCTTGGATCTTAGCTAAGGATGAAACTAAAGCTGCTGAGTTAGATAGTGTCTTAGCTCACTTAGCTGCTAGCTTGCGTTTGATCGCGATCTTATTGCAACCAGTGATGACGCATGCACCAAAAGAGATCTTTGCCCAGTTAGGTCTTCCGACTGAAAAGATGATGATCAAAAACGTTTCATATTTCGAGCTACCAGAAAAAACGACAGTCGTTAAAAAAGGAACACCGATCTTCCCACGCCTTGATCTCGAAGAAGAAGTCGCTTATATCCAATCGAAAATGACGAAAAATGAAAAACAAAAAGGTCGTAAAGCGATGAAAGAAGCAGGGCAAGCTGAATTTGATCCAGAAGAAACGACTTTGAAAACAACTAAAAAAGAGATCCGCTTTGATAAGTTCGATAAGGTCGAACAAAGAGTAGCTTTGATCAAAGATGTTTCCCGGGTCAAAGGGGCAGATAAATTGTTGAAGTTCCGCTTAGATGCTGGCGATGAGGGGGAACGGCAGATCTTATCAGGGATCGCAACTTGGTATCCCGAACCAGAGAAGCTCATCGGCAAAAAAGTGATCGCAGTCACAAACTTACAACCACGTAAGATGCGAGGCGAGATCAGCCAAGGGATGCTCTTATCTGCCGAATATGGTGATCAAGTCCAATTGATCACAGTTCCAGATGAGATCCCAGCAGGATCGTTGATCGGTTAAAAAAACACAGGCACATGGCACTCCCGTGTGCCTGTTATATTATGGAAAGGAAAAAATGATGGAGATCTTTGATTCGCATACACATATCAATGGCCCAGAGTTTAAAGATGATCTTTTTGATGTGATCGTACGCGCGAAAGCTCTTGATGTGACTTCGATGTTACTTGTCAGTTATGATCGTTTGAGCACAGAGCAAATGCTTGCGTTGATCACAAAATACCCAACTTTATACGGTGCTCTTGGTTGCCACCCTGAAAGTGCCTCAAGTTATGATCAGGAGTTTGAGCGTTTTCTACGACAAACGTTAGCCCATCCCAAAGTCAAAGCTTTAGGTGAGGTCGGACTCGATTATCATTGTGAGGTCTCTAAAAAGCTCCAGCGTCAAGTCTTTGAAAAGCAGATCGCATTGGCACATGAATTGAACTTACCACTTGTGATCCATGATCGCGATGCGATCGCTGATTGCTATGCGATCTTAAAAGGTGCTGATATCCAAAAAATCGGTGGGATCATGCATAGTTTCAATGGGGATGCAACTTGGGCCGAAAGATTTTTAGAGTTAGGGATGGAACTGTCATTTAGTGGAGTCGTAACGTTTGGAAATGCTAAAGAAGTCAAAGAAGCAGCTTTAGTGACGCCACTAGAGCACCTCTTAGTTGAAACTGACGCTCCTTATTTAACGCCACAACCGTTTCGTGGTATGATCAATGAACCCGCAATGACACGTTATACTTTAGAATTTCTTGCTAAACAACGTGAGCTTGCGCCAACTAAATTAGCTCAGATCACTAAACAAAATGCAGAAAGGGTATTGAAGATCAATGACTGAAAAAATGAAGCTCCGTGAAGTTATCGTTGTTGAAGGAAAAGATGATACAAAGCGGATCAATTTAGCGGTTAATGCCGATACTTTAGAAACAAGAGGCTCAGCGATCAGTGATGAAACTTTAGCACAGATCGAAGAACTGCATGATAAACGTGGAGTGATCGTGTTTACCGATCCTGATTTTTCAGGGGAAAAGATCCGTAAGATCATTCAAGAAGCTGTTCCAGGTGTTAAACATGCTTTTTTAAATAAACGCGATGCAACTCCAGATCATAAGGGGAGTTTAGGGGTCGAACATGCTTCACCAGAAGCGATCCGCGAAGCTTTACGGAATCTGTATACAGAAGAACCAGATGCTCTTCCTGTGATCAGTCAACAAGAGCTTCTGGAAGCTAACTTGATCTCAGGTCCAAGAGCCAAGATCAGGCGCCGTCTTCTAGGCGAATATTTACGGATCGGATATGTTAACGGAAAGCAGCTCTATAAACGGCTCAATCTTTTCCAGATCACTTCCGCCCAATTTAAAGAAGCACTGGACTATGTCAATAAACATGAAAAAGAATAGAGAGGATGAGTTTATGAGTAATGAGATACCAGCGATCGCTTCCCCGGCACGAACAAGGGCGATCATGGAAGCTTATGGTCTAACTTTTAAAAAGAGTTTAGGTCAAAATTTTTTAACTGATATCAATATTTTAAATAAGATCGTTGCAGCAGCCGAGGTCACATCTGAAGATGATGTGATCGAGATCGGTCCAGGGATCGGAGCCTTGACTGAACAATTAGCTAAAAAGGCCCATCAAGTGTTAGCACTTGAGATCGATACACGGTTATTGCCGGTATTAGCTGAAACGTTAGCTCCATACGATAATGTGCAAGTCGTTCATCAAGATGTTTTGCAAGCTGATTTAAAAGCGTTGATCGCTAAACATTTTGATGGAAAGCATAACTTGAAGATCGTAGCTAATTTACCATACTATATTACGACGCCGATCATTTTACATCTATTAGAGACAAAGATCGATTTTGAAAGGATCGTCGTGATGATGCAAAAAGAAGTTGCTGACCGTTTAGCGGCTACACCAGGAACAAAGGATTACGGTTCTTTATCAGTGGCTGTCCAATATGAAATGGCAGCTAAAGTGGCTTTTATCGTACCTAAGACAGTCTTTATCCCACAACCAAAAGTCGATTCAGCGATCATCGTTTTAGAGAAAAAACAAGTCAAAGAGTATGAACCGCTAGATGAAGCTTTCTTTAATAAAATGGTCAAGGGCATCTTTTTGCACCGGCGAAAGAGTTTATGGAACAACTTGCAAGGTTTTTATGGTAAGACACCTGCGATCAAAGAAAAATTGGCACATGCTTTAGGAAAAGCGCAGATCGAACCTGGGATCCGTGCTGAAAAATTATCGATCGCACAAATGGTTGCTTTGGCTGATGCCTTAGTTAGTGAAAAAATCAATGAGAATTAACCTATAATTGTTGAAGTGAATCTTTGAGTGTGGTATAATTGCGTTTTTTGGAAATTTATGTTACAATTGCACTCACAGAGGGGTGAAGCGCATGCCAACATCATTATTAAAAATCAAGAGCAAGCTCGACAATTGTATTGGCGCTGGTTTAACGGTAACGTCGCATGTTGGACGTAAAAAAGTTACAAAACGTCATGGGATCTTGCGGGAAACGTTTCCTGCGGTCTTTATCGTTGAATTAAGTCACGAAGAAAATGCCGTTGAACGTGTTTCCTATAGTTATACCGATGTTTTGACGAATAATATCATTTTGGATTTTGATAATTGAGCTTGGAAAGTTGAAAAGGCTATTTCATTGTAGCAGGTAACTTTTTAAGTAAGTAGTGAATAATTAAGATTCAAATAGCCTGATCTTAGATAGATATCTGAGACCAGGCTATTTGAGTTAAATAATGTTGTTTCTAGTAAGATGATCACTAAGCTAAGATCATAGGGATAAATAAGATCACATCATAGAGAATATGAGCGATGGCAGCAGGCCACAAGCTGTCAGCCTTGAACCAGAGCCAGGTCAAAGGTAAGCGTCCAAGACCGATCGGAAATAACATTTGGTAAAGATTCCAATGATAAACTTTGAAATGCAACATCCCAAAGAGCAAAGCACCGATCAGAGAGGCGAGCAATAGGGCCTGTTTATTTGACAGTTTTTTGTTCAATAAACTATAAAAAGGAAAAGTCAAAGCCGCCGTGATCAACTCTTCTCCAACTAAAGAAAGACAGATCCATAGAACACGAATGACTTTTTGAGATGTTGTTCCTGTTCCAAGTGCCCCATTTTCAGCCATGGATTGCCCCAAGAGACTTCCTAAGAAACTAAAGAAAAATGAAAGTATCAGTGTTATTAAAATGATAGGGATGACCCATTTCCATGAGTTTCGTTTAGGGGTGTTAAAGGCAGCAGACAAGACTCCTTTGCCGTATTGCAGATAAAGCGAAAGTCCCCCAAAGAAAAGGAAGACAAAATAAACTAAAATTCCAGGTAAGATCTGGCTCGTAGCAAAGTATGCTGCTAAAAGTAACGAGATGATAGAAAGAGGCCAAAATTTTGTAAGCGGGTGCTGTTTAAAAAAATTTAGCATAATTACTCTCCTTAGAAATTTTAAATTAATTTTACACAATCAAAAATAAGAAGGCAATAAAAAACTAGGATCGAGCAGCTTGATCCTAGTTTTGGTAAAGTTCATAGGGGACTTCAACGTATTTTTCTTGACCTTCTTTGATCGTTACTTGCCCGTTCATCAGATCGATCACTTGGTCGCTGAATTCTTTGACTTGAGGAGTATCGATCGCAACAAGAGCAGTCACCTCGGTGGCAAAGTGTGTATCTAATAAGTTGATCTGTTTGTTTTCTAAGTAGTTTTGTAATTTTCCAAAAGCAGAATAACTGACAGTTAATGCAAGTTCAGTTTGAACGACTTTTTTGACGATCCCAACAGTTTCGATCGCGTGAGAAGTGGCATTGCTATAAGCTCTGATCAAGCCTCCTGCTCCTAATTTGATCCCACCAAAGTAACGTGTCACGACTGCACAGACGTTATGCAATTCCAAATTTTTCAAGACTTCGAGGATCGGGACACCGGCTGTCCCTGAAGGTTCTCCATTGTCGCTTTCTCGTTGGATCTCATCATTTAGGCCGATCATATAAGCAAAGCAATTATGTGTTGCCTTGCGGTGTTTGGCCTTGATCTCAGCGATAAAGGCTTTGGCTTCAGCTTCTGTTTCAGTTCGGGCTAAAGTACAGATGAATTGTGATTTTTTGATGATCAACTCAGCTGTCCCATTCTCTTTTAAAGTTAAATAAGGGCGCATTTTTTCCATA
This sequence comes from Ligilactobacillus faecis, assembly GCF_029889745.1. Taxonomy (NCBI): domain Bacteria; kingdom Bacillati; phylum Bacillota; class Bacilli; order Lactobacillales; family Lactobacillaceae; genus Ligilactobacillus; species Ligilactobacillus faecis. The sequence continues at coordinate 1,431,745 of NZ_CP123639.1, forward strand.
AAATACCTCGTTTGATATTAATGAGTAGTGATAAAGGATCTAACGGCATTTAGGTCATCTAGGATCGCTAAAGTTTGCTTTTCTTGTGTTGGAGTCGGTTCGATAACATCTGGGACCATGATGACTGGAAGGTTGGCGCGGTTAGCAGCTAAGATCCCGTTAGCTGAATCTTCGATGACTAGGGCTTTATTTTTGTCTTTTGCGCCACCTTTTTTGAAAGCGGTCAAAAAGATCTCAGGCGCTGGTTTAGTTTCATGGACATCTTCAGCTGAAATTATTTCCTTAAAACCGTTTTTATCAACTGGAGTATGATCTAAGAAAAATTCGATCTCACTGCGATAATTACTTGAAGCAACTACATAAGGGATCTCTTTAGCTCTTAAATAGTCAGTCAAAGCAATAAAACCAGGTTTAACAAGGAGTTCACCACGTTCTACTAAAGGATGGACGTATTGACCACTTAGCTTCAAGAAATCTTCGATCAAAGTCCGATCGTTACCATAGTCTTTGATCATTTGTTCTTTCATTGGTTCTGTGCCAGCGCCGATAAATTGTTTATAGTACTCAAGTGAGTAGTCCATCTTTAATTTTTCAGCTGCTAGTTTATTTGCATGGTAATAAACTTTTTCTGAGTCAAAGATCACACCATCCATATCAAAGATCACAAGTTCTAGATCCATATTCTATCCCCACATTCTAAAAATTCATTACTTTAATTATAGCATTATTCGTTTATGGAATAAAAAACACTGGGACGAAAACGCCTCAGTGTAAAAATCACTATTTTTCAGCTTTTTTAGCTTCTTTAGCCTTTGTTTCGGCTTCTTTGCGTTTAGCGTCAGCTAATTTTTCTTCGGCTAAACGATGTTCAAGCTTTGAATCATTTCTACGTGTCATCAAAAGACATCCCTTTCTAATACGCCCATATTATAGTCTTCTTTTGCGATTTAAACAAGTGATATGACTTTCTTTGTGATAAAGGTAACATTAAATAATTTCTAGGAGAAATTTTTAAATATTTTTTAGTAAATGTTGTGCAAAATCAATGACTTCTAGCGAAATGAATAAAGTTAATAAATGCACAAAATTAACAATGAAGAGCAGATACGTTATAATCATCGTGTAAGCGCTATAGAAATTTTAAGAGATAATTTAGGCCTGAGATGGTTTGCCGTTAAGAAAGGAAGTTTTAATATGACATTAAAGATTGATTTTGAAGCACTGAAGACGCTTTCTCCTGCTGAGATCAAACCGATCCAAGTTTTAGACGAGCAGGGAAAGGTCGTGGCGCCAGAACTTTTTCCTGACTTAAGTGATGAACGATTAGTTGAACTTTTTAAGAAAATGTTATGGTCGCGGATCTTAGATGAACGCTCGACAAAATTGAATCGGCAAGGGCGTCTGGGCTTTTTTGCACCAACAGCAGGAGAAGAAGCTTCACAGATCGCATCTGAGTTTGCAATGCAAAAAGAAGATTTCCTCTTACCGGCTTACCGGGATGTGCCACAATTAGTCATGCATGGTCTTCCTTTGGAAAAGGCTTTCTTGTGGTCGCGAGGGCATGTTTTGGGGAATCAATATCCTGATGATCTGGTAGCGCTACCACCACAGATCATCATCGGTGCGCAGTATGTCCAAGCTGCTGGTGTTGCATTAGGACTAAAGAAAAAAGGAAGTCCTAATGTTGCTTATACCTATACAGGTGATGGTGGAACTTCTCAAGGTGATTTTTATGAAGGGATCAACTTTGCAGGAGCTTTCCAAGTTCCAGCGATCTTTGTCGTGCAAAATAATGGCTATGCGATCTCAGTACCACGTACGGTCCAAACAGCTGCTAAAACGCTAGCTCAAAAAGGGATCGCTGCTGGTATCCCAGGACTCCAAGTTGATGGAATGGATGCCTTGGCAGTCTATACTGTGATGAGTGAGGCAAGAAAATACAGTGCAGCTGGTAATGGACCTGTTTTGATCGAAACTTTGACTTATCGTTTTGGACCACATACGCTTTCAGGAGATGATCCACATCGCTATCGGACTGCCAATGAAGAAAATGAGTGGTTACAAAAAGATCCATTGATCCGCTTTAGAACATATCTAGACGCTAAAGGGTTATGGTCGAAAGAACAAGAAGAAGATTTTACCGCTCAAGTCAACGAAGAGATCACAGAAGCGATGAAAAAGGCTGAGCAAGCACCAAAACAAAAAATCAGTGAATACTTGAAAAATGTTTTTGTGGAGACCCCGCAAGCCTTAGAAGAACAGATCGCTAAGTTTGTGGCAAAGGAGGAAGAATAATGGCTAAAACGACGATGATCAAAGCGATCAATCAAGCATTGGAAGAAGAATTGAAACGTGATAAAAATGTTTTGGTATTTGGTGAAGATGTAGGCCAAAACGGTGGTGTTTTTCGGGCGACTGACGGTCTTCAAGCTAAAGTAGGCAAAGAACAAGTCTTTGATACTCCGTTGGCAGAATCTGGGATCGGTGGACTAGCTTTAGGACTAGCTTTAACTGGTTTTCGTCCAATACCTGAGATCCAGTTTTTTGGGTTTGTTTTTGAAGTTATGGATGAGATCGCCGCCCAGATCTCGCGGACTCATTTTCGCCTTGGAGGTACACGTAAGATGCCAGTGACGATCAGAGCACCGTTTGGTGGGGGAGTCCACACGCCCGAACTCCACTCAGATAGTTTAGAAGGGTTAGTGGCACAAACTCCAGGTCTGAAGGTCGTGATCCCCAGTGATCCTTATGATGCCAAAGGTCTTTTGATCGCAGCGATCCGTTCAGATGACCCGATTGTCTTTTTAGAACATATGAAATTGTATCGTTCTTTCAAACAAGAAGTCCCAGCTGAAGCTTATACAGTTCCGTTAGATAAAGCAGCTGTTAAACGTGAAGGCCATGATGTAACGCTCATCACGTATGGTTACATGGTCCATGAAAGTTTACGTGCCGCAGATGAGTTGGCTAAAGAAGGGATCGAAGCAGAAGTGGTCGATCTCCGAACTATTTCACCGTTAGATGAAGAAACGATCTTAGCCTCGGTCAAACGAACACACCGAGTTGTTTTAGTGCAAGAAGCGCAAAGACAGGCAGGTGTCAATGGGCAAGTTGCAGCTTTGATCGCTGAAAAAGGGATCTTAGAACTAGAAGCCCCGATCGGTCGTGTCGATGCCCCAGATACGCCATATCCATTTAGTGAAGCCGAAGAAAGCTGGTTACCAAATAAAAATGATATCGTAACAAAAGTCAAAGAGATCGTTAATTTCTAACAAGAATAGCAAAAGGAAAGGATATCTAACGCAAAGCATCTGCGGTAGAGTAGGTGAAGTCATGAGTAAATATCAATTTAAATTACCAGATATCGGAGAAGGGATCGCCGAAGGAGTCATTGGTGAATGGCATGTCAAAGTTGGTGATGAAGTCAAAGAAGATGGTGATCTTGTGCAGATCGAGAATGATAAATCGGTCGAAGAGATCCCAAGTCCGATCGCAGGCAAAGTTACAGCGATCTTAGTTCAAGCAGGAGAGACAGCAGAGGTCGGCGATCCTTTGATCGAGTTAGAAGTAGCTGAAGGTAAAGGAAATGTCACAGATGATCAAACTCCAGTCGCAAAAGTAGGCTCAGCCACAGAGGATGCAAAGACTCAAGTGCCAACAAAAGAAGAGATACCTGCAAAAGAAAGTACTAAAGCTTTTCCAGTCTTAGCGATGCCGGCTGTGCGTAAATATGCGCGCGAAGTAGGGGTCGATCTAGCTACGCTCAAAGGGACTGGACGTCACGGGCAGATCTTACGGACAGATGTTGAGCAAGCGTTAACGAATACGCCGACAAATCCAGTAACAAAAGAAGTAGCACCGGCAATGGAAACAAAAGTAAAAACTGCTATTGTGTCGAGTGTTTTGAACGGTGGCAGTTCAGAATGGCCTGAAACAAGTGAAAAGATGTCGCCAGTCCGTAAGGCTACTGCTAAAGCGATGACACGCTCGGTCTCACAGATCCCACATGTCCATGTTTTTGATGAAGTTAATGTCGATAAACTATGGGATCATCGGCAAAAATATAAGGCTTTGGCTGCCGAACGGGGCGTACATTTGACCTTTATGGCATATGTGGTCAAAGCTTTAGCGATCGTAATGCGTGAATTTCCAGTCTTTAATAGTTCTGTCGATATGCAAGCCCAAACGATCAATTATAAAGATTACATCAATGTCGGGATCGCTACTGATACAGAGCATGGACTGTTTGTTCCTAATGTCAAGCATGCGGATCATTTGAGCCTTTTTGGGCTCGCAAAACAGATCAGTGAAAATACGGCTAAAGCAAAAGAAAATAAATTATCGCGTGCTGATATGGAACATACTGGGATGTCGATCACCAATATCGGTTCTGTCGGGGGCGGTTTCTTTACGCCGATCATCAATTGGCCTGAAGTTGCGATCTTAGGGATGGGCAAGATCATGCCTGAACCAGTCGTTGTTGACGATGAGATCAAGGTGGCACGGATCTTGAAATTATCGTTAGCTTTTGATCATCGGGCGATCGATGGTGCTACTGCACAAAAGGCAGTCAACCGTTTAAAGGAATTATTAGAAGAACCAGAATTATTATTGATGGAAGGATGAGATCAGATGGTAGTGGGAGATTTTGCGATCGAATTAGATACAGTTGTTGTTGGCGCTGGTCCAGGGGGCTATGTCGCTGCGGTCCATGCAGCCGAATTAGGACAAAAAGTAACGGTCGTTGAACGCGAATTTATCGGGGGCGTTTGTTTGAATGTTGGTTGTATCCCTTCTAAGGCTTTGATCGAAGCGGCACACCACTATCAACATGCGATGCATTCACAAGAGATGGGGTTACAAGTAACAGCTGCTAAACTTGATTTCAATAAGACGATCGAATGGAAAAATAGTGTTGTTTCAAAATTGACTGGAGGCGTAGCTACGCTCTTTAAAAAACATCAGATCGATGTTGTTTGGGGTGATGCTTTCTTGAAAGATGATCATAGCCTACGGGTGATCGATAAAGAAGGACATGCGCAAACGTATAGTTTCAATAACTTGATCGTTGCTACTGGGAGCCACCCGATCGAGATCAAGAATTTTAAATTCAAAGGTCGCGTGTTAGACTCGACTGGGGCCCTTGATCTAAGAGAAGTGCCGAAAGAATTAGTCGTTGTTGGTGGGGGATATATTGGTTCTGAATTAGCCTCAGCCTATGCTAACTTAGGTTCACACGTAACGATCTTAGAAGGTGGACCGATGATCTTAGCTAACTATGAAAAAGATCTCGTGAAAGTCGTTGAACATCATTTTAGCAAGCAAGGTGTCGATATTTATACCAATGCTCTAGCGAAAAAAGCTGAGCAAACAGACGACGAAGTCAAAGTCACGTTTGAGATCGAAGGTAAAGTGCATGAAGTGACTGCTGACTATGTGATCGTTTCAGTCGGACGTCGCCCCAATACAAGTGAGATGGGCTTAGAACAAGCAGGAGTAAAATTAGATGAACGTGGTCTGATCCCAGTTGATAAACAATGTCGGACCAATGTCTCACATATTTATGCGATCGGCGATGTCGTCGCTGGTTATGCTTTAGCACATAAAGCTAGTTATGAAGGTAAAGTTGCAGCTGAAGCGATCTCTGGGATGAAAACGATCGTTGACTATCGTGCGATGCCAGCTGTTTGTTATACAGATACTTCGATCGCAACGACAGGTCTGACTTTAGCTGAAGCCAAAGCAGAAGGATTTGATGCGAAAAAAGCTCAATTTCCATTTGCAGCCAATGGACGGGCGATCTCGATGGGGAAAACAGATGGTTTTGTACGTCTAGTATTTGAAAATAAAACAAATGTCTTACTAGGAGCGCAGATCGTTGGGGCTCATGCAAGTGACCTGATCAGCGAATTGACACTTGCGATCGAAATGGGTGCAACGACAGAAGATATCGCCTTGACGATCCACCCACATCCATCTTTAGGCGAAGCTGTGATGGATGCGGCTGACGTTGCCTTGGGGTTTCCGACAAATATTTAAAATGGACGGTGGGAAAAGGATGCAATATGTTGTAATGCCGTCTGACGATATCAGAACAAATTTAGCAACAGAACAATATTTGATGAAAAGTGGCAAGTTAGAGGCGCCGTTTATGTTGTTTTATATCGAAAGACCATGTATCATCGTGGGTCGCAACCAAAATACGTTAGAAGAGATCGATCAAAAGTACTGTGAGGAGCACCAGATCACAATTACTAGGCGGTTATCTGGTGGTGGCGCGATGTATCAAGATCTAGGAAACTTATGTTTTAGTTTTGTCGTTTCTGCCAAAGATCAAAAATTTGGTGACTTTAAAACTTTAGTCAACCCAGTCGTTAAAGCTCTTCATGCGATGGGAGCGACTGGTGCCAAAGTGACAGGGCGAAATGACATCGTGATCGAAGGAAAGAAATTTTCTGGTAATGCGATGTACACTAAAGGAGATAAGACTTTTTCACATGGAACGTTGATGTTTGATGTTGATACTGAAGCGGTCACAAATGCACTTAAAGTGCCAAAAGATAAGATCGAATCAAAGGGGATCAAGTCAGTGCGTTCACGGGTGACAAATATCAAACCTTATTTAGCACCTAAATATCAAGAGTTAGACACATATGCTTTTCGAGATGAATTGATCAAACATATTTGGGGCGTAGCTTCGCTTAAAGAAGCTCAAGCCTTTGAATATCATTTAGATGAAGCTGATCAAGCTGCGATCAAACAGCTTGAACAAGAACTTTACAAAAATTGGGATTGGGTCTACGGACGCTCGCCTAAATTTACCGTCCAAAAACGGAAACGTTTCACTGGCGGAACACTCGATGCACGCTATTTCATCGAACATGGGAAGATAACTTTTTGTAAGATCTACGGTGACTTCTTTGGAAAGGGTGACGTGAGTGATGTTGAGCAAGCTTTAGTCGGATGTAAATATACCCCTAAAGCGCTTCAAGCAGCATTAGCAACGTTCGACTTGGAGCACTATTTTGCAGGAATAGATCAAAAACAAGTCAGAGAACTGCTGACAGTTCAAACTTAAAAGAAAAATATCGGATCGGGCTTTAGCTGATCCGATATTTTTGGGAGAAAATAACTGTTAATTAAAATATAATCAAGTGCGATATAATATCTACAAGAAAGATAAAATGTGAGGTAGATATTATGGCGATATTAAAACCAAAAGAAATGGCTGAAAGATTGGGCGTTACTGTTCTGACCCCTACAACGCTGGGATAATAATGGGATTTTAAAAGCTTATCGTACTCCCACTAATCGAAGATATTACACAGAAGAACAATACTTAAAATACATCGGTCGATCAACCAATAATGATCGTAAGAATGTTGCTTATGCTAGAGTCTCAACATATGGGCAGAAAGATGATTTAAAAAATCAAATTGCTTTTATTAGACAATATGCTAATGGAAAAGGCATTATTCTTGATGAAACATTTACTGATATTGGCAGCGGGCTTGATTATAACCGTAAAAAATGGAATCGATTACTAAAAGAAGTAATGGATAATCAAGTCGATGCGATCTTTATTACCTATAAAGATAGATTTATCCGCTTTGGTTATGAATGGTTTGAAAGATTATGTAAGATGCACAATACGGAAATTGTAGTGTTAAATAACATTGAAACTAGTCCTACTCAAGAAATGATCGACGATATGATAAGCATTGTACATGGATTTTCTTGTCGCTTATATGGTTTACGTAAATATAAAAGTAAATTAAAAAATGACAAGTCTTTGAAAGCGGGCGAAAATAATGATTCGAGTTCAAAAAGTAAGGCTTTATCCAAACAAGACCATGAAAAAGGTGATTGATGATTTGTGTGATTATCGCAGATATTGTTGGAATCAAGGTTTAGCTTTATGGAATGATATATACGATAGCTCGTTGATTTTAGACGACAAGTTGCTTAGACCTAGTGAACGTAAAGTTCGTGATGAATTAGTAACCAATAAAGAAGATTGGCAATATTTGTTATCAGCTCGTTGTTTACAATTAGCGATCTCTGATCTAGGTAAGGCTTGGAAAAATTTCTTTGATAAGGCACAACCAGATTGGGGCAAGCCCAAATTTAAGTCTAAGAAAGCTCCTAGACAAGGTTTTAAAACGGATCGGGCTAAGATCATCAATGGGAAATTACGCTTAGACAAACCTCGAGGGATCAAAATTTGGTATGATATTAGATTCAAAGGCGCTAAGAACTTAGAAGGTGAATTAAAAGTTGTTTCAATTTACCGTGAAAATGGTAAATATTGGGCGAGTTTGCCTTTTGAGATCAAGATAAAAAAGAAGATCAAGACGGGTAAGAACTCAGCCGTTGACGTCAATGTCGGACATCTAAACTACACAGACGGTAAGACCAATACTTTGCCCGATAATTTGAAACGACTTTATAAACGTATCAAGTATTATCAAAGAAAATTAGCTAAAAAACGTGTGGTTAATGGTACAAAAGCTAACAAAACGAGTAATTACGTTAAAACGAGAGCCAAGTTACAACGTGATTATCGTAAAGTAGCTAACATTCAACATGACATCATCCAAAAATTTACCACTGAGTTAGTCACTAATTACGATCAGATCATAATAGAAGATCTAGATGTCAAGAAAATGCAAATGACACATGTTGCCTCTAAAGGGCTTCACCGTTCATTATTTGGCTACTTTAGACAAGCATTAACTTATAAGTGCAACTGGTATGGTAAAAAAGTAGTTTTGGCTGATAAATATTATCCAAGCACGCAACGTTGTTCTAAGTGTGGCTTCGTTAAGACAGGTGAAGATAAAGTCGGTCTCAATGGTAATGAAAAGCACAGAACTAAGCATAACGAATATATTTGTTATGAATGTGATGCGATCATGGATCGAGATGAAAATGCAGTAGCTAATCTTTTAGCTTTATTAAATTAAAAAGATAACGGGGCGGGCTACACCCTAAAGCTATCAGAGCTAGTCAATGTCATTACCCTCTAGTTAGGATATGGGAATACTAGCGTTGACGGTAGTAAATAAAATTAGGAAAGGAAAAGCTATATTTCTTTCTCAAATGTAATCATTCGACACGTTTGATTGCATTTGTTCAAATTTTATATAGCAGAAAATGAGTCTGTAAGTTGAAAATCGCCTAAAAAAGACTATAATTAATTCACAGAAAAGCGGGAAAGAAGGTCAGAGTTTGAAAAAATTGCTCTTTGCTTTGGGGATCTTTCTCATCGTTTTAGGCTTAGGCTTACAGCTTTTTTTCTTACGAGGTACTAAAGGACAAGCATTACGTCCAAATGAATTGCGATCAAATATTGCGTATAATGATGTTCCAACGCTCTTGATCCCGGGGTGGGGCGGAAATGGCTGGACGTATAGCAAGTTGATCAAGCATTATCAAGCTGAAAATATTGCTCAAAAAACAATGACGATCCACGTTTCACCAACTGGAAAAGTCAAAGTTAAAGGAACTGTGGCTCATAAAAAGAATGCTTTGATCCAACTGATCTTTGATTGGAACTACACTAAAGATTACGTGCCACAAACGAAGTGGCTCAAAAAAACGATCACACTTTTACATGAGCGTTACCATGTTGATAAGCTCAACATCATCGCTCATTCTTGGGGTGGAAGTGCATTTGTTCATGCTGTTGCTGATTCAAAAATACTTCAAAAACAAGTAGCTTATCCGAAAGTGATCTTATTAGGGACACCGATCGACGAAAGTTTTGATGAGAATATCAGTTATCGTCAAGCTCAAAAACAAGGCTCAAACGATGAAAATTATAAACAGCTAGTTAAAAAATTTAAAAGATTTGCCCCCCAAAGCAATATTACTTTTTATAATTTGATGGGGGCTGTCGCTGGAGAAAAGACTGATGGTTCAGTACCAAACGTCCAATCAAAATTTTTGCAAAAATTACTGCGACCAGCATGGTCTAAATACTACCAGGCTGTATATCAAGGGGTCGACCATACTGGATTGCATCAAAATGTACGTGTCTTAGATACGATGGATAAGATCTTATGGAACAAAAAAACGATCGCATTGAAAGAACAACAATAAAAATAGAGCTTACGTAAAGTAGGCTCTATTTTATTAGCTCATACTATAAGGGCTAACGATATAAACTTCTTTACAAAAACCCCGCAAACTATTGTAGACATGTTGTGCGCGGGATGCTTTTTGACAGATCCCAAAGACAGTTGGTCCACTACCACTCATTTGTGCCACATCACAACCAAAAGTGAGCATTTTTTGTTTGATCTTTAAGATCTCGGGGTGACGATCAGCTGTGATCGGTTCAAGCGCATTACCCATTTTTTCGATCATCTGAGAATAATCTTTTTGTTTGATCGCCTCAACAACACCTTCAACATCCTGATGCTCGATCGCGTTATAATCGATGCGGCGCAAAATACTTGGAGTCGAAACACTATCGCGGGGCTTAGCGATGATCAGTTTAAGTGGGGGCAAAGCTCCGATCGGAGTAACGACTTCACCTTTTCCAGTAACTAGAGCGGGCTCACTATAGACACAAAAAGGAACGTCAGAGTCGATCTCAAGACCGATCTTTGCCAGTTGAGCTTTGGAGAGTCCAAGATTCCAGAGAGTATTCAGGCCGCGTAAAACGGCGGCCGCATCTGAAGAGCCACCGCCCATTCCAGCAGCGACAGGGATCTTTTTATCGATGACGATCTCGACCCCTGCGTCGATCTGATAGCGTTCTTTGAGTTTTTTAGCCGCTTGGTAAGCTAGATTTCGTTGATCGATCGGTAAAAAACCAGAGTCTGTTTTTACAGTGATCTCTTTGAGCTTTTTGGAAGTTTTGATATGCACATAATCTGCGAGGTCAACTGCGATCATGACCATCTTCCATTCTTGCTCGCCGTTTTGATGACGAAATGGGGTATCTAAGCTGAAGTTTAGTTTAGCCGGAGCTTTTTCCGATATCTCCATTTGATTCACCTGTCTATCATTACAGTTATTTAGTTTAATTATACTTAACTAGACCATATTTTAAAAGGGTGAACCATAGTTAGCTAAGAAAATGCCGTTATCAGTACGAGAGTAGGGAAAAAACGGTTGACGTGATCGACTGTCAGTGATAATCTATAATAGTTTGTTTCAGAACCGAACGTTAACTTGTTAGCTCTAGATCCCAGATATATTTTTTTAAAATTTCTTTATCGATAGTAAATTGCGAACTATTTGTTTTAAAATGAGTTAAATATCTAGGAAAAAGCTGATCAATACCGTATAATGTAACTAAATTTTGTGATCAAAATATTGTACTGATCTCAAATAGGTTAGAAAAAACTAGTCTAGTTTGCATAATTCATAGTAAATAAAATTAAGAAAGGAAAAGCTATATTTTTGATATAGCAGTGGACTTAAATTTGAAGACAAGAAGAAGTGATCGCCTGATCGATATGACAAGATATCTCTTAGAATCGCCCCATACATTGATCTCCTTAACTTTTTTTGCCGACCGCTATGAATCAGCTAAATCTTCGATCAGTGAAGATCTAGCGATCATCAAGCGCACTTTCAAACTACGCGGGATCGGTATTTTAGAAACGATCCCTGGAGCAGCTGGGGGCGCGCGCTTTATCCCTTCGATCTCAGAGCATGAGGCGCGTGAATTTATCGCAGAGATGACGACAGAACTTTCAGAACAAGATCGTCTCTTGCCAGGAGGTTATGTCTATCTTTCCGATCTATTAGGACGTCCTGACGTTTTACGTAAAGTTGGACGCGTGATCGCTCGCCAATATATCGATAAAAAGATCGATGCAGTGATGACTGTTGCTACGAAAGGTGTGCCGATCGCACAAAGTGTTTCGAGCTATTTGAATGTTCCCTTTGTGATCGTGCGGCGTGATTCAAAGATCACTGAAGGTTCGACAGTCTCAGTGAATTACGTTTCTGGATCAAGTGAGCGGATCGAAAAGATGGAATTATCAAAAAGGAGTTTAAAGCGAGGCTCACACGTTCTTGTTGTCGATGATTTCATGAAAGGTGGCGGTACCGTCAACGGGATGAGATCAATGATCGAAGAGTTTGAATCTGAATTAGTTGGGATCACAGTTTTTGCTGAAGGATCTTTTGACGGACAACGAATGGTCGAAGATTATACTTCACTTTTGAAAGTCGATCAAGTCAATACGATCGATAAGACGATCAAAGTTAGTCCTGGAAATTACTTAGAAAAAGTCTTTGATAAAAATTAATAATTAAAGCTACGGGAGACCGTGGCTTTTTAGTTTAGCTAGCTTGAAAGAAGCTAACTGCTGGGGTATCATGAATAGTGTTATAAGATATGAAAGAAAGGAATGCCGACCGTTTGGGAGGCAAGATCTCAAAATGACAGCAAAATATGCGATCATCTTGGCTGCTGGCCAAGGGACTAGAATGAAGTCTAAATTATATAAAGTATTACACCCAGTTTGTGGAAAGGCGATGGTCGATCACGTTTTGACACAACTTGAACAAGATAACTTAGATGAGATCGTGACGATCATCGGTCACGGAGCTGATAAAGTTCAAGAAACGTTAGGAACACGGACTAAATATGCTTTACAGGCTGAACAGCTCGGAACAGGTCATGCAGTTTTACAAGCTGAAGATATCCTAGGTGATAAAGAGGGGATGACTTTGATCACGTGTGGTGATACGCCACTCTTTACGGCTGAGACCTTTGCTAAACTTTTTGAACATCATGAACAAACTGGTGCGAAAGCGACTGTTTTGACGGCTAAAACAGATGCTCCTTTTGGTTATGGTCGGGTCGTTCGTGACAGCCACGATGAAGTCGAAAAGATCGTTGAACAAAAGGATGCAACTCCACAAGAACAAGCGATCAACGAGATCAATACTGGGGTCTATTGTTTTGACAATCAAGCTCTTTTTAAGGCGCTACATGAAGTGACAAATGATAATGCTCAAGGTGAATACTATTTGCCAGATGTGATCGAGATCTTAAAGAATGCCGGGGAAGTCGTCAGTGCGTACTGTATGGACGATTTTGAAGAGTCAATGGGTGTTAATGATCGCGTCGCTTTAGCGAAAGCAACTGAGATCATGCAACGACGGATCAATGAAAAACACATGCGAAATGGTGTGACATTAGTTGATCCAAAGGCAACTTACATTGATGTCGATGTTGTGATCGGACAAGATACTGTCATTGAACCTGGAGTAGTTTTGAAAGGAAACACAGTGATCGGTAGTGATTGTGTGATCGGGGCTCATTCACAACTAAACGATGCACTCTTAGCAGATGGGATCACAGTTAAAGCTTCTTACCTTGAAAAGGCGCAAATGGCCAAGAATTCAAATATTGGACCATATAGTCACTTGCGCCCAGAAGCACAGATCGGTGAGGGTGTGCATATTGGTAATTTTGTTGAAGTCAAAAAAGCACAGATCGGTAAAAATACTAAAGTTGGGCATCTGACTTATGTTGGTGATGCTACGCTTGGACAAGAGATCAATGTAGGTTGCGGAACTGTTTTTGTAAACTATGATGGTCAAAATAAACACCATACGACAGTTGGAGATTATTCTTTTATCGGTAGTGGTTCAAACATTATTGCTCCAGTTGAGATCGCAGACCATGCTTACGTAGCTGCTGGTTCAACGATCACAGAAGACGTAGCTTCGCGTGCGATGGCGATCGCGCGGGGACGCCAAGTCAACAAAGAAGGTTACTATGATCGTTACCCAGTTGCTAAAGCAGCCGCTGAAACAGAAGAAAAAAATAAGTCATAAAAACGCAAAAAATCATGAAACTGCTTGATTTTAGCTGTTCAAATGAATATATTATAATTAGATAAATTTGTTTTTGGAGGATACTATGTCTGAACACTATAATAGTTCAAAGATCAAGATCTTTGCTTTGAACTCTAATAAGCCTTTGGCTGAAAAAATTGCTGCTTCTGTTGGTGTACCATTAGGAAAAACCTCGGTCGACCGCTTTAGCGATGGTGAGATCCGGATCAACATCGAAGAATCGATCCGTGGGGACGAGATCTTTATCGTCCAATCGACTTCTGCTCCGGTCAACGATAATTTGATGGAACTTTTGATCATGATCGATGCGTTACGGCGTGCAAGTGCCGAAACGATCAATGTCGTGATCCCATATTATGGTTATGCACGCCAAGATCGCAAAGCCCGTTCACGTGAACCGATCACAGCTAAATTAGTTGCTGATATGGTTGAAAAAGCTGGAGCAGATCGTGCGATCATGTTAGATCTGCATGCTGCGCAGATCCAAGGTTTCTTCGATATTCCAGTCGATCACTTGATGGGCGCACCTTTATTGGCAGATTACTTCTTAACTCAAGGTTTGGACAAAGATGCAGTTGTTGTTTCGCCTGATCATGGTGGTGTGACACGTGCACGCAAATTAGCTGAATTCTTAAAAGCACCGATCGCGATCATCGATAAGCGCCGTCCACGTGCTAATGTTGCTGAGATCATGAACATTATCGGTTCAGTTGATGGTAAACGTTGTATTTTGATCGATGATATGATCGATACGGCTGGAACGATCACGTTAGCTGCGCAAGCTTTGATGGATGCTGGTGCGATCGAAGTTTACGCTTCAGCTACTCATCCAGTTTTATCTGGTCCTGCGATCGAACGGATCGAAAAATCTCCGATCAAACAGTTAGTTGTAACAGACTCTATCCAACTTCCGGAAGAAAAGCAGATCGATAAGTTAGTTCAAGTTTCAGTTGGACCACTTATCGGTGATGCGATCAAACGTATTCACGAAAACAAACCGGTCAGTCCGTTATTTACGACGCGCTTCCGGCGTAACTAAAAGAAAGCCTCGCTCAAAATGCGAGGCTTTTTTAGATGTTTTTATCACTGTAAACGATGAACGACTTCAAAACGTTTAGCTTCAGCTTTTTCTTCAGCTAAAGCAGCAGCTTCATCAAAAACAAAGTATGGTTTGCCATCCTTTTCGCGGGTGATCAAGATCGGGCGCTCGATCTTTTTACGGTAGATCTGAGCTGCCACATAGGCACTGTCAAAATCGTATTCACTAGCGATCGAATCGCCAGGATTAAAGAAAAAATTCTCACTCATCAGATATCTATCCTTTCTATCTATCCTCATATAGCCTTATTTTAGCACTGATCGATAAGCGTGGCGAAACTTTCGAACTGATTGACAAGCTTTTACATCTAGCTTATGCTTTTTAAGATGTAGAGGTGAATATAGTGGAAGAAAAAACACCAACGACAATGGCGTTATTAGGTTATTTTAGTTTGTCGATCTTTTTAAATAGTTTAGGTAATGCGTTGACTGTCGCGATCAATTTAGGTAGTGCTTTATGGACAGCTGCAGCGGTCAACCTATCCAATGTCTTTCCGATCACTTTGAGTGTGATGTTATTTATTTCAGGCGCACTTGTGATCTTGACGAATACATTCATTTTAAGACGTTTTGAAATAAAACGCATTTTAGGCAATTTGATCTTTATGGTACCGTTTGCGTGGTTAGTCGGCGCATTTGAAAATTGGTTAGTTAAGCTTGGGATCACGACTTTACCGCTGATACTCCAAGTTGTTTTAGATTGTTTTGGAGTCATTTTGATCGCTTTAGCAATTTCGCTATATCAAAGAGTCAATTGGATGCTCCATCCAGTCGATGATCTGATGCAGATCATTCGTTTTAAATATTTTAAAGGGAACGCGACTTTAGCACAATTAGTCGTCTTTAGTCCCCCGATCGTTGCGATCTTGATCTCAGTTTTGGTGACACATCAGATCTATGCGATCAACATTGGAACTTTATTTGCTTTATTGTTTCAAGGGACACTAGTTGGCTTTTTTGATAAATATGCCTTTTCTAAATTAAAACACCAAAAACTTGACGAAAAACTGTAATGCTGTTGCGCAATAGTAAGAGAATATGATACATTTAGTGGACTAGACTAAAAGAATGTGAGGAACGATCATTGATCACAGTAAGCGATGTAAGTTTAAACTTTTCAGGCCGTTTGTTATATGATGATGTCAATTTAAAATTTACCCCAGGAAACTGTTATGGGGTGATCGGAGCTAATGGCGCAGGTAAATCAACTTTTTTAAAATTACTTGAAGGTAAATTAGCCCCAACGACTGGAACGATCACGACTGGACCTAATGAACGGATCTCAAGTTTGAACCAAAATCACTTTGGATTTGAAGAATTTGAAGTTTTAGAGACCGTGATCCAAGGTTACGAAGAACTCTATGCGATCATGAAAGAAAAAGACGCCCTTTATGCTAAAGCTGATTTTACTGAAGAAGATGGGTTAAAAGCAGCTGAGTTGGAAGCACGTTTTGCTGAATTAGACGGCTGGAATGCTGAAGCAGATGCTTCCCAACTTTTACAATCTTTAGGGATCAAAGAAAGTATGCACACCCAAAAGATGAGTGAGCTAGCTGAAAGTGAAAAAGTCAAAGTTTTACTGGCGCAAGCGCTTTTTGGAGAGCCCGATATTTTACTTTTAGACGAACCGACAAACGGTCTAGATGTTCAGACTATCAGCTGGTTAGAAGACTTTTTAGCTGATTATCCTAAGATCGTGATCGTCGTTTCGCACGACCGGCACTTCTTGAATCAAGTATGTACAGAAATGTGTGATGTTGACTTTGGTAAGATCAAACTTTATGTTGGAAATTATGATTTCTGGCTTGAATCAAGCCAATTAGCAGCGAAACTTCAAGCCGATGCGAATGCAAAAAAAGAAGAAAAGATCAAAGAATTACAAGATTTTATCGCGCGTTTCTCGGCTAATGCCTCTAAATCAAAGCAAGCGACTTCACGGAAAAAACAATTAGAAAAGATCACATTAGACGACATCAAACCATCATCTCGGAAATATCCGTTTGTTAAATTTGAGATGCAACGTGAACTTGGAAACGATCTAGTCCGTGTTGAAAACGTCTCTAAAACGATCGACGGCATCAAGATCTTAGATAACGTCAGTTTTATGATCCGACCTGGCGAAAAAGCAGCGCTTGTCTCGCGAAACGACTTAGCGACAACGACTTTGATGCAGATCTTAGCCGGCAAATTAGAGCCAGATACAGGCAGTGTGACTTGGGGGCAAACGGCGATCCCAAGTTATATGCCACGTGACTTAGATGGCAACTTCAATAACGACGAATTATCGATCTTAGATTGGTTACGCCAATACGCTAATAAAGAACAAAATGATAATACTTTCTTGCGTGGTTTCTTAGGTAAGATGCTCTTTTCTGGCGATGATATCCAAAAACAGATCAAAGTTCTGTCTGGTGGTGAGAAAGTTCGGTGTATGCTCTCAAAGATGATGCTCGAACAAGGAAACGTCTTGCTTCTAGACGATCCTACGAACCACTTAGATCTTGAATCGATCACAGCTTTAAACGATGCCTTGATCGATTTTAAGGGTTCTTTGATCTTTACGTCACATGATCATCAGTTTATTCAAACGATCGCTGATCATATCATTGAAGTTTCCGATAAAGGGATCGTTGATCGGGCGGAAACGACATACGATGAATTTTTACAACACGAGACAGTTCAGGCTCAAGTAAAAGAACTTTACTAACTAAAAAGATCCAGCTTTGCTTGCTGGATCTTTTTTATTTAGGTCTGATCTTGGTGACTTCGCCAGATGCTAGACATGTCCCGTCTTGTAAGACGAGTTCGCCTTTGGTATTGATATCGCTGACAAAAGCGCTAAATTCTTTTTGCCCTTGTGTGATCGTGACGTGATGCCCGATCACATTGCTATGAGCTTTATATTCTGCCATAAAAGACCCTGTATAGTAATCAGCGTAAAGGCTAAAAAAGTTGTTCAAAAATGTAGCGATAAATCGATTACGTGAGAGTTCAGTTTGTAAGACGTAAGACCGCAACGATCCAGCCCGTTGTTGTAATTCTGAAGGGAAAGTTTTAGGATCAGTCAAAAAATTGATCCCACACCCGACGACTACTTGGTTCAAACTGCGAGTCTCTAGATCTGTGATCCCTTCCGTTAAGATCCCACAAACTTTCTTGTCGGAAACGATGATATCATTGACCCATTTGATCTGTGGAGATAGCTCAAAGAGTTGTTCGAGCGTGCGCGTCAAAGCGACTGCGGTAGCTGTTGTTAAAAGGCCAGGATCAAAATCTAGGCGTGAGTTATCTAAAAGCAAACTCAAGTAGATCCCAGTCCCTTTAGGTGAAATAAATTGACGCCGATAGCGGCCATAGCCTGCGGTTTGCTGATCGGCAAGTACGACGAGTGGTCTTTTGTTAGTCGTTAAACTGAGTTCTTTAGCTTTTAAATTCGTTGAAGGCAAACTGTCAAAGAGCAAAAGATCAAGATCAATCTGGGGAGCAAGATAATATTTGATCCGAGCACTGTTTAACGTGTTGCTATCAAGATAACGATAGCCTTGATGTGGGCGGCTTTCGATCATATGTCCTTGCTCTTGTAAAGATTTGACAGCTTTCCAAACAGCAGTGCGTGAGATGTTTAGACGTTTGGCGAGCTCTTGGCCTGAAAAGTAGTTTTCGTGCTGTGAAAGTAAGGTCAAGATCTGGTCTGTATTTTTCATATTTAAAATTCCTTTCAGTTGAGCTAATCTTATCTTACGTTATTTGCTGTCAGAGTACAATTTTAGCTAAAAAGATAGTTTTTCTTTTTGCTTGTTATTTTGAAGCATGTGTTATGATTATGAAGTAGAACTTAGAATTTTAGATCTAGGAAGTGATAAGAGATGCGGATCAGTAAAAAAACATGGCTGACGTTACTAGGTTTTCTTGTGAGTGGGGTATTCCTTTTTATTTTTATTCAAAATGATGCTTTTTTATATCAGCGACCACTTGGAAAAGTGACGGCAGTCAAAACTGAAAGTACTGAAAAAACAACCGATGTCTATAATAATACTGATCAAGTGACGCGCCAAAAATTGACTTTTGAGATCCTAAACAGCAAATATAAAGGACGCAAGCTTCAAGTTACGAATACATATTCAAACTCAGGTGCGCTCGATCAAAAATATCGTGTTGGCCAACAAGTTTTTTTAGATATTCATGAAAGAAAAGGTGAACTCGACGCTAGTATCGCCGATTATAAACGCGACATTTACCTATTTATGTTGAGTTTTCTTGTGATCTTTTTACTGTACTTGACGATGCAGTTTCAAGGGATCAAAACCTTGCTGAGCGTTGTACTCAACTTTGTCTTATTTTTGCTAGCTGTTGAATTAGATGTTCGTTTGAATTTGACGAACTTCTTTTGGATCTTTGTCGTTTTTGCGGTGATCTTTACAGCACTTTCCTTAACATTAGTGATCGGATTGAACCGCCAGTGTTTGATCACATTTAGTGCGATCATTTTGAGTACGACTTTAGCTTTAGTGATCGGATGTGTGACGCTTTATTTGACTAAAAGCCACGGGATCCATTACGAAGCTTTGGATTATGCGACGCAGTCACCTAAGCAACTCTTTTTGGCTGCGACTGTGATCGGATCATTGGGGGCCGTGATGGATGCAGCGACTGATATCGTTGCGACACTTTTTGAAATGAAAAAAAGCCAACCTAAGACATCTAAAAAACAGCTCTTTTTATCTGGACGCGCTGTGGGACGTTCGATCATGGGACCTTTGATCAATGTTTTGTTATTGATCTTTTTTGCTGAAACGATCGCACTTAGCGTTGTATATTTCAAGACTGGTAATAGTATTGCCTATACATTTGAATGGACGATGGCCCTTGGCGTTGTTCAAGCTTTGATCAGTGGGATCGGGATCGTCTTAACGATCCCGGTTGCGAGTTTCTTAAGTGCATATAGTTTGAGTTTAGGGGGCAAAGAACATGTCAGCGATTAGTTTACTAGCTTTGATCTTATTTGTTTTGATGCTCTTAGTTGGAGGTAAAGAGGGGATCGCAGCTTATTTTAGTGTGATCTTGAATTTTTTGATCTTATTTTTAGTTGTGATCTTGATCACTGGTGGCTTACCAGCGGTTTGGGTCGCCTTTTTTGCCGGGATCTGTATCTTAGCGACGACGATCTATATGGGAACTAAAGATGAAAAAACAGCTAATATTGCTTTTAAAGCGACCTTGATCGTCTTAGTCTTACTGTTGTTATTTGTGATCCCGCTAGACCATTTTGCCCAGATCAAAGGCTTTGCTAACGAACAGTCTGAAGCGATCGAAGCGTTTGACCTTTTGATAGGTGCAAATTTTGAAGAGATCTTGATCGCAACGACTTTGCTCAGCACTTTAGGGGCAACCGCTGAAGCTTCGATCGCGGTTGCGAGTGGTCTAAACGAACTGATCGAAAATGATCCTCAGATCACAGTGGCCCAGATCTTTAAAAGTGGCAAAACGATCGGCTTTCAGATCATGGGAATGACATTTAATACACTCTTTTTTGGAATGTTTGGGAGCGATCTGGCACTGTTTATCTTGCTATATAAACTTGAAGCAGGGCTTGGTTATTATTTGAACTCAAAGATCTTTGTCAAAGAATGCTTGGCTGTTTTGTATTCGGCACTTGCAGTTATTTTAGTGATCTGGATCACGACATATCTGGTCGGCAAAAAGCTCGATCAAAGCCAACGAAAGATCGATAATTAGATCTTAAAAATGGTATAATTCAAATATAAAGATCAACTTATCCTTAAAAGCAAAAAAGATGTTAGGTGATGATCATGAAGATAAGAAAAATATTTTTGACCAGTTTTATTGCGCTCATATGTCTTTTGAGCCTTGGTGGTTGTAGTCATAGTAACGATTCCGCGTTAACTACCAAAGAAGCAACAACTAAAAAAGCTGATCAAAAGATCGAAGAACACTATCAAAATGCGCTATCGTATTTAGAGTCAGGTGAAAATAAGCAAGCTTACGAAGAATTAGGTCAGATCAAGCAACTAAAAAAAGCTCCTCACAAAGTTAGGACTTTGTATAAAGAGCTAGGTTACTTATTATCTGCCAAAAAAGCTGTGACGACTAATGATCTGGAAAAAGCACAGAATAATTTAGCTAAGTTAGAAAAGATCACAGCACCGACGGCATTAGTGACGCAGATCAAAGCGGTACAAAAGGAATATCAAACTGTCAAATTGGCAGATCATTATAGTGATGAAGTAAAGAACTACTACGCTGCGGGAAATTATGCGGCAGCTGGTGGGAGTTTACAAGCTCTTGATTCATTATCTAGTCGCTATCAGGCTGTTGCTTTATTGCAAGAAGAGGTAGCAGAATATGAGACAAAGATCGCAGCTGCTCAGGCAAGTAGTCAAGTAGCTGTCTCTAGTCAAGAGCAAACTCCAGCTAAAACAGAGGGCGACTTTAAAACGACTTCAGGCCAAACTGAACAAAGTATGAGTGGGGCAAGTACAACTGTTGAAACAAGTGGCTACACTAATGCACGAAACTCAAAGATCTTAGGTGCTGAATATAAGAAAGAGACAGGAAGTGAATTGACAAATGCGCCAAACGAAGTTGTCTCTTCGATGTCAGCCAAAATGTCAAATCAAGATGTTTTGAGTGCCTTTAGAAGTGCAACAACGATCCCTCAAGAAGTTGGTGATCAGTATTATGTACAAGATCTAGGGGCAGGATTATATCAGATCGAGATCCGGCATACGAGTTCAAGTCAGCCACAAGTCTCAAACTTAAAAGGAATGTATCGGTTCAATGTCGATACTAAAGTGGCTGAGAAATTAAATGAGATCTCAGGTCAATATGAAAAGGTGAATTGAAAAAAGTGAAAGAAACGTTTAAAGAACGACTTTGGTTAAAGGGAGATCTTTTGATCTTAGGTTTAGCTTTGATCAGTGGGATCTTTGCCCGCTTAAGTGGTTTTCATGTTTTAGTGTCAGATGTTTTATTTATGAGTGGCTTAGTTTTGCTCTGTATTATGATGGTCGATATTTTGTTACATGCAGGGTTGATGGCTGGCTGGTTCCAAAAACAACGTAAGGGTGAAAGCGATGAGGAATTTGCCAAACGAAAGATCGATATCAAACGTGTTGCTTCAGAAAAGAAGAATGCACCGATCCACTTTGAAAAACTTGGCGTAAATTGCTTAGTTTTAGGGTGTGGTTTGATCGTGATCGCGATCTTGATCACAGTGTAGCAAAAAAGAGCTTGAGGAGAGATCCTCGAGCTCTTTTTTAAATGATCTTATCATTTTTGATATGTTGCGAAAATTCTTGATAAACGGGTTCAAATAGATCTTTTTGTTCATCTGGTGAAAGCATTTGTTTTGGAAAAAAGAAACGTTCGTCACCAAGTTCTTTATCTGTAACTGCACGAACGAGTTCGGAGTTTTCAGATAATTCAGTCAACTCGCCATTTTGTAGACTTAAAAGGATCTTTGCTTTTGAATCATATAAAGCATATGGTAAATTGTAACTGTCATTTGTAGCCGTATAGTAAGTCGCATCGTAACCGGCTTGGGTGACGAGCTCTTCTAGAGTTGGCAGTAACTCTTTTTTATCGGCTGGAACGCGGACAGATTTTAAAGGTTTGCGATCTAAAAAACGTATCACTAGGTCGCGTAAGATCGGATCTTCACATGTGCGCCAGAGGGCAAAGCAAGCATTTAATGTGCCGTCATCTAAAGCAAGATAAGCTTTGAGATCAAAATCACCCTCAAAAAAGGGAGCTAAAAGGCGCGAAGCAAAATTGACAGGTAATTTTTGCTGTTGGTAGAGATCTTTAGCGCGTTTTAAAAGATGAGCTAAGATCACTTCAAAAGAGCGGGAAACAGGGTGAAAATAAACTTGTTGATACATTTGCAAGCGGCTGATGATATAGTCTTCGACTGCGTGCATCCCGCTATAATCAAATGTTATCCCCCCAGAATATGGGCGCATCACGCGTAAGATCCGCGTTAGATCAAAAGTCCCATAATCAGTACCTGTAAAATACGAGTCGCGGAGAAGATAATCCATTCGGTCAGCGTCGACTTGACTGGAGATCATCTGAACGACGCGCGGATCAGGATAAGTTTTTTCAATGACACTTGCGACTTTCTCAGGAAACTCAGGTGCAACTTTTTGTAAAACAGCATTGATCTCTGTCGTTTCAGAAGTAATGATCTGACGTGTCATCTTTTCATGATCAGTCTTAAAAATATGTTCAAAGGTATGGGAGTATGCTCCGTGACCAACGTCATGTAAAAGAGCAGCACAAAGAACAACTAGACGTTCTGAATCATCCCACAAGCCATCCCCGACCTGTTTAGTTGGATAATTGCGTAAAAAAAGATCGCAGATCCGGCGTGTGATCTCATAAACACCGACTGAATGTGTAAATCGTGAGTGTTCGGCTCCGTGAAAAGTCAAATTTGTCGTCCCAAGTTGTTTTATCCGACGCAAACGTTGAAATTCTTTAGTATTTATCAAGTCTAAAATAACTTCATGCTGGATATAGATATAGTCGTGGATCGGATCACGGAGCACTTTTTCCCTTGGAAGCATTTTTGGTGTATAATTTGTTGCGATGATAAAGCCTCCTTGCTTTAGTTGATTACTTTTAGTATAGCATGAAGTAAGGAAGTCAAAGTTAAAATTTAAAAAGGTGGATCAAAGATGGTAGTAAAAGCACAAGAAGTAACGATCACTTTAAAAACGATCCAAACGCAAGCAAACGACGTCGAGGAATATGACTTAGAAACAAAGGGTGAATTATTTCAAAAAGGCGAGACACTTTATTTGCGTTACGAAGAAGAACTTGAAGGACAGAGTATCAAGACGACATTTAAAATAAAAGATGAGCAACTACTTTTGACAAGAAGAGAACGCGCTTTGAGCTCTAGTTTAGATCTACGACCAGGCCAACTAACAACAACGCGCTATCAGACACAATATGGCGCGCTTTATTTAGAAGTGAATTGTTTGGAATATACATTCAAGCGTGTGGATGAAAAAACGGGTCAGCTCAAAGCAACTTATGAACTTTCAAATGGTCAAGAAATACTCGGGAAATATAAATTACGATTGCAATTCAAAGCTTAATATTGTAAGATGAAGAATAGACTGTGGAAAGGACGTGTACCAGTTTGGAGCTAGAAAAATTCAAAGACGCTGATAGAGATGAATTATCAATGGTCGAAGTCGCACATGCGATCTTGGATCAACATGGTGATGTGATGGCATTTGCCGATCTAACAAATGCGATCCAAGAATACCTTGGCAAAAGTGACCAAGAGATCCGTGATCGTTTGCCACAATTTTATACGGACCTAAACGTCGATGGTAGTTTTATCTCTTTAGGCGATAATCTTTGGGGCTTGCGTTCATGGTATCCATTTGAATCGATCGACGAAGCGCTCGTTCACTCTGAAGATGAAGAAGAAGAAAGTCGTCCACGTAAAAAACGCAAGAAAGTCAATGCTTTCTTGGCAGATGCGGCTGACGATGATGATGTCATTGACTATAACGATGATGATCCAGAAGACGTCGACCTTGATGATGAATATGATGATGAAGACGATGATGAAGAAGATCACGAATTAAAAGCATATAGCACTGATTTAAGTGATATTGATGATCCAGAGGATGCAGAAGACGATCTTCCTGACGGTATCGAAGGTCAGTTGACAGAGTTATCTGACGACGACTTAGAAAATGAATAATTTACCCCTTGACGTTTTACAGTGATTTATGTAGAATTTGATATGGGCGCTTCACGTGATATGTGAAGTCAGATGTACGGCAAGACAAGCTCCCTATTCTAGTGTGAGAATAGGGAGCTTGTTATTTTTGTTAGTTCTACCCGAATAATTTAAACAAAGGAGCATTTTTAATGACCAAGTATATTTTTGTTACAGGTGGCGTAGTTTCATCTCTAGGTAAAGGGATCGTAGCAGCTTCCTTAGGCCGTTTATTAAAAAATCGTGGATTGAAAGTTACGATCCAAAAATTCGACCCATATATCAACGTCGATCCAGGAACAATGAGCCCATATCAACATGGGGAAGTCTTTGTAACTGACGATGGTACAGAAACAGATCTTGATCTCGGTCACTATGAACGCTTCATCGATATCAACTTGAACAAGTACTCTAACGTTACAACCGGTAAGATCTACTCTGAAGTTTTGAAAAAAGAACGTCGTGGTGATTACTTAGGTGCAACTGTTCAAGTTATTCCACATATCACAAATATGATCAAAGAAAAGATCATGCGTGCAGGGACGATCACAGATGCTGATGTTGTGATCACTGAAGTTGGTGGAACTGTTGGGGATATCGAATCCTTGCCTTTCTTAGAAGCTTTACGTCAAATGCGTTCTGAAGTCGGAAGTGAAAATGTTGTTTATATCCATACGACTTTAGTTCCATATTTGAACGCTGCTGGAGAAATGAAGACGAAACCAACGCAACATAGTGTTAAAGAGTTGCGTGGTCTAGGGATCCAACCAAATATTTTAGTCGTTCGGACTGAAAAACCGATCTCACAAAGTATGCGCGACAAGATCGCTAATTTCTGTGATGTTGAACCTGAAGCAGTGATCGAATCAATGGATGTCGATACACTTTATCAGATCCCATTGAACTTGCAAGCTCAACACATGGATGATATTGTATGTCAAAAATTACATTTAGAAACACCAGAAGCTGATATGACAGACTGGAGCGCTTTGGCAGATAAAGTGCGCAACTTATCAGGTGAAGTCAAGATCGCACTTGTTGGTAAGTATGTTCAATTACCGGATGCTTATATCTCAGTAAACGAAGCTTTACGGCATGCTGGCTATGCGATCGATGCTAAGATCAAGATCGATTACTTAGATTCAGAGAAGATCGATGCAAAAAATGTGGCTGAAAAATTAGCTGGCTACGATGGGATCATCGTTCCAGGTGGTTTTGGTGATCGTGGGCTTGAAGGGATGATCCAATCGATCCGTTATGCTCGTGAAAATGATGTGCCATTCCTAGGGATCTGTTTAGGGATGCAAATGGCATGTATTGAATTTGCACGTGATGTTTGTGGTTTAGAAGATAGCAATACAGCTGAAGTCGATCCAAACTGCAAGAACAATATCATCGATTTGATGGCTGACCAAGCAGATGTGCAAGATATGGGGGGTACGCAACGTTTAGGACTTTACCCATGCAAATTAAAGCCAGGTACAAAGACAGCTAAAGCTTACGGTAACCAAGATGTGATCCAACAACGTCATCGTCACCGTTATGAATTCAACAATAAATACCGTGATATTATGTCAGAACACGGCTTAGTTTTTGCTGGGACATCTCCAAATAACCACTTAGTTGAAGTTGTTGAGATCCCAGAAAATAAATTCTTTGTGGCAGCGCAATACCATCCAGAATTTTTATCGCGGCCACAACGTCCAGAAGGGTTATTTGCCGAATTTATCAAAGCAGCAGCTAACGCATAATTATTAATATTAAAAGGGCTGACTAGAATAGATCAGTCCTTTTAGTGCTGTAGAGGTGATTTTGTGCATATGTTTTTTGATGGATATTGATTTCTTAAGTCAGAGTGCGATAATAAGGGTGTAAACAAAATTTTAGTCGGTAGACTAAATTGGGGGCGGAAAAATTGGAAAAACAAGAATTGACCCCGCTAGCTGAAGCGATCATTGCTTTTGAGGAAGCTAAGGGTCTGACAGATAATGAGCTTTCATTGATGACCCATATTTCGGTCGAACGTTTACACGATCTAAAGTCATTGCCACTTGAGGCAACAGCTAGTGAAGTACAAGAATTGGCCCAGATCATGGATATTTAGTAAAAAAGCTGCGAGTGTGCTCGTAGCTTCAGAATGTAGACTAAGTCATCAGAGTATGTGCTCTGGTGACTTTTTTTTGTATAATTAAAGAAAACGGTTACGGAGGTGCTCATTATGCTTCACAAAAGTGATCCCAATCTCAAACGCTGTGAATATGCTCGTACTTCTCTAGATGATTTGGTCCCAAAAGATCATTTACTCCGTAAAATTGATCAAATTATTGATTTCTCTTTTATTTATGATCTTGTCGAAGATTCCTATTGTAAAAATAATGGTCGTCCTAGTCTTGACCCTGTACTACTCATAAAGATTCCTTTGATCCAAAATCTATTTGGTATTCGTTCTATGCGTCAAACGATCAAAGAAATTCAAGTTAATGTCGCTTATCGATGGTTTCTAGGACTAGGTTTAAATGATCCTGTTCCTCATTTCTCTACCTACGGTAAAAATTATAAAAGAAGATTTGCTGAAAGCCATGTAATAGAAGCTATTTTTGCTCATATTTTGAAACTCTGTTTAGAAAATGATCTTATCGACACAACTGATATCTTTATTGATGGAACTCATTTGAAAGCTGCTGCTAACAGCCGTAAATATACTACTGAAGTTATTGAAACTAAGTCAAAATTTATGAGTGAAGATCTCGAAAAAGAAATAAATGTAGATAGAGCTAAACATCAAAAGAAACCCTTAAAAGAAGAAAAACCTAAAAAAAAACTAGACAAGTAAAAATATCTAAAACTGATCCTGATAGTGGATGGTTTCATAAGGGTGAACACAAACAGGTTTTTGCCTATAACGTTCAAGCTGCCTGTGATAAAAATGGGTGGCTCTTAGCTTATGTGGTCGGTGCGGGAAATATCCATGATACGCAACTTTTTCCTGAAATATTTGAAAAAGTACGGAAGTACGACCCACAATATATTATCGCTGATTCTGGCTATAAAACACCCACGATCGCACACTTTTTACTATCTCAAGGCATAATTCCCATTCTTCCTTATAAACGCCCAAGGGGCAAAGTTGGTACGCTTAGACCCAAAGATTTTGTTTATGATGAATATTATGATTGTTATTTATGTCCTGGCGATCAAATCTTAATGTACTCCACAACTAATCGAAGTGGTTATCGTGAATATAAAAGTGATCCTACAATCTGTGAAAAATGTCCTTTACTGCACAAATGTACACAAAGTAAAAATCATCAAAGAGTTATCGCTCGTCATGTTTGGCAAGATAGTATGGAAAAATGTGAGGATATCAGGCATCAAACTGGCTCAAAATTAAAGTATGAAGCGCGAAAGGAGACGATCGAAAGAAATTTTGGTTCGGCAAAAGAATATCACAACTTGAGATACGCCCGAGAAGTAGGAATTGATAAAATTCTAGCTAAAGTTGGGTTGATATTTGCGTGCCTAAATCTAAAAAAATTGGTAAAAATACTGGGGAAAAACCCTGTTATATTCGTATATTTCAAAGTATATAGTTATAAAAATACATAAAAAAACAAACTCTATCCGATTTGAATAGAGTTTGTCTACGTTCTGAAGCTGCGAGTGTGCTCGTAGCTTTTTTTACTAAATATATCTAAAATTTGCTTTTCTAACTTAGATAAAGATCATAATTGATAAAACTAAGAAAATCTTAGGGGTAAAAACACCTACTCATTATTGAAACATTGCATTTTATACTGTAAAATTCAGTATGGCGCTTTATTTACTTTTTACATAAAAGCGCGTTTACTCGATGGTGATTCGAAAGTATGTAATTAATAATTAGTGAGGATTTTTAGAAAAATGAAAAAGATGATTGTCAAGGGATCACAAAAACTAGCCGGTGAGGTCACGATCGGTGGAGCTAAAAATAGTACGGTAGCATTGATCCCTGCTTCGATCTTGGCAGATACTCCAGTCGAATTTGATTCTGTACCAGATATTTTAGATGTGCATAATTTGATGCTCATTTTAAAATCGATGCACGTTGATTCATTTTATAATCGAGGAAAATTGACCGTTGACCCAACAAAGATCGAATCCACTCCTTTACCAGGCGGGGCGATCAGAAGTTTACGTGCTTCTTATTATTTTATGGGAGCTTTATTAGGTAAATTTGGTGAAGCTGTTGTTGGTTTTCCTGGTGGAGATAATATCGGCCCTCGCCCGATCGACCAACATATCAAAGGGTTTAAGGCACTTGGGGCTAAAGTCGTTGAAAAAAATGATACGGTTTATATCACAACAGGACCAGAAGGACTCCAAGGAGCTAGGATCTTTTTTGACCTCGTTTCAGTCGGGGCGACGATCAATGTGCTCTTAGCTGCTGTTAAAGCTAAAGGGACAACGATCATGGAAAACGTAGCTCGTGAACCAGAGATCGTTGATCTAGCTACTTTTTTAAATAATATGGGTGCTAAGATCAGAGGAGCTGGGACAGATGTGATCCGAGTCCAAGGTGTTGACTCACTACGTGCGCAAAATGTGCATACGATCATCCCAGATCGGATCGAAGCTGGCACATATTTGTCGTTTGCAGCCGCAAATGGAAATGGTGTGCTCGTTAAAAACGTGATCACAGAACACTTAGATCCGTTTATTGCTAAAATGCAAGAAATGGGCGTGACACTTGAGATCGATGAAGATAAGATCTATGTTCCTGGGGGGGATCTTTTAGCACCAGTTAGTGTAAAAACTGCGCCTTTCCCAGGACTGGCAACAGATCTACAACAACCATTGACTCCGCTTTTGATGAAAGCAAAAGGAAGCTCGACGATCATCGATACTTTATATCCAGAAAGAACAAAACATATCCCAGAAATGCAAAAGATGGGGGCCAAGATCGCAAGTAAAGATGGTGTGATCACGGTTGGACATGCTCAGCAATTAGTAGGGACAACTGTTGAAGCAGGGGAGATCCGTGCAGGGGTCTCCTTACTGGGGCTTGCTTTGATGGCTGAAGGAACGACAACGATCACAAAAGCAGACAATATTTTACGGGGGTATGATCGGATCGTTGAAAAATTCCGTGGACTTTCGGTCGACTTAAAAGTTATTACGGAAAGTGATGAATTAGTTTTTTAAGAAAAGAGCTAGCTTTGCCAATTAAGATCGGGCTTAGGTGTCAAAAAATAAATAGATGATAGAGGCGATTTCATGTCTGAGAATGTAACTTTAGAGGATCTACAAAAAAAGACATTAAAAGAATTATATGAATATGCAAGAAAGTATAAGATCAAATACTATAGTCAAATGAATAAAAAGGAGCTCTCTTTAGCAGTTATTCGAGCTCAAGCAGAAGAATCAAGTTTTGTGATGAAAGGTATTTTGGAGATCTTTTACGATGATGGCGGCTATGGCTTCTTACGTCCTCTAAATTACAGTCAGTCAAAAGAAGATATCTATGTTTCAGCTTCCCAGATCAAGCGCTTTGGTTTGCGCAACGGAGATGAAGTCATCGGTAAAGTACGTCCGCCACGACAAAATATCGCTAATGACCGTTATGGAATGCTTTATATCGACTCAGTCAATGGTAAGAGTCCAGAAGAAGCTAAAGGTCGACCACATTTTCCGGCTTTAACAGCCAAATATCCTGAAAAACAACTTATCTTAGAAAACGATCCGCGCAAACTATCGACTCGTGTTATTGATCTATTTGCTCCGATCGGCTATGGGCAACGGGGATTGATCGTTGCGCCCCCTAAAGCTGGTAAAACTACTTTTTTAAAAGATATCACGGCTGGGATCTCAAAATTACATCCACAAGCTAAATTGATCGTTTTATTGATCGATGAGCGTCCAGAAGAAGTGACTGATCTTGAAGAATACTTGGCAAAGATCAATCCGACAGGCGAGGTCGTGTACTCGACTTTTGATCAGCGCCCAGAAAATCATGCGCATATTTCAGAACTTGTACTTGAACGGGCTATGCGGTTAGTTGAAGATAAACAAGATGTGATCATTTTACTTGATTCATTGACACGTCTGGCGCGTGCATATAATCTCGTCGTTCCTGCAAGTGGCAAAACTTTATCTGGTGGTCTTGATCCAACTGCACTTTATCGTCCTAAGAAATTCTTTGGGGCAGCGCGAAATGTAAAAGAAGGTGGGAGTTTGACGATCATTGCAACGGCTTTAGTTGATACAGGAAGTCGGATGGACGACATCATCTTCGAGGAATTCAAAGGAACTGGGAACCAGGAACTTCAATTAAGTCGAACATTAGCTGAAAGAAGGATCTTTCCAGCTGTAGATCTCAAACGTTCAGGAACACGAAAAGAAGAGCTCTTATTAGCCCCAAGCGTGCTGGAGTCAGTGTGGAAACTACGCCGGGCTATGGGAGATGATCCTTTGAAAGATACCGAACAAATTTTGAAGATCTTAAAGCAAACAAAGTCCAATACTGATTTTTGTGAACAGATCGATTATTTGGAAGTAACGAAGTGAAATATGGATTAATTTTTTTGAGCTAAAATATAAGTTGAAGATAAATTTTATCTCTATGCTAGGTGTCTACACCTAAACCAAATAGAAAACTTAAAAAATTTTGCTATAAAGAATGTTAAGCTAACGGTTTAGATCAAGGTATAACTAGTGGCACTTCTTTTGAAAAGAGAAAGAAGTTTTTTGGATTACTTGATCTTGTAATTGACGTAAAATAGCAAAGATCATCATTACTCACAAAGATAGAACAAGTCGTGTATGTTTCGACTTGTTCGAGTACTTAGTTGCCAAATATCACACTGAAATTATTCTGATGTCAGAATTAACTGACAAAAAGACAGATCAACAAGAAGTTTTTGAAGAGATCACTAGCTTGTTACATAGAACGTATGCAAGTAGGAGAAAGAAGAGAAAACAAAAGTCCAAGAATATGCAAGCTTTTAAAAACTTAAGAACTGAAAAAACTAAACTTCAATATGAATACTTGGTAGAAAGATATGTGGTCAGAAGTAATGACAAACGTTATGCTATACCTAGATGAGTATGCTCATTTGGCTAATAACATTTACAATTAAGCTTTGTACCGTTTTAGACAGTCCTTATTCAAAGGAAAGCTGCTAAATTATGAAGCATTATACAAGTAGTTTAAACAGTCTTATAAATAAAAAGACAGTAATGCTTTATTGTTCTATGGGAAGCAGGCATTTAGCTCAACAAATCTTGAGAGAAGTAGTACCGATGATCTTTAAAAAACTAGAAAAGTATTAATCTACTCTACCTTTTATATATTAATAAAAACTACCACTAAAGCATTATTATTCGTTACTTCCTATTACAAAGTCTAAAAAAAATTAGTATTTTCAGGATAAAGAAAGACCTCTTCAAATTCCAACGTTCGGAATTTGAAGAGGCCTTTTTACTCATATCACAGCCTCTCTAGGCAATGTCATTAAGTTAAGCCTACAGTACTAAAGATTAGATATTGAAAAAGAGATCAGAAACATATTTTGTAGTTATCTGATCTCTTTTTATCACGACAAATAAGCTGATAGTTAATCAAATTTTTTTATCAGCACGTTCTTTTATGTTATTCTGTAGTTGAATCCTGATGCTTTTCTTCTGCTGGATGATCTTTTATAATGCCGACCATTCCTGATTGGAAGAATATTTTTAGAAATATAGGATTCTAACCGTTTTGGTGGGGATTTTCCTCTAATAAAAGATCTACACAGTCTCACAGCGACTGTAAAATTAACTTTATATTGATATGATCGAGCCTTTTCTTGGAGTGATACATGATCTATGATCATTTGGGTGAAATTGTACACTATAAGTTTAGCGTAGATCTCTTGAAGGATCCCCACTATTTTTTTAGCGTGAAAGTTCAATAATCCCAAGGTATGTTTCAATGTCCTGAATGCTGTTTCTATCCCCCAACGTAAATGGTAAAGCTTTTTTAGTTTCCAAGCTGGATATGAACTTTGATTTAGATTAGTTACTACAGTCACATCCTTGTCTTCGGATACAGAAAAACGTACTATTCTAAATTCAAGTGAATAAAATTCAGTTGGGTCAGCTTTCTTGGTTTTTTGTGATAAAAAATCGAAGGTCACATTGGCCGGTATAAATCTATAAGAATTACGTTCTCTAAATAATTCCTTAGTTTCTCTAGTTTGTTTACGTGTTAATTTTAGTGTGAAATGTTTATCGAATTGGCGTTCATCTGGAAGTGCTATTCCACTGATCACGCCATTGTTGTTTCGTACTCTGATCAAGAAAGACCAACCTTTTTCTTGGATGTGCGCTAAGGTATTATAAGATTCATATCCTCTATCGCCAATAATGAGCGCCTTAGGGATTTTAGAACGAGCGATCATTTTATTCAAGGCATTGCGCTCATTATCCATACCTTTTTGGACGATCACATCTGTATAAATTTGTTTGTCTAAGTCAAAGAGT
Source organism: Ligilactobacillus faecis (assembly GCF_029889745.1). Classification (NCBI taxonomy): domain Bacteria; kingdom Bacillati; phylum Bacillota; class Bacilli; order Lactobacillales; family Lactobacillaceae; genus Ligilactobacillus; species Ligilactobacillus faecis. Next base: position 1,464,938 of record NZ_CP123639.1, read on the forward strand.
GCGTTAAGGTGAAGTAAATTATAAGCTTTGCGACCATTTGGAGATGGAAAATAAGAGCTTTTATCAGTTGGATCAGTTGGGATATGAATACTAGAGCCATCGATAGCTAGGATCCTGATTTGACTTTGAGTGTTTTGTGATAATCGATCGGAAAACAGATGGAAGAATTTTTTAAACGCCTCAGCTTTTACTTTATATCTTTGTTGTGTAAAAGCTGAAACAGTGAGTTCCGGTATACCTCCTGTTAGTTGTGATAATTCACTTAGAATAGTCCCGCCACCCATTGATAGAATATAAAGTAGCGTGTCTTTAAAAACAAGTTTTCTCTGACGTATAAAATCACGTTTGGGATCGACAACATATTTTTCTTTTTCTTGGTCGATCGAGTCAAGGGTAGTTAAAAATAACTTTTTCAGTTGTGCTATATTCATAATGCTCACCTCCGTACATTAATAATCTCTATTAACGTCATAGATGTCAAAAAAGAGAGCTTGTATCAAATTTCTAAATTGAAATTTGATACAAGCTCTCTTAACTTAATGACATTGCCTCTCTAGGGGGCCTTTTTTTATGTCTAGAAGAACTACTAAACATATACTCGAGGAAAAGATATGAAGTAGTCTTTATATCATCTTAGTGGACATATAGTAAGTACTTTATCTGGCCTAAATGTTGTATCTCTAAGGATACATTTGATAATTGGGTCAGAAAATACAAAGTTGGTGGTCAGATGGCTTAAAAGTGTTTAGAGTCTGGAAAATATCCAGCCGAATTAAAATTAGCTACGGTTCTAGAATATCGGACTCTAAATGTGTTTATTTTTGTGGATTGGATATTAGTGGGAAAATAGAATAATGCGACAAAAATTGTACTATTTATTAATGGTTAAGTTTTTTAAAAAAAGTTATTAAAAAAATATTCCAAAAATATTGATATATAACATTGTATAAAAGTTCACGAATGCTGGTTTGAGTTTAATCAATAGAATAAAACGTTTAGAATTGTGTTTTTTTAATGAATTTTTCAAAAAATAATAGTCTTTTTTCGATGGGATGAAAATGTTAAAATACAAAAATAAAAATATTCTAATGGAATCACAAAGTTAATGAACATGGACATACATAGCTATAAATTTTTGATTGTTATTAGTTAAGTGGATAGTTTGAAATTTTGGCAATTAGCGAAAAAGGGGTATTATAAATGGTATTAAAAAAAATAACAACTACCATAGTAGTAGAATTTATTACTCCATTAGGACAACAAATATTAGAACCGCAGACGTTGCTTAAACCGATCGGTGAACGCTATCAAGTGAAGATTCCCACAGTGATCGGTTATGTTCTAGTTGGACATCAAGGTGACCTTAGTGGAGTCGCAGATACAAAAAAAATAGTGCGATTGATCTACAAAGAATTAGGAGAGCTCGTCATAAGAAAAGGTTTGGCTGGAAACTACACATTAGTAGAACCTTTTCAAAATTCATCTGATGCGTTGAAAATAAAAAAAATCAAATTGCCTAAATTAGAGGAAAAGGAGGCTTATTACTTTGTTGAAGAAAAAGCTGGAAAACAGGTACTTGGTGCTCGTGTGGCTGACACCAACAATTTCATTCCTAGTGATCCAACTAAAAAAGTCTATTTATTTTGCTTGACCCCAGCACAATATAAAAAGTTGAACGGAGATTGGGGAGTACCTGAAATTCAATTGGGTGAGGAAGTAATTATTAAGCCTATATTTAATGAAGACAGCAGGAGCATTTGATTTTTTTTTAATGTGAATTTTGTTAGAATATATTATGTGTAATTTGTTAATATCGAGAATATCTATGTAGAAAGGTACAAAATGTGGAGTGGGCATTGTTTAACGAAGAGTTGTTATCAATGCAGGTACAATAAAAAGAGGGGGATTTTATAACTTCACATTTTATTATGATGGCAATGAAAAAGATGAAGATTGTTATTGTAGGAGCTAACCATGCAGGTTTAGCTGCTGTGCGACAGCTAGTTCAAAATGGAAATGGTGATTTTGAGATCACAGTTATTGATAGAGAAAATTCACTGGGATATATTAGTGGAGCAACACCTCTTCTAATAAGAGGTGCTGTTTCAACATATAAAGATTTTTTCTCAATTGATATTAAAGAATATCTTGATGGAATTGACCATTTTTATGCACATTCTACGGTAACTAGAGTGGATTTCGACCAAAGAAGAGTCTTCGTAGAAAGTGAGAATAAAGAGCGAAAACATTCATTTGTAGTCGATTACGATAAGTTAGTTTTGGCAACAGGTTCGTTTCAACAAAAGTTACAAATTAAAAATAGTGAGTTATCAGGGATATATACGATAAAGAATTTGCGAGAGGGGCTGTTAGTCAACCAAAAAATCGATAGTGACCGTATCAAAAATGTAGCGATCGTTGGTGGAGGCTCTATTGGAGTGGAGCTTTCAGAAGCAATTAGTAAACGGCGAAAGAAAGTTACTTTGTTTGAGATCGATAAACACTTACTTGGTAGGAATTTTAGCAAAGAATTTAGTAAAATTGCTGAAAGACAATTATTAGGGTATGGAGTAGAACTTGAGCTAGATAGTGAAATTATTGGATTTGAAGGACGTGCTGGTAAAGTAAGCAATGTGATCACCACGAATGGGAGTTTTCTTGCAGATATGGTGATAATAACAACAGGTTTTTTACCTAATACAAATTTAGGTGGTTTTCATCTGGATAAGTATACGAATGGAGCCTATATTGTGGATGATGAACAAAGAACTTCTGATCCAGATGTCTATGCAGTTGGAGATTGTGCGACTGTGAGTGATAGTGTGTTAAGCGATCTGACAGTTGATTTCTCAGTAGCAAATGCACTTCGGAGTGGCAAAATTGCTGCCAAAAGCATTATGGGTATAGCCAAAAGTATAGGTGAGATGGTCACAACTAGGGTGATTCGAATTTTTGGTCTAAATTTTTTTGCAACAGGGATCACGGAGAAAATAGCTGATGCATATCGTATAGGATACGGCTATGTGGATGATGAAGTGTATAATTTACTTCCTGCGATCAATAGTGGGGGAGAGAAAGTAAAACTTCGAATTATTTATCGCAACGATGATCATAGGATCATTGGAGCGCAAATTTGTTCAAAAGGTGATTTTTCAGGAATAATAACGTTTCTTTCTTTAGCTGTGCAAAAAAAGGTGACAATTGATGAACTTGAAGATTATCGTTTCTTTTTTTATCCGTACTTTAATACGCCAGACAATATTTTGTCAAATATAGCCCAAAAAGGGATCAAAGAACTTGGTGATGAGACTGCAGGAGATCGGAATAAGTACTAGGGTAGAGGGGAAAATAAAAAACGAATATAACTATTTTCGGTAGCTTGATACCTGTTCTAGGCAGGGGCAAGCTACTTTTTTTGGCACTTGAGATTTTTGAGAGTATTTGGCATGTACTACTCAGTGTGGTTTGTTTAAAAAATAAATGTACAAAACGATATAATTTGAACAAAATTAAAGGTGCTTAATTTTTTGGCGGAAAAATTATATATAATTAATAATTTATAGTTTCTAGTAAATGAAGAAAAGAATGAATAGCAAAATTTTCCGTATTATAGCGAAAAAGCCTTAGAATTGCTAAAGATATAATAACGTTATTTTTTTTGATAGTATCAATTTTTGAAATTGAATATTCAAAATTTATAGTAGATACGGTTTACACAATTTAAATATAGCTTTAATATAAACTATGATAAGATGTTGGAAAAATTAAGATATTCCAATGTCTTAGAACAAAGACCGTACCATCTTAAAAAAGATAGTGTGGTTCTTTATGGAAGTTTAAATATTTTTGGAGGTGAGAAGAATAATGTTGGACAATGAGACACAATCTTTAAATTATGTGGTAGTTAATTTCATCACACCTGATCGAAAAAAGATAACAGATTCTTTGAAAATTTTTAAAACTGTTGGGGAACCTTATCGAGTAAATACGCCAAGTCTAGATGGTTATATTCTTGACGGATATCGGGGAAATTTAGAAGGGGTAATGGGAGAAAAAGTCGAACAAGTAGAATTAGTCTATGAACGCCTCGGTAAACTGACGATTCAATCAGGGCTTGATGAAACAAATATTGGAACGAAGCAATTTAAGATATCCAGACATGCTAACCGAGTTCAAGTAATAGAGCTACCTAAAATTCAAGGAAGTGAAGATTACTATTACCTTGAAGAAAATGATGGAGAAAAGCGTATTGGTAAGAGGGTCGTTGATCCAGATAATTTTCTGCCAGATGATCCTACGCAAGATGTGCATTTACTCAAGCTGACTTTGGATCAGATAGATGAACTGACAAAGCTTTGGAGCAAGGATAAAAAGGCTGCTGTTTCAGAAAAGACTACTACCGAGATCGAAGAAGTTGAAAATCCAAAAGAAGATATTGCATATTCTGCGATAGTTGAGGAAAGTGAGATTCCAGAGGAAGTTGAACAAGTGCAAGTAATAGGAGGGGACACAGATATGAGTTTAACAGAACCAACAGTGCTATTACTAAATGCGTTTAAACAGGTTATGACAGCTCTTGTTGAGTATGAGAAACAAGGAAATTTGACACGTTCACAAAGAACTCGTTTGATCAAGCATGCTAAGTCATTACTAACAGCTGTTGAACGTTTGAATTGATAAGTATTTATGGAGGAAAAGGTTATGGAAGAGGCAAAATTAGAAGAATTATTGAATTTGACACCAGCAATTATCTTAGGCAAAAGCGTAGTTGATGGTGCTGAAAAGTTGGTCAATGCAGTTGAAAAAAATGATCAGGAACTAGTGACTCGAATAATCGCTAAAGAAAAGCAACTATTAGATGCTTTAGAGATCATTGAGCAGTAGTAGATGAGGTGAGATCAATGCAAGAAGCAGAGGTATATGAAAAAGAAGCTGATAAGGTCGTTACTAAAACGGAGGAAAGAACGCAAGTTATTCCGTTAAAGAAGGTGCGATTTGAAAAAGCGCTTAGTGAATTTATGGTCAAACCACTTGATTCGAGCTTAGAACTAAAATTCGTAAGTGCACTCTATACAATGCTATTTTATGTACCCGTCCAAGTTGGCGAACAAGTAATTTCTGCCAAAAATCGTAAACCTGGGCTTAAATTAGACATTGCAACTATGACATATTTAGCGGATGGAAGTGAATATGTACCTGTATTTAGTAGCCCAGAGCGGATGGAGAGTTTCTTGCGTGGTATGGGAAAAAATACAGAGTTACGTCCTATGGTTTTATCAGCTCAAGAGTTAATGTTTCAAGCGCGGAGAGTCAATGTGGCAGGAATTTTAGTCAATCCGGGAGAACATAATTTTCCTCTCACAAATGAATATTGGAGCTATGTGAAACAGATTCGTCCGATCGATCTAGGAGATGGACGAAGTTTTAAACTAAAAATCATGCCACGTGATCCTGCAGCAAGGATCGAAAACAAACTGAAGAACGTACTAAAAAGAATGCGTAGTGTAAAGCGAGCATGGCTCTTGGGGGTCAAACTGCCGGAACACGAAGATTACGAATATGTGGTGATCGTTGATTATACAGGAGATAAGAAAAAATTTGAAGAGAGTGTGGCACGTAAGTTGGCAATAGGTATTCGTAGTCAGTTACCTTATCGTTCAGATGTTTTGATCGGGACGACTAATGATTTAGTTGGACGTTCGGCCGATAAAAATTTCACGCCTTTTTATGAACGGCGTATTGGCTTATTTGGATGAGAGGTGACTGAAATGTATCGAATAGTAGTTGATGATCATTTGAAGAAAAAGGAGATTCGAAGAGGTAAAGGAGAGTTACCACTAGCAATCGAAGCAAGTAAACAAAAAGAGGAGTCAACATTTGCCAGTGCTATCGAAGTGGGTGAGTTCGAAGGCAAGATATCGCTAGGAACGCTCCCACTTTTTTTCGAACATAAGGGGGAGACATAGATGATCAGATATAACGCTAATTCCCGGTTATTTAAATATACGACCGATGAGAAAAAACGTTATAAACTTTATAAAAGAAAGAAAATGTGGGTCGTAGCTGGGATGTCGATTTTTAGTACTGCCTCACTGGTACAGCAAGTTTCTGCTGATGAAACGTCAGCGACAAATACACCCGTACAAAATGAGACAAAAGAAGCTGATAAGTTAGACAAGACTACAGATGTCAGTGAAGTAGAGGAAAGTGTTTCGTTAAGTCAAGAAGTTGATCTTTTAGACGATAAAAGAGAACAGGCTAGTGAAGTAAGTGGGCAAGTCGCTATTGATGAAACTCAAACGACATCAGGGCAGACGCAAGGCACTGAAGAAAGCGTAGATGTGAGTAAAGTAGGACAATCTCAAGAAGAGGCTACGAATCAAGAAATTACTGAAACAGAGACTGCAGTATCCGATGAGCAAAGTGTCCCAAAAGATCAAGGTGAGAGCGTTCAAGTTCAGGCAGATACTGTTGCAAAAAAAGTTAGTGAGCCTACTGAAGAGCCCAAAGCCAAAAAAGATGAGGTAGCAGAGCAAAGCTCAGAATCTCGATCTTCTGATAATAAGGTTCAAGCTACAGCAGAAGACATTGTAGCAGATAATGATGTGACTGAAATAAAAACAGACACTTCAGCCACATCTAGTGACCAAAAACAAGAAGCTGAACCCGCAAAAGTTCAGAGTCAAGTAAATGGTTTACAACAAACAGAAGAGAGTCTTGCCTTTTTAGAGCTTGAAAAAGATCTGGCTCCTTTGAAAAGAACCGCACGTTCGGTATCGACAAACAAGTTAGAAACTTCGCTATTAGCAACTACTGCAAGTGCAGAACCTCAAATAGCAAGTGCAACAGATGGTAGATCGATCGGACTAACTTCTTTAACACAAGGTGATGCTAAAGGAAGTTTATCTGCTCCTAAAGTATTGGACGACGGATCCAAAGAGTATACGTATGACGCCAAAAATAGTGCTGACAATCAAGGAAAACTAGGGATGGCAGTGACGTATACGGGTAAAAAGGGTGATAAATTTAGCATGGTCATCGCACCGAAGGGGTTTGACTATAGACCTGTTAATTTCTCCTACAAAGAGAATCCAGCCTATACAATGCAACCAACAGGAAATCCTAAAAAAGAATATACAAATGATGGTGTGTACACTATAACTTGGACGATCGATGATGTCCCTGATAATGTCAGTGTCACTAGAACTCAAACAATACCTGCCGTCTTTTTCTTTAATCAAGATCGAAGATACTCGTCTGTAAGTGATCCCTATCTACCATATGTTAATAATTCAGGGAAAACTATAGAGAAAACCTATCATGGTGGTGAAAGCTTTGACATCAGCTTTTTAATAAACGGTGAGGCTGCTCCAGCTGATACACGTAACGAAATTGTATATAAACTTGGAGAAATTATTCCAGATGTTAAAGTGACTCCAAAGCCAAATGCAGCCATGGATAGTGCAAATGCTAAAACTATTCGTACGATCAACGAAAATTATCTATATTTTGCTAGTGTTTTTTGGGGGAAGGATGGTTATGTAGGAAATGGGTCTCTCAAATTGAGTGTCCCAGTTCCAGAGCATTTCCTTTTAGATGAAGTAGCTACTAAAGAGTATATAAAAAAATCTACTGTCGAATATACTTCTAACTATGTCGAGGGACTCGCTTCAATAACGCAGCCTGGAGGAGAAGGTACTCCGATCATCATAGATTTCCCTAAAATAATGGCGCTTTATGAATATGCTCCAGTTTCTGCTGATGGTATACCGTTTATTGGTAGATATACTAGTGAACAAACAACAGGTGAAAGTGGCCAGATTTCAGGTTGGTATGATGTAGGTGATGGGGGAAAACATTATTTTGGCCAAACAAATATCGATACTGGAGAAGCTTTAGACGCTAACAGAGCAGTTAAGCAGTCTAAGAGTTTTAATGAAACAGTCTTGTCAAAGAATGACCCTAATGTTCATGAAAATTATAGCATTGATGTACTATATGCAAATGTCAGAGCAGATACTTTGATCGAAGAAGATCGTGCTGGTGGCTGGGTCCAGGGGTATACTAATATGACTCCAGTAGGTGGACCAATGTCAGCCAATGTACCGATTTTAGAAAAAGGTGCCCCTTACGCACCAGTGTTATATTCGGTAGGATTGCGGGGAACTGGACTTACGAGTTTTACGCCTACGTATCACTTTGATTTTCCAGCTGAGATCACGACTACTGGAATTGTAGTCCCGCTAAATAATGTGAGTGGCGACTATGCTGATTTTGGATCATATAATCCAGCCCAGACAGGTTATACAGTTGTGGTCACTGGTGAAGATGGAAGCAAGATCACCCAGCGGTTGCAAGCGGGTGAAAGTTATAATCCAACCACTGGAGTCATAGATCACTTTGGAGAATTTAGTAACGGGGCCAAATTAGCTGATGGTGTGAAAGTTTCAGCTTATGATGTTACACCAGATGTTCCTTACTATGCTAATGCAACTATGATCAGTGGTAATTTTAGCTCGGGTTTACACGATGTTAGGTCAGGTCATATTAATATACTAGGATATTTAAACGATTCAGCCCAATACGATAAAGAATATACTACAAATATATCTATTAGTTCTGAATCTAAAAAAGGTAATAGAAAGATCATCTTCAAAGCAACAAAAGATGAGGTGCGTAATCTGCCTATTACCGCAGAGTTACCAACTTCAGGTGGCTTTGGAAATGACCAAAGTGTTTATAATTTGGGCGATGTATTGACTCTAAGCTTAAACGCGGGAGGAACTTTGTCCAACACATCGATTTATAGACCGGGGACAAACTTAGATGCAGGTGGTATTTTAGAGGGAAAACCAAATAAAACAGCCACTGACTTGCCAGGTGGGAAATGGCAAGCGCCTACTCAAATAATATATAAAAAAGTTAAAGATCCGATCGTATACTTTACTGTTCCAGACCAAATGGAGATCACCAGAGTTTCTGGATCAAATAGTTTCTACACTGTTAAATCAGCTCAAGGTGATGTTCCAAAACCTAAAATATCTAGGAAGCATAATAGTGATGGACAAGAAGTTATTATCCTTGATTGGACTGGGACAGGTTTTGAACTCGGGCCTACTGATAGCGTGAGTGTTAACGTACAGGTCCGTAGTGATGCTTTAAACGGATTTGATACAAACAGAACAACTGAGACCTTATATGCTTACGAAGATAAAGCTAATAATAAAACTTTAGATCTATACACTGCCGCACAATTACAAGAAATGGGAGTGTCGACTGAAGGCTTACGTGCCTATATTCCTAATGTTACTAGTGATAGAAATACTAGCTGGATCCAAGTTGGGGGTGACTTCAGTAACTCTGATCTACCTGATTCATATAAGACAAAGCTTAAGTTTGATGATGGTGAGAGTGTCGATACCATGATGGTGCTTCCAGGGAACAATAATGGTTATTTACGGATCGTTGCACCAATTGAAATTAGGCCTGTGCCGATGATCAAAGGGACGGCTGATGTTGGTTTGGACTCTGACGGTTTGAACTATCCGAACCAAGACTATGTTGAACTTAACGGTAATAGAATTGGTCTTCAAGAACTCCAATTTGGTATGATCAACAATACTCCGGATCCATTAAAAGGTGTTATTTCAGTTATGAACTTACCTCAGGCTGGAATAGCTGATGGCAATAATCCTAATGCGACCCAAGACTTTACGTTAAATATCAGTGGATCAGGTTCGTTATCAGTTGATCCAACTAATAACTCTGCTAATGATGCGCATACAGTGTATTATTCAACTCAATTAGCTACACTAAATGCTGATGGTACGACGTTAACCTTTACTGATGGTTCAACGTGGTCGCGTGGTCAAGCCCTCCCAAGTCAATTAAAGACTGCAGACCAAGTAACTGATTGGTCAACGATCAAGTCGTTGGTATTGTATGTACCATCATTAAGTGAAAGTAACAAGATCGTTTATAAATTCGATGCATATTCACCAACAAGTGAGCATAATATGTCAAAGAAAGTTACTTTACTACAAGTCATGGGTTATGAAAATCAGCAATATTTAAATACGGGGTTCGTTACTGATGCTTATGCGACTTATGCAACTTTGAAGATCGTTGATCAAGATGGAAATCAGATCAACGGTTACAAAGATATTCAAGGAAAAGCTATTTTAGACCAAGATACTGGAGAATACACGATCGAAAATGGTGATCTTTTTGGTGAAGCGGGTAAAGCTTTAGTACTTGATCCTCCAGGAACTATTACTGGATATAAATTTATTCGAAGCAAGACTTTGCCAAATGAAACTTTGGAGGCAGACGGCTCTACTGTAATAACGCGAGTCTATCAAGTTGATAAAGCTCGATTACTTGAAGGAGCCCTCAGTGGGACTGAGTTGGCGACTGCGACTGGTGATCCGCAAGCAAATACTGGAAGTAACTTCCAAGAAGATCCTACAGGGGTCAGCGCTATCAGCTTTAGTGTAACGGATGCACAATTAGCTCGTAAAGGTTATCACTATACGATCACAGTAGTTGACCATAATGGTAAATTGTTGACTGATGTGGATGGGCGTAGTGAATATGATACTTTAGCAGAAGCTTTAGTAGCTCAAGGTACGTTTGATAGCGTAAGTGATGCCTCTGGTGCAACGCAAAACTTTATTGTTAACTATGTTGGTGATTTCCAAAAGGCTGTGATCATCAGTAAAAATGACCCAGCAAAAGAGCTTCCGACAACGGTAGCTGGAGCTGAAAATTTCACTCCGTTCTATAGCGATGGCGTAACTGGTGGGATCATGTTTTATGGCAAGGATGGAAGTCCTGTTCTTTCAGATGCAACTACATTGGCGAATGGTACGCTAGCGTTCAAACGTCAAAATTATAAATATACAGTCATTGCGCCAGACGGAAAAGAATATAGCAGTTTAGACGCGGCTTTAGCAGCTAAATTGACTTTTGATAACACTGAAAATACTGGTAATACTGATACAGATATTCAAGTGTATGAGATCAAATATGTTGAAGATCTCCAAACTTTGCGTGTAACTGTTATCGATGATCAAGGCACCAAAACTGATGCGGGATATACACCAGTTACATTAGTAGACAAGCAAGAGCTTGGAAATGGTTTATCAAATTCAGAAGTCAGTGCTTCGACTAAGAGTGATTATGAAAATATTATCGAACGTTATAAAGCTGCTGGGTATGTTGTAGTCAGCCAAGATCCAGTGCCTGATAACTATGATAATGATCCAACAGTCGATCAAACATTAGTGGTCCATTTACGGCATGATACAGAGGATAAGGCAGGATCTTCAGTAACATTAACAGAAAAGATCAATTATTTATATGCTAGTGGGATCCATAAAGGTGACGTTGCAGCGCCAATGTACACTTCGCAACCAATAACGTTTACTTCTGTTGATACGATCGATAAAGTAACTAAGGAAGTTATCAATACAGTTTGGAGCAGTCCACAAACATTTGTTGAAGTCCAAAGTCCGACTGTCTCAGGCTATACACCAGACAAAGCAAAGATCGAAAGTATCAATGTAACGCATGAAACGCCAGAAAGTGATCTGAGCTTTACCGTTTACTATGCTCCTGAGCAACAAGTGCTCAATTATCAAGTGATAGATGATACTGAAAACAAAGAGCTTGTTCCAGTAACGTTGCTTGGGACAGGTGAATCAGAATCAGATGTTCCGTTAAGTATCTATCAACGCTACCAAAAGATCGCAGATGAGTATGAGAAACAAGGATATATTGTTGTAAGTATGCCTGAATTACCCGACAAATATGATTCAGATTCATCTGTAGATCAATTGGTAGTGATCCACCTTAGCCATGGTCGTTTAGAAGAAAACGGCGAGACGAAGACGATCAAACAAACGATCAGATATGTTTATGGCAATGGACCAAAACAAGGTGAAGAAGCTGCCAGAACGTATGAAAAAGACTACGTCTTTACTTCAAGAAATACGTTAGATGCAGTAACGAAAGCAGTGCTTACTACTGTTTGGAGCGCTCCACAAACAACACTAGAAGTGACGAGCCCAACAGTTGTCGGCTATGTTGCTGATAAAGCAAGTGTTGGCAGTCAAAGCTTAACGCATGAATCGACTGACTTAAATGATGTCGTAACGTATACTGCTGGGATTCAAACAGTAAAAGTGCACTATGTGGACGTTTACGGAGTTGAAAGAGGTACAGGTTACACCCCAACGTCAGGGACTGAGTTGACAGCTCAACTGCAAACATTGACAGGTGAAGCAGACCAAAGTTACACAAATACGTTGTGGAACTATGCCCAAGCCGGTTATGAGCTCGCAGAAGCACAGCCAGAAGCAAGTACTGGGACTTTTGATACTGATCCAAGTGTCGATCAAAACTACTATGTCTATTTGACACATACGCTAAGAGATGTAGAAGGTACGCCAGTAAACGTCACAAGAGTAGTCAACTACGTTTACAGTAACGGACCAAAAGCAGGTCAAAGAGCAGCTGATAGCGTAACTGAGACAAAGACGTTTGTGCCGACCTATAAAGTAGATCAAGTGACAAAACAAAATGTTGGTGATCCGATCTGGAATCCAGCTACAGATACATTTGTGGCGGTAACAAGTCCAACGATCGCTGGTTATACAGCTGATAAAGCTGTGGTCGAAGCTCAAACAGTCACCTCAGCTAGTCAAAACAGTGAAGTGACAGTCTACTACAACGCAAATCAACAAGTATTGACGTATACAGTGATCGATGATGGTGATAATGGTAAAGTCTTAGAAAACGAAGTGAGATTAGCAGTTGGCGCAAGTTCAAGTGTGATCGGTGCAAGTGTTCTGCAAGATTACCAACGGATCATCAATGGTTATGTTGACAAGGGCTATGTGTTAGTGAGTCAAGATAGCTTACCAGCAACATTTGATGACAATGATGATGTTGATCAAAATGTAGTGATCCATTTAAACCATGGTCGTTTAGAAGAAAACGGCGAGACGAAGACGATCAAACAAACGATCAGTTATGTCTATGGTAATGGACCAAAACAAGGTGAAGAAGCAGCTAGAACGTATACAAAAGACTACGTCTTCACCTCAAGAAATACGTTAGATGCAGTAACGAAGGCAGTGCTTACCACTGTTTGGAGTGAGCCACAAACAACACTAGAAGTGACGAGCCCAACAATCGCAGGCTATGTCGCTGATAAGACAAGTGTTGGCAGTCAAAGCTTGACGCATGAATCGACAGACTTAAATGATGTCGTAACGTATACTGCTGGGACTCAAACAGTAAAAGTGCACTATGTGGACGTTTACGGAGTCGAAAAAGGTACAGGTTACACCCCAACGTCAGGGACTGAGTTGACAGCTCAACTGCAAACATTGACAGGTGAAGCAGACCAAAGTTACACCAATACGTTGTGGAACTATGCCCAAGCAGGTTATGAGCTCGTAGAAGCACAGCCAGAAGCAAGTGCTGGGACTTTTGATACTGATCCAAGTGTCGATCAAAACTACTATGTCTACTTGACGCATACGTTAAGAGACGTAGAAGGTACACCAGTAAACGTCACAAGAGTAGTCAACTACGTTTACAGTAACGGACCAAAAGCAGGTCAAAGAGCAGCTGATAGCGTGACTGAGACGAAGACGTTTGTGCCGACCTATAAAGTAGATCAAGTGACAAAACAAAATGTTGGTGATCCGATCTGGAATCCAGCCACAGATACGTTTGTGGCGGTAACAAGTCCAACGATCGCTGGTTATACAGCTGATAAAGCTGTGGTCGAAGCTCAAACAGTCACCTCAGCTAGTCAAAACAGTGAAGTGACAGTCTACTACAACGCAAATCAACAAGTATTGACGTATACAGTGATCGATGATGGTGATAATGGTAAAGTCTTAGAAAATAAAGTGAGATTAGCCGTTGGTGACAGCTCAAGTGTGATCGGCGCAAGTGTTCTCCAAGATTACCAACGGATCATCAATGGCTATGTTGATCAGGGCTATGTGTTAGTGAGTCAAGATAGCTTACCAGCAACATTTGATGACAATGATGATGTTGATCAAAATGTAGTGATCCATTTAAACCATGGTCGTTTAGAAGAAAACGGCGAGACGAAGACGATCAAACAAACGATCAGATATGTCTATGGCAATGGACCAAAACAAGGTGAAGAAGCAGCCAGAACGTATACAAAAGACTACGTCTTCACCTCAAGAAATACGTTAGATGCAGTAACGAAAGCAGTGCTGACTACTGTTTGGAGCGACCCACAAACAACACTAGAAGTAACGAGTCCGACAGTCGCAGGTTATGTTGCTGATAAGACAAGTGTTGGCAGTCAAAGCTTGACGCATGAATCGACTGACTTAAATGATGTCGTAACGTATACTGCTGGGACTCAAACAGTAAAAGTGCACTATGTGGACGTTTACGGAGTCGAAAAAGGTACAGGTTACACCCCGACCTCAGGGACTGAGTTAACAGCTCAACTACAAACATTGACAGGTGAAGCAGACCAAAGTTACACCAATACGTTGTGGAACTACGGACAAGCTGGTTATGAGCTTGCAGAAGCACAACCAGAAGCAAGTGCTGGGACTTTTGATGCTGATCCAAGCGTCGATCAAAACTACTATGTCTACTTGACGCATACGTTAAGAGATGTAGAAGGCACACCAGTGAATGTCACAAGAGTAGTCAACTACGTTTACAGTAACGGACCAAAAGCAGGTCAAAGAGCAGCTGATAGCGTAACTGAGACAAAGACGTTTGTGCCAACTTATAAAGTAGATCAAGTGACTAAACAAAACGTTGGTGATCCGGTCTGGAATCCAGCTACAGATACGTTTGTGGCGGTGACAAGTCCAACGATCGCTGGTTATACAGCTGATAAAGCTGTGGTCGAAGCCCAAACAGTCACCTCAGCTAGTCAAAACAGCGAAGTGACAGTCTACTACAACACGAATCAACAAGTATTGACGTATACAGTGATCGATGATGGTGAAAATGGTAGAGTCTTAGAAAACGAAGTGAGATTAGCAGTTGGAGACAGCTCAAGTGTGATCGGCGCAAGTGTTCTCCAAGATTATCAATGGATCATCAAAGGTTATGTTGATCAGGGCTATGTGTTAGTGAGTCAAGATAGTTTGCCAGCAACATTTGATGACAATGATGATGTTGATCAAAATGTAGTGATCCATTTAAACCATGGTCGTTTAGAAGAAAACGGCGAGACGAAGACGATCAAACAGACGATCAGATATGTCTATGGCAATGGACCAAAACAAGGTGAAGAAGCCGCCAGAACGTATACAAAAGACTACGTCTTCACCTCAAGAAATACGTTAGATGCAGTAACGAAAGCAGTGCTGACTACTGTTTGGAGCGAGCCACAAACAACATTAGAAGTGACGAGCACAACAATTGCAGGCTATGTCGCTGATAAGACAAGTGTCGGCAGTCAAAGCTTGACGCATGAATCGACTGACTTAAATGATGTCGTAACGTATACTGCTGGGATTCAAACAGTAAAAGTGCACTATGTGGACGTTTACGGAGTCGAAAAAGGTACAGGTTACACCCCAACCTCAGGGACTGAATTGACAGCGCAACTGCAAACATTGACAGGTGAAGCAGACCAAAGTTACACCAATACGTTGTGGAACTACGGACAAGCTGGTTATGAGCTCGTAGAAGCACAGCCAGAAGCAAGTGCTGGAACTTTTGATGCTGATCCAAGTGTCGATCAAAACTACTATGTCTACTTGACACATACGTTAAGAGACGTAGAAGGTACGCCAGTGAACGTCACAAGAGTAGTCAACTACGTTTACAGTAACGGACCAAAAGCAGGTCAAAGAGCAGTTGATAGCGTGACTGAGACGAAGACGTTTGTGCCAACTTATAAAGTAGATCAAGTGACTAAACAAAATGTTGGTGATCCGATCTGGAATCCAGCCACAGATACGTTTGTGGCGGTGACAAGTCCAACGATCGCTGGTTATACAGCTGATAAAGCTGTGGTCGAAGCTCAAACAGTCACCTCAGCTAGTCAAAACAGCGAAGTGACAGTCTACTACAGCGCAAATGAACAAGTATTGACGTATACGGTGATCGATGATGGTGATAATGGTAAGGTCTTAGAAAACGAAGTGAGATTAGCAGTGGGCGCAAGCTCAAGTGTGATCGGCGCAAGTGTTCTGCAAGATTACCAACGGATCATCAATGGTTATGTTGATCAGGGCTATGTTTTAGTGAGTCAAGATAGCTTACCAGCAACATTTGATGACAATGATGATGTTGATCAAAATGTAGTGATCCATTTAAACCATGGTCGTTTAGAAGAAAATGGCGAGACGAAGACGATCAAACAAACGATCAGATATGTCTATGGCAATGGACCAAAACAAGGTGAAGAAGCCGCCAGAACGTATACAAAAGACTACGTCTTCACCTCAAGAAATACGTTAGATGCAGTAACGAAAGCAGTGCTGACTACTGTTTGGAGCGAGCCACAAACAACATTAGAAGTGACGAGCCCAACAATTGCAGGCTATGTCGCTGATAAGACAAGTGTCGGCAGTCAAAGCTTGACGCATGAATCGACTGACTTAAATGATGTCGTAACGTATACTGCTGGGATTCAAACAGTAAAAGTGCACTATGTGGACGTTTACGGAGTCGAAAAAGGTACAGGTTACACCCCAACCTCAGGGACTGAGTTGACAGCTCAACTACAAACATTGACAGGTGAAGCAGACCAAAGTTACACCAATACGTTGTGGAACTACGAACAAGCTGGTTATGAGCTTGCAGAAGCACAGCCAGAAGCAAGCGCTGGGACTTTTGATGCTGATCCAAGTGTCGATCAAAACTACTATGTCTACTTGACACATACGTTAAGAGATGTAGAAGGTACGCCAGTAAACGTCACAAGAGTAGTCAACTACGTTTACAGTAACGGACCAAAAGCGGGACAAAGAGCAGCTGATAGCGTGACTGAGACGAAGACGTTTGTACCAACTTATAAAGTAGATCAAGTTACTAAACAAAATGTTGGTGATCCAGTCTGGAATCCAGCCACAGATACGTTTGTGGCGGTGACAAGCCCAACGATCGCTGGTTATACAGCTGATAAAGCTGTGGTCGAAGCTCAAACAGTCACCTCAGCTAGTCAAAACAGCGAAGTGACAGTTTACTACAGCGCAAATCAACAAGTATTGACTTATACAGTGATCGATGATGGTGATAATGGTAAGATCTTAGAAAACAAAGAGAGATTAGCAGTGGGCGCAAGTTCAAGTGTGATCGGCGCAAGTGTTCTCCAAGATTATCAATGGATCATCAATGGTTACGTTGACAAGGGCTATGTATTAGTGAGTCAAGATAGATTACCAGCAACATTTGATGACAATGATGATGTTGATCAAAATGTAGTGATCCATTTGAAACACGGAGAAAAACCAGTTGGACCAAATGATCCACACGAACCGGAAACTCCAGTGAACCCTAACGATCCAGATCCAAATGGACCAAAATGGCCTACAAAGGATCGATACAGTAAGGAATACACCGCTACGATCACATACGTTGATGAACAAGGCAACAAAGTTGCTGAAGATAATATGCAAACATCTACATGGACTCGGACATTGATCATTGACACAGTGACAGGTGAAGTCAAGAACCCTAACGAAGCGTGGACAGCTGACAAGTCACAATATGATGCAGTCAAATCTCCAGTTATTGAAGGGTACTACGCTGATAAAGCAGTCGTAAATGCTAAAGACACAGTGCAAGAAAACTTGAGTGAACAAGTCGTTTACCGTCCATTAGGCAAGATCGTTCCGGTAGATCCAGATGGTAATCCGATCCCAGATGTACCAAATCCACAGTATCCAAATGATCCGACTGATCCAAGTAAGACGACCCCAGATCAACCAGTACCAAATATTCCAGGAATGACGCCAGAAGTACCAACGATCACTCCAGAAGATCCAGGGGAAGATACAAAAGTCGTTTACAACTATGATGATCAAAAAGCAACGATCAATTATATCGATGAAACGACAGGACAACAGTTAGGTTCAGATAGTGTTACAGGTAGAAATAACGTCAAGATCGAATATACGACGGTGGGCAAGATCAATGAGCTGACAAATAAGGGGTACGTGTTAGTAAGTGATGGTTTCCCAACAGATGCGACCTTTGATAATGATAAGAATGTCGATCAGATCTTTGAGGTTATCTTGAAACACGGAGAAAAACCAGTTGGACCAAATGATCCACACGAACCGGAAACTCCAGTGAACCCTAACGATCCAGATCCAAACGGACCAAAATGGCCTACAAAGGATCAATACCGCAAAGACTACATCTCAACGATCACTTATGTTGATGAACAAGGTAATAAGGTTGCAGATGACAATGTGCAAACATCTACATGGACTCGGACATTGATCATTGACACAGTGACAGGAGAAGTCAAGAACCCTAACGAAGCTTGGACGGCTGACAAGTCACAATATGATGCAGTCAAATCTCCAGTCGTTGAAGGTTACTACGCTGATAAAGCAGTCGTAAACGCTAAAGACACAGTGCAAGAAAACTTGAGTGAACAAGTTGTTTACCGTCCATTAGGCAAGATCGTTCCGGTAGATCCAGATGGTAATCCGATTCCAGATGTACCAAATCCACAGTATCCAAATGATCCGACTGATCCAAGTAAGACGACCCCAGATCAACCAGTACCAAATATTCCAGGAATGACGCCAGAAGTACCGACGATCACTCCAGAAGATCCAGGGAAAGATACAAAAGTCGTTTACAACTATGATGACCAAAAAGCAACGATCGATTATATCGATGAAACGACAGGACAACAGTTAGGTTCAGATAGTGTTACAGGCAAAAATAACGCCAAGATCGAATATACGACGGTGGGCAAGATCAATGAGTTGACAAATAAAGGGTATGTGTTAGTAAGTGATGGTTTCCCAGCTGACGCAATGTTTGATAACGATAAAAATACAGATCAAGTCTTTGAAGTTATCTTAAAACATGGAGAAAAACCAGTTGGACCAAATGATCCACACGAACCAAACACACCGATCAACCCTAACGATCCAGATCCAAATGGACCAAAATGGCCAGCTAAAGATCAATACAGCAAAGACTATACATCAACGATCATTTATGTTGATGAACAAGGTAACAAAGTTGCTGAAGATAATGTGCAAACATCAACATGGACGCGGACGTTATTCATCGATACGGTAACAGGAGAAGTCAAGAACCCTAACGAAGCGTGGACAGCTGACAAGTCACAATATGATGCAGTCAAATCTCCAGTTGTTGAAGGGTACTATGTTGATAAAGCAGTCGTAAACGCTAAAGACACAGTGCAAGAAAACTTGAGTGAACAAGTCGTTTACCGGCCATTAGGCAAGATCGTTCCAGTAGATCCAGATGGGAATCCGATCCCAGATGTACCAAATCCACAGTATCCAAATGATCCGACTGATCCAAGTAAGACGACCCCAGATCAACCAGTACCAAATATTCCAGGAATGACGCCAGAAGTACCGACGATCACTCCAGAAGATCCAGGGAAAGATACAAAAGTCGTTTACAACTATGATGATCAAAAAGCAACGATCAATTATATCGATGAAACGACAGGACAACAGTTAGGTTCAGATAGTGTTACAGGTAGAAATAACGCCAAGATCGAATATACGACGGTGGCCAAGATCAATGAGTTGACAAGCAAAGGGTACGTGTTAGTAAGTGATGGTTTCCCAACAGATGCGACCTTTGATAATGATAAGAATGTCGATCAGATCTTTGAGGTTATCTTGAAACACGGTCGTTTAGAAGAAAATGGTGAAACAAAGACGATCAAACAAACTATTAATTATGTCTATGGCAATGGTCCTCTGAAGGGTGGGCAAGTCGCACAGACATATGAAAAAGATTACGTCTTTACTTCAAGAAATACGTTGGATGCAGTAACTAAAGAGGTTTTGGCTACAACATGGAGTCCAGCGCAAACGACAGAAGCGGTTGAAAGTCCAACAGTTGCAGGATATGTGGCAGATAAAGCGACAGTTGGTGCAACTCAGCTCGACCATAATAGCGCAAACTTAAAAGATACGATCAATTACTATGTTGGGGAGCAACTGGTGACGATCCACTATATTGACGTTAACGGTGCAAAGACCAAAAATACTGGATATACTCCAAGTGATGGGAAAGAGATCGTTGACTTTATCCAACACTTAAGTGGTGAAGCCGGGACAAAATACAGCAACAGACTTAAGGATTATAGTGCAAAAGGTTATGAGTTAGTCTACGCACAGTCTGAAGCTAGTGAAGGTATGTTTGATGAAGATACGAATAAACAGCAAGATTACTATGTTTATCTAGATCACGGGACAAAAACAACTACAGGGGTCCCAGTAACTATTACTGATACAGTCAACTATATTTACGGTAATGGTCCACATAAAGGCGAACCAGCTTTTCCACCTAGTGTGGTAGAGAAAGTCTTTACGCCGACATATGTGATCGATAAGGTAACTGGTGAGACGATCGAAACTGTATGGAATGGTGATGGGACGATAGATCCAAGTGTTGTTCCGACTTTAGATGGATATACACCAGATAAACTAGTAGTGGCTGGGAGAGTATTGACACCAGATATGAAAGATCAAAGTCAGACAGTATACTATTATGTTGCGAGTGAACTAGATATCCCAGAGACTCCATCAACACCGACAACTGTTGGTGAAGAGGAAGAAAGTAGCCAGAAAGTTCAGGTAAATCAAAGACAAGTACCATCAGAAGGTTCAAAACAAGTTTTGGATCAAAAACAGATCGTGAATCGGGAAGTTGTAGGCGAATTACCACAAACTGGTGATGAAGATGATAAAGAATCAATATTACTTGGTCTAGGATTACTAAGTGGCGCTGCCTTGTTAGGTGCCACAGAACTAGGTCAAAGAAAGCGAAAAAAAAGGAACTAGATCAATAAGTCAGATTTAATATATTTAAAGGATGACGGGTGGGTTAGAGGAATTTATTAGTGGTCTAGGAACATGTTATACAAAGGACGTGAGATATTAGTGAAAAGATATAAGTATGATCAATTACGTAAGGCTCAACCAGAAAAGCTTTATCATAAAATGTATAAGGCGGGGAAGAACTGGGTCGTTATGGGATTGACCGTAGTTGGCTTTGGAATATTATTTCCATCTTTAGCTAAAGCGGATACACAAGAAGACGTTCAAAAAACAGAAAATGTCCATGATGATCCAAATGAGGCAAACAATGAAAGTTCTTTGTCGATACAAGAAAACGATCAAATAAGGCAATTGGCACCTACTGAGGTGAAAGAAACAGATAAGCCAACTGTGACTTCAGATGATCCTACGAATGCTCAACAAGTGGATATTAACGATGCTGAAGCAGATAAGGGTATAGTTGAACAGCAAAGTAGTACCTCACAAGCAGAAGATCCAGTAGAGATAACTGTTGAACCAGTTGTTGTAAAAGCAACTATTAATAATGACCAAAATACGGAAGCAATTGAAAATATTTCTACGGAAGCAATTAAGAGAGCACAAGCTGAAAGCCCTGATTATTCAACACAAAATGCTACACAAGAGTCTGCAGGGGATACTCAAGAACAAGTAGAAACATCTGTAGCAGCTCCAGATCAAGCACAGCAGCCATCTGAAGTTGCGCCAGAGACAGTAGAAAAAACTACTCAAAATCAAGTTGCCTTTCGAGTTGCTAGTATGCGTGCCGCTACGCAATCTGTAGTTAACGATACTCCTGATGCAAAAATTGAACAAGAGATCCAAAAGTATATCAAATCAGGCGTGCTTACAAATGCAGATGTATCGACGACACCTATTTTGCCGAATCCAACACTCTTTGACGATGCAAGCTTGACAGCTCCACGACCAATTAAGTCACAAACTAGAACGCTATCATATTACGCTCTTTATTATCCTTTTGTTAAACGTTTACAAGATGCGTATAGTAAAAAAGATTACAAAGAAGTAATGAATAATCTAGCTATAATGAGAGTTTTTTCGGAGATTGGAAATCAGGAGCAAACTATTCCGATAAAAGAAAGCTTTAAGTATAAGGCAGATACAGCATTAGCGAGATTCTTCCAATCTTTAGCGGTAATTATCAATGTCGATCAGGATGGCCATATAATCACAGAAACTAGTGGAAGATTAGGGACTGTTAATTCTATTCTTACAGGAAGTGGTGAGGCGTATCGAGTCGATAGTGGGGCAAAATATGCTCTAGGAGGATTTACTAACGCCGCTCAAGGACCGGCTAAGGCTAAGCTTGAAATTCAGTTAGGAAAAAATGGGACTGATGACTTATTGGGGTACGATAGTAGTAATGTAGAAACGATTCAGAACAATCCAGCTAATAAGTTAGGCCAATATGATTATTTGACTACCGATTATTACCATGCAGATGCTGATCATAATTTAATCAAATATGATGATAATGATCCTAATAAGACGAAGTTTGCAGTTATCAATATGTCTAATCCAAAGAGCGCTAGCAATAATGATTACACGATAACATTGGTCGTCAATCGTTATGGAAAAGCTGGAGTTGAAAAAGCAACAGTGACAACGAAATACGTAGATGAACAAGGAAAAGCAGTTACACCAAGCACGCAAGTGCAAGTACAAGGGAACGTAGGCGATAAGGTGAGAGTACCAGCAGCGCCAACAGTAACTGGATATACGCTAAAAGCAGTGACGTTCAATGATGCTTCAACAAGTGTCGGAACAGAAGTAACGTTAGCAAAAGAAAATACCTTGAAGTATGAATACGTAAAAGCAGTTGAAAAAGCAACAGTGACAACGAAATACGTAGATGAACAAGAGAACGCAGTTACACCAAGCACACAAGTGCAAGTACAAGGGAATGTGGGCGACAAGGTGAGAGTACCAGCAGCGCCAACAGTAACTGGATATACGCTAAAAGCAGTGACGTTCAATGATGCTTCAACAAGTGTCGGAACAGAAGTAACGTTAGCAAAAGAAAATACCTTGAAGTATGAATACGTAAAAGCAGTTGAAAAAGCAACAGTGACAGCGAAATACGTAGATGAACAAGGGAACGCAGTTACACCAAGCACACAAGTGCAAGTACAAGGGAATGTGGGCGACAAGGTGAGAGTACCAGCAGCGCCAACAGTAACTGGATATACGCTAAAAGCAGTGACGTTCAATGATGCTTCAACAAGTGTCGGAACAGAAGTAACGTTAGCAAAAGAAAATACCTTGAAGTATGAATACGTAAAAGCAGTTGAAAAAGCAACAGTGACAGCGAAATACGTAGATGAACAAGGGAACGCAGTTACACCAAGCACACAAGTGCAAGTACAAGGGAATGTAGGCGACAAGGTGAGAGTACCAGCAGCGCCAACAGTAACTGGATATACGCTAAAAGCAGTGACGTTCAATGATGCTTCAACAAGTGTCGGAACAGAAGTAACGTTAGCAAAAGAAAATACCTTGAAGTATGAATACGTAAAAGCAGTTGAAAAAGCAACAGTGACAACGAAATACGTAGATGAACAAGGGAACGCAGTTACACCAAGCACGCAAGTGCAAGTACAAGGGAATGTAGGCGACAAGGTGAGAGTACCAGCAGCGCCAACAGTAACTGGATATACGCTAAAAGCAGTGACGTTCAACAATGCTTCAACAAGTGTCGGAACAGAAGTAACGTTAGCAAA
The DNA here is from genome assembly GCF_029889745.1 of Ligilactobacillus faecis. Taxonomy (NCBI): domain Bacteria; kingdom Bacillati; phylum Bacillota; class Bacilli; order Lactobacillales; family Lactobacillaceae; genus Ligilactobacillus; species Ligilactobacillus faecis. Next base: position 1,488,738 of record NZ_CP123639.1, read on the forward strand.
AGAAAATACCTTGAAGTATGAATACGTAAAAGCAGTTGAAAAAGCAACAGTGACAGCGAAATACGTAGATGAACAAGGGAACGCAGTTACACCAAGCACACAAGTGCAAGTACAAGGGAACGTAGGCGATAAGGTGAGAGTACCAGCAGCGCCAACAGTAACTGGATATACGCTAAAAGCAGTGACGTTCAACGATGCTTCAACAAGTGTCGGAACGGAAGTAACGTTAGCAAAAGAAAATACCTTGAAGTATGAATACGTAAAAGCAGTTGAAAAAGCAACAGTGACAACGAAATACGTAGATGAACAAGGGAACGCAGTTACACCAAGCACACAAGTGCAAGTACAAGGGAATGTAGGCGACAAGGTGAGAGTACCAGCAGCGCCAACAGTAACTGGATATACGCTAAAAGCAGTGACGTTCAACGATGCTTCAACAAGTGTCGGAACAGAAGTAACGTTAGCAAAAGAAAATACCTTGAAGTATGAATACGTAAAAGCAGTTGAAAAAGCAACAGTGACAGCGAAATACGTAGATGAACAAGGTAATGCAGTTACACCAAGCACACAAGTGCAAGTACAAGGGAACGTAGGCGATAAGGTGAGAGTACCAGCAGCGCCAACAGTAACTGGATATACGCTAAAAGCAGTGACGTTCAACAATGCTTCAACAAGTGTCGGAACAGAAGTAACGTTAGCAAAAGAAAATACCTTGAAGTATGAATACGTAAAAGCAGTTGAAAAAGCAACAGTGACAGCGAAATACGTAGATGAACAAGGGAACGCAGTTACACCAAGCACGCAAGTGCAAGTACAAGGGAACGTAGGCGATAAGGTGAGAGTACCAGCAGCGCCAACAGTAACTGGATATACGCTAAAAGCAGTGACGTTCAATGATGCTTCAACAAGTGTCGGAACAGAAGTAACGTTAGTAAAAGAAAATACCTTGAAGTATGAATACGTAAAAGCAGTTGAAAAAGCAACGGTAACAACGAAATACGTAGATGAACAAGGGAACGCAGTTACACCAAGCACGCAAGTGCAAGTACAAGGGAATGTGGACGACAAAGTAACAGTGCCGACGGCCCCAGTAGTATCAGGTCATCATGTAGATAGCATCACTTTCAATGGGACAAAAGTCCAAGCAGGAAGTGAAGTAACACTGGAAGAAACGAACGAATTGACATATACGTATGTGAAAGACGAAGAACCAGTGGTACCAGAAGCTAAAACGACAGTGAACTATCAAGCAGATGGCAAAGCAGTGAGCCCACAAGAAAAAGTCGAGCTAAAAGGACAAGTCGGTGATAAGGTAACAGTACCAGAAGCCCCAACAGTTCAAGGACATCATGTAGATAGCATCACTTTCAATGGGACAAAAGTCCAAGCAGGAAGTGAAGTAACACTGGAAGAAACGAATGAATTGACATATACGTATGTGAAAGACGAAGAACCAGTGGTACCAGAAGCTAAAACGACAGTAAACTATCAAGCAGATGGCAAAGCAGTGAGCCCACAAGAAAAAGTCGAGCTAAAAGGACAAGTCGGTGATAAGGTAACAGTACCAGAAGCACCAATAGTTCAAGGACATCATGTAGATAGCATCACTTTCAATGGGACAAAAGTCCAAGCAGGAAGTGAAGTAACACTGGAAGAAACGAACGAATTGACATATACGTATGTGAAAGACGAAGAACCAGTGGTACCAGAAGCTAAAACGACAGTGAACTATCAAGCAGATGGCAAAGCAGTGAGCCCACAAGAAAAAGTCGAGCTAAAAGGACAAGTCGGTGATAAGGTAACAGTACCAGAAGCCCCAACAGTTCAAGGACATCATGTAGATAGCATCACTTTCAATGGGACAAAAGTCCAAGCAGGAAGTGAAGTAACACTGGAAGAAACGAATGAATTGACATATACGTATGTGAAAGACGAAGAACCAGTGGTACCAGAAGCTAAAACGACAGTAAACTATCAAGCAGATGGCAAAGCAGTGAGCCCACAAGAAAAAGTCGAGCTAAAAGGACAAGTCGGTGATAAGGTAACAGTACCAGAAGCACCAATAGTTCAAGGACATCATGTAGATAGCATCACTTTCAATGGGACAAAAGTCCAAGCAGGAAGTGAAGTAACACTGGAAGAAACGAACGAATTGACATATACGTATGTGAAAGACGAAGAACCAGTGGTACCAGAAGCTAAAACGACAGTGAACTATCAAGCAGATGGCAAAGCAGTGAGCCCACAAGAAAAAGTCGAGCTAAAAGGACAAGTTGGCGATAAAGTAACAGTGCCGACGGCCCCAGTAGTATCAGGACATCATGTAGATAGCATCACTTTCAATGGGACAAAAGTCCAAGCAGGAAGTGAAGTAACACTGGAAGAAACGAACGAATTGACATATACGTATGTGAAAGACGAAGAACCAGTGGTACCAGAAGCTAAAACGACAGTGAACTATCAAGCAGATGGCAAAGCAGTGAGCCCACAAGAAAAAGTCGAGCTAAAAGGACAAGTCGGTGATAAGGTAACAGTACCAGAAGCCCCAGTAGTATCAGGACATCATGTAGATAGCATCACTTTCAATGGGACAAAAGTCCAAGCAGGAAGTGAAGTAACACTGGAAGAAACGAACGAATTGACATATACGTATGTGAAAGACGAAGAACCAGTGGTACCAGAAGCTAAAACGACAGTGAACTATCAAGCAGATGGCAAAGCAGTGAGCCCACAAGAAAAAGTCGAGCTAAAAGGACAAGTTGGCGATAAAGTAACAGTGCCGACGGCCCCAGTAGTATCAGGTCATCATGTAGATAGCATCACTTTCAATGGGACAAAAGTCCAAGCAGGTAGTGAAGTAACACTGAAAGAAACAAATGAATTGACATATACGTATGTGAAAGATGAAGAACCAGTGGTACCAGAAGCTAAAACGACAGTGAACTATCAAGCAGATGGCAAAGCAGTGAGCCCACAAGAAAAAGTCGAGCTAAAAGGACAAGTTGGCGATAAAGTAACAGTGCCGACGGCCCCAGTAGTATCAGGACATCATGTAGATAGCATCACTTTCAATGGGACAAAAGTCCAAGCAGGTAGTGAAGTAACACTGAAAGAAACAAATGAATTGACATATACGTATGTGAAAGATGAAGAACCAGTGGTACCAGAAGCTAAAACGACAGTGAACTATCAAGCAGATGGCAAAGCAGTGAGCCCACAAGAAAAAGTCGAGCTAAAAGGACAAGTTGGCGATAAAGTAACAGTGCCGACGGCCCCAGTAGTATCAGGACATCATGTAGATAGCATTACTTTCAATGGGACAAAAGTCCAAGCAGGTAGTGAAGTAACACTGAAAGAAACAAATGAATTGACATATACGTATGTGAAAGATGAAGAACCAGTGGTACCAGAAGCTAAAACGACAGTGAACTATCAAGCAGATGGCAAAGCAGTGAGCCCACAAGAAAAAGTCGAGCTAAAAGGACAAGTTGGCGATAAAGTAACAGTGCCGACGGCCCCAGTAGTATCAGGACATCATGTAGATAGCATCACTTTCAATGGGACAAAAGTCCAAGCAGGAAGTGAAGTAACACTGAAAGAAACAAATGAATTGACATATACGTATGTGAAAGACGAAGAACCAGTGGTACCAGAAGCTAAAACGACAGTGAACTATCAAGCAGATGGCAAAGCAGTGAGCCCACAAGAAAAAGTCGAGCTAAGAGGACAAGTTGGCGATAAAGTAACAGTGCCGACGGCCCCAGTAGTATCAGGACATCATGTAGATAGCATCACTTTCAATGGGACAAAAGTCCAAGCAGGAAGTGAAGTAACACTGAAAGAAACAAATGAATTGACATATACGTATGTGAAAGATGAAGAACCAGTGGTACCAGAAGCTAAAACGACAGTGAACTATCAAGCAGATGGCAAAGCAGTGAGCCCACAAGAAAAAGTCGAGCTAAAAGGACAAGTTGGCGATAAAGTAACAGTGCCGACGGCCCCAGTAGTATCAGGACATCATGTAGATAGCATTACTTTCAATGGGACAAAAGTCCAAGCAGGTAGTGAAGTAACACTGAAAGAAACAAATGAATTGACATATACGTATGTGAAAGATGAAGAACCAGTGGTACCAGAAGCTAAAACGACAGTGAACTATCAAGCAGATGGCAAAGCAGTGAGCCCACAAGAAAAAGTCGAGCTAAAAGGACAAGTTGGCGATAAAGTAACAGTGCCGACGGCCCCAGTAGTATCAGGTCATCATGTAGATAGCATCACTTTCAATGGGACAAAAGTCCAAGCAGGAAGTGAAGTAACACTGGAAGAAACGAATGAATTGACATATACGTATGTGAAAGACGAAGAACCAGTGGTACCAGAAGCCAAAACGACAGTGAACTATCAAGCAGATGGCAAAGCAGTGAGCCCACAAGAAAAAGTCGAGCTAAAAGGACAAGTTGGCGATAAAGTAACAGTGCCGACGGCCCCAGTAGTATCAGGACATCATGTAGATAGCATCACTTTCAATGGGACAAAAGTCCAAGCAGGAAGTGAAGTAACACTGGAAGAAACGAACGAATTGACATATACGTATGTGAAAGACGAAGAACCAGTGGTACCAGAAGCCAAAACGACAGTGAACTATCAAGCAGATGGTAAAGCAGTGAGCCCACAAGAAAAAGTCGAGCTAAAAGGACAAGTTGGCGATAAAGTAACAGTGCCGACGGCCCCAGTAGTATCAGGACATCATGTAGATAGCATCACTTTCAATGGGACAAAAGTCCAAGCAGGAAGTGAAGTAACACTGGAAGAAACGAATGAATTGACATATACGTATGTGAAAGACGAAGAACCAGTGGTACCAGAAGCCAAAACGACAGTGAACTATCAAGCAGATGGCAAAGCAGTGAGCCCACAAGAAAAAGTCGAGCTAAAAGGACAAGTTGGCGATAAGGTAACAGTACCAGAAGCCCCAACAGTTCAAGGACATCATGTAGATAGCATCACTTTCAATGGGACAAAAGTCCAAGCAGGAAGTGAAGTAACACTGGAAGAAACGAACGAATTGACATATACGTATGTGAAAGACGAAGAACCAGTGGTACCAGAAGCCAAAACGACAGTGAACTATCAAGCAGATGGTAAAGCAGTGAGCCCACAAGAAAAAGTCGAGCTAAAAGGACAAGTTGGCGATAAAGTAACAGTGCCGACGGCCCCAGTAGTATCAGGACATCATGTAGATAGCATCACTTTCAATGGGACAAAAGTCCAAGCAGGAAGTGAAGTAACACTGGAAGAAACGAATGAATTGACATATACGTATGTGAAAGACGAAGAACCAGTGGTACCAGAAGCCAAAACGACAGTGAACTATCAAGCAGATGGCAAAGCAGTGAGCCCACAAGAAAAAGTCGAGCTAAAAGGACAAGTTGGCGATAAGGTAACAGTACCAGAAGCCCCAACAGTTCAAGGTCATCATGTAGATAGCATCACTTTCAATGGGACAAAAGTCCAAGCAGGAAGTGAAGTAACACTGGAAGAAACGAACGAATTGACATATACGTATGTGAAAGACGAAGAACCAGTGGTACCAGAAGCCAAAACGACAGTGAACTATCAAGCAGATGGTAAAGCAGTGAGCCCACAAGAAAAAGTCGAGCTAAAAGGACAAGTTGGCGATAAAGTAACAGTGCCGACGGCCCCAGTAGTATCAGGACATCATGTAGATAGCATCACTTTCAATGGGACAAAAGTCCAAGCAGGAAGTGAAGTAACACTGGAAGAAACGAATGAATTGACATATACGTATGTGAAAGACGAAGAACCAGTGGTACCAGAAGCCAAAACGACAGTGAACTATCAAGCAGATGGCAAAGCAGTGAGCCCACAAGAAAAAGTCGAGCTAAAAGGACAAGTTGGCGATAAGGTAACAGTACCAGAAGCCCCAACAGTTCAAGGTCATCATGTAGATAGCATCACTTTCAATGGGACAAAAGTCCAAGCAGGAAGTGAAGTAACACTGGAAGAAACGAACGAATTGACATATACGTATGTGAAAGACGAAGAACCAGTGGTACCAGAAGCCAAAACGACAGTGAACTATCAAGCAGATGGTAAAGCAGTGAGCCCACAAGAAAAAGTCGAGCTAAAAGGACAAGTTGGCGATAAAGTAACAGTGCCGACGGCCCCAGTAGTATCAGGACATCATGTAGATAGCATCACTTTCAATGGGACAAAAGTCCAAGCAGGAAGTGAAGTAACACTGGAAGAAACGAATGAATTGACATATACGTATGTGAAAGACGAAGAACCAGTGGTACCAGAAGCTAAAACGACAGTAAACTATCAAGCAGATGGCAAAGCAGTGAGCCCACAAGAAAAAGTCGAGCTAAAAGGACAAGTTGGCGATAAAGTAACAGTGCCGACGGCCCCAGCAGTATCAGGACATCATGTAGATAGTATCACTTTCAATGGGACGAAAGTCCAAGCAGGAAGTGAAGTAACACTGGGAGAAACGAACGAATTGACATATACGTATGTGAAAGACGAAGAACCAGTGGTACCAGAAGCTAAAACGACAGTGAACTATCAAGCAGATGGCAAAGCAGTGAGCCCACAAGAAAAAGTCGAGCTAAAAGGACAAGTCGGTGATAAGGTAACAGTACCAGAAGCCCCAGTAGTATCAGGACATCATGTAGATAGCATCACTTTCAATGGGACAAAAGTCCAAGCAGGAAGTGAAGTAACGCTGGAAGAAACGAACGAATTGACATATACGTATGTGAAAGATGAAGAACTTAAAAATCTAGCTAATGAGACCAATGGAACTGTGAATACTGTTTCGAAGACCACAGATGATACTATGAATAGTCATTCTCAAAAAGTGGTTGAGACTGATGTACAAAATTCACTAAGTAGCGAATTCTCTAAATCAAGTGCTGGACAAAGTGACTTACCGCAAACGGGAGATGAAGTGGAAGATATGAAAGCAGGTCTTCTAGGGACATTGCTTGTGGCTCTTGGCGGTTTTCTCGGAGGAAGCGTAGGAAAACGAAAGAATAAGAGTAAGTAATGTATTCTTCGGTGATCAAAAAAATATCCAGATATCACTAAAAGATAATTGCATTAGAGAAAAAATCATGATATCATGAAGGCTGTTGTATAACACGAAATAACTCTGACTCAGCAAATGGATCAGGGCAAAGGAGCGAAATTAGTAATGAAACAAGGAATTCATCCAGAATACCACGAAGTTGTTTTCATGGACTCAGCTACAGGATACAAGTTCTTGTCTGGTTCAACAAAAACTTCTGAAGAAACTGTTGAATTTGAAGGTAAAACATACCCATTGATCCGTGTGGAAATTTCATGTGACTCACATCCATTCTACACAGGAAAACAAAAATTCACACAAGCCGATGGTCGTGTGGATCGTTTCAACAAGAAGTACGGTTTTACAAACAACTAAAACAATACAAAGTGAACTGTGGACGATCACAGTTCACTTTTTTTGTGCAAAATTTTAAGAAATGTGGGTTCATAACGTAATGTTTCCATAAGATCAGCCCATAAATAGTCTAAGTGTTTTGGGATCGCAAGTTGTTTCTTTAGAGAGTTAGGTTCGTTCAAAGGCTGTTCGGTCGTCAAATAATAATGGCAAAGTGTTAATAAAACTGCAAAACGATCGGCTTCTTTCTCCATCTTCGAGACATAGGTGAGTTGTTTTTTATAATGAATAAGTAGTGGTTTGATACCTTGATGAAGTAAGATATGTCCAAGCTCATGGGCGGTAATGAAACGTTGATTTGCTGATGAAAGATCTTGATCGACATAGATCAAAGAAACATCATAGAAAGTTGTTTTGAAACCTAAAATATCGCCTAGCTCAAGATATAAGATCTCAATATCAAGTGCTTGGCATAATTCAAAAATATCTAAAGTAGCACTTTTTTGTTCAAGGTCAACTAAAAGTTCGAGTAATCGTTCCATGTTCATCCCTTAGCCAAGATGCACAAATAAAAGTTAGCTGTCCTTTCAATCAAAGTTGAAGTATACGGCATCTTTTCACTTTTAATATACTTTTCCAGAACTTATATTCGATTAAACTATAGCATAGCTAATGAATTTGACCAATAAAAAAAGCTATCAAAAGAAATATCTTCTTCTGATAGCTATCAATGATGATCAATTTTCATGTTCTTGGTGAGCTTTCTTATAGCTTAATTGAAGCCCGATCTCTAAGGCGTTGGCTAGCAGTTTTCGATGTTCTTGACTCATCGGAGCACCATAAAAATTAAGATCAGGTTCATTTTCAGTCAGATCGATCAATTCTTGGACTTTTTTTGCAATGTCTAATTGATCACGTTCTTGTTTCTGCTGATAAAGTAATTCGCCCTCCGCAGTAGGTGGAACTTGATGATCTAAAATAAAATCAGTTGAAACATCGAAGATCTTAGCTAGTTTGACGATCTCATCAGCTCGTAAAGTTCTATTTCCATGTTCAATGCGCCCCATGACATTTTTATTTAATCCCATTTTACGTGCGAGCTGAGCTTGTGATAAGCCGTGGCTTTCACGGAGTTCAATGATCTTAGTTGAGATGCTGTTCATATCCATGTTGCGCCTCCAATGTTAGCTAATTTAGCTAAATAAATTTTTTGTACACAAATTAGATACGTTATATTGACATCCCTGTTTTAGAGTGATATATTCAAAGTGCAAACGGAACGGGGACATTATCTTTGTGTATCTGTTTTGTTTGTAAAGTTAGTTAAAAAGTTTAAGACTATTAGTTGAGGACTCTTTAATCAACGAAGTTTTTGACAGTATTGAAACAAAAACTTCAAGAAAAGCGGCAACTTCTCTTGGAGCGAGCTTTGATCAATAATTCTGACACCAATCATAGCATAATTTTTATATCCTGTCATTTTCAGTGGTGCTGACCTTTTCCCCCGATGAAGAGTCAGCGCTAGGTGCAACCAACTATTAAAGATCGTAGTGTCATTTTGATCCAAATGATAGCTATCGTAGTTGGGAGCAATCGCGGCAATGTTAGCACGGATCAGTTTTTCAACTTGAAAGAGGCGTTACCTTTTGTAGCGTCTCTTTCTCATATGTTCACAGTAGAAAGGATGTTGAGCATGTGTCCAGGGCTCTTTTTTAAAAGTAAGATGTTATCGCGCCAAGAGTTAGAGTCAGTGGTCAAAGTATCAGCCAAACGCTTAGAGATCAAAATTGCGATCGTTCCTGTTGAGGTAACTGATCCACGTAGCTGTGTTTTAGTGCTTTTTTTGGATGAAGCCGCTCGCCTAAAGACACCGCTATTGCAGTTAGAGCTTGCAGATATAGCAGTGATGAGTTTTCCGTTTGAGATAACAAATTACGGTCTAGTGTGATTTTATCCTAAAATGGCGAGAAGACCGCCACTTCTATAAGTGGTGAATGAATCGTCCCATTCTGAAGCACTAAAAAAGCTTCTTTTTCTTGATGATTTTAATTCAGATAATATAATCAAGGAGTATAAATATGGAATTAGATAAAAATCAACATTCAGTATACTCTATTAACTGTAGTTAAATATCGAAGAAAAGTAATGTCTGATGAAATTTTAGGCTATTTAAGAGCTACTTTTGAACGAACCTGAGTTCCATAGGTTAAGTTGGGGTAGTTCAAACTTGCGCTCCTTCTAAATTTAGACTAATAATATAGAATAGTATATTTTTGAAAGGAAAACAGTAATGAAAAAATTTTCAAGTGAGCGTTTTTTAGAGATATTTTTGTGGTTTGTCAGTCTTTCGATGGGATTATCGTTGCTTTTGACGTTAAAAGATATGATCTTTGAAGCTAAAAATGAAGCCTTTTTGGCGCTAGAGATCGTTTTAGGGATCATGATCGTGCTCCTGCCAAAATTGATCGCTAAAAGTTTTAAACTTTATCTGCCACCAGTTTTGTATATCTTTTTTGCTTTATTCATCTATGGTTCAGTCTATTTAGGTACGATCTATCATTTTTACAGTGTAGTTTTATATTGGGACAAAGGACTCCACCTATTAAGTGGGGCGCTTTTAGGCGGTTTTTCCTTATCGGTCGCAGGGGCTTTGCTAGATAAAACTGTGATCAGACGTCTTTCGCCACTCTTTCTTAGTTTATATAGTGTAGCTTTTGCTGTTTTTTGTGGAGTTTTATGGGAATTTTATGAATTTACATGTGATAGTTTTGGAATGAATCTACAAAGATATATGCAAAATGGGCATTTACTTTTAGGTCGAGCAGCCTTGATGGATACGATGGGAGATCTGATCGCTGATTTTATCGGGGCGGTACTTTTTGCCTGCTTTATCTATCGTCAAGTCAAAAAAAATGATAGTTGGCTAACTACCTTCTTTTTTCATAAATTATAATGTATACAAAGTCATGGGTGCATGGCTTTTTTTAATACTAAAATAGAAGAATTACATGATAGCACACGCTCTTACTTAAATTATTTAAATAAAAAATAATATTTTTTTATATTTTATTAAAAACTGGTGTTACAAGACGCTCTAAGTGCAATTGAACGCTAAAGCTGTTAGGGTGAAAGTAGAGAAGAAAAGAAGTGAGCATTGTGGAAGAAAGTTTATGATCAAATAGTAGATGGAGAGTCCAAGGAAAGTCCAGAGGTGGCAAAATGAGTAAGGATAAAGTTAAAGGTATGACTGAACAAGTGACAGGTAAGGCAAAAGAAGTCGAAGGTAAGCTCACAGACGATAAAGTCAGAGAGAGTCAAGGTAAGGCAGAGAATTTTTTAGGCAAAGCACGTCAAAAAGTAGATGAACTTAAAGAAGATCTCGAAGAAAAATTTGACAGAAAAGATTAAGGATGTGAGCAACGATGTTACATTGGCTCTGGGTTTTGCTTGTAGGAGCAGTGATCGGTGCGTTAGCTGGTGCTGTAACAAAGCAAGGCGACCGCATGGGATGTCTGTATAATATTTTGGCTGGGCTGATCGGATCTGCGATCGGTGAGGCGCTGTTAGGTTCTTGGGGACCACAAGTAGCAGGAATGGCACTGGTTCCTTCGCTTGTAGGGGCGATCATATTAGTGGCAGTTGTTTCGTGGATCAGTTCTCAAAGATAAAAAGTTTAAGTGTTCGGTTTGTCCGAACACTTTTTTAAATTAACGCAAAACCAATTTAAAGTGGGAGCTTTTAAAGCTAAAAAGCCATTAAAATAAAAAGAGAAGACTAGAAAGGAAGGCATGCCAATGGCAGAGATCTTACAATTAAAAAATGTTGTTAAATTTTATCAATTAGCTGATGGAGAGCGTTTTGAAGCTTTAAGATCGATCAGTGCCTCCTTTGAGGCAGGCGAATTAGTTTCGATCGTTGGAGAATCCGGGAGTGGAAAATCGACTTTGATGAATTTGATCGGGGGCCTAGACTCAGATTTCTCGGGTGAGATCTTATATCGAGGCGAAAATATCCGTGATTATTCCCCAAAACAATTAGCTGATTATCATAAAAAAAGTATCGGCTTTATTTTTCAAAATTTTAATCTGATCCCACATTTAAATTTGATCGATAACGTTGCTTTAGCAATGACGCTCTCAAATGTTGATAAAGCAACACGTGATCAAAAAGCTAAAGAATTATTAACAAAAGTCGGGTTAAAAGATCATGTCTATAAAAAACCAGATCAGATCTCAGGCGGACAAAAACAACGTGTCGCGATCGCGCGTGCTTTGATCAATGATCCAGATGTGATCATTGCTGATGAACCAACAGGGGCACTTGATGCGCAAACAACTGATACCGTACTTGACCTGATCAAAGATATCGCACAAAGTGGTAAGTTAGTCTTGATGGTCACGCATTCCGATCGAGTTGCTGCCCATTGTACGCGGATCTTGCGGATCGATGATGGGCGATTGATCTCAGATGAACAACTTGGAACTTTGAATGTCGAAAAAGAAGTAAAAAAAGAGACGGCAAAACCAAAAAATATGAGTCTTCTCAATGCAGTCAGGTTAGCTTTTCTTAATATGAAGGCTAAATTAGGGCGTAATGCTTTAGTAGCTTTTGGAACGAGTATCGGGATCATGGCTGTTGTTTTGATGTTGGCACTAGGACGGGGAGTAACAACGTATATCAAAGATACGATGAATAGTTATGCTAATCCCAATGTGACTGAAGTTCATCGGCAAAGCATGGTTCCCGATCAAAAACAACAAAAAGATCTTTCCAGTGGCGATCCAGCTGAGCTCAGTAAGATCCAGCAAAACAATATGGCAGCTTTGACTGGCAAAGGCACTGATAATGATTTTACAGCTAAAGATCTAAAAAAATTAAGTGCGATCAAAGGTGTTGATAAAGTTGAAAAAGGTTATTCGACTTTATCGCTTGGGACAAATAGTGTGACGTATAAAAAGCAAAATGCAACGATCATGACTTTACAAACGATGTCGTCAAACATTACGAAGTCAAGTATCGTTGATGGGAAAGCACCTAAGAAAGGTGAGATCTTGCTTGATAAAGGGACTGCCGATCTATTAGGCGAAGATCTTGTTGGTAAAAAAGTCAATGTAACTTTGACTTTAGGTGATAAGAAAGTTGAAGAGACATTTACTGTTAGTGGTACGTATGAACAACAAGGCTCTAATTTTAGTACTGCGATCATGTCTTACAGTGAATTGAACCGACTTTTTACCGCTAATGGTCTACAATTAAAACCTAATGTAGTTTACCTCTACACGAAAAATAAAGATAATACCGAAAAAATCAAAGATAAAGTTAAAGAACTTGGTTTTAGTGGTTCGATGCAAGAAACGATGACAGCGATGTTTACCCAAATGTTAGATGTTGTCAGTTATGTTTTAGCTGCGATCGCGGCTGTCTCACTTGTTGTTTCGGCGATCATGATCTTAGTTGTTTTGAATATCTCGGTCGTTGAACGGACAAAAGAGATCGGGGTCTTGAAAGCTTTAGGTGCCCGCCGCCGTGATATTCGCCGGATCTTTGTTTCAGAAGCTTTCTTGATCGGTCTGAGTTCGGGACTTTTAGGAGTTGCAGTGACATTTGGGCTTCAGCTTTTAGTAAATCGCTTTACGATCGCGACATTTGAAGTACCGGTCGTCTCATTAACACTTAGTTATGCCTTGATCGGGATCGGTTTGAGTATCGTGATCAGTATGATCGCAGGTTTCTTACCGGCTGATCGGGCTTCAAAACTTGATCCAGTAGAAGCTTTACGTAAAGAATAAAAGACTAAAATGACCGGCTAAGTTAGTTGAACAAAGCGCTAACTTAGCCGGTCATTTTTACTTATTTTGATAAACTGATTCACGCAAGATCTGTAAGAGTTTTTCTTTTGTTGGAGTCAAAACTTGGTTGGAACGCATCACGATCGAAAGTAAAAATTTAGGGCGGTCTTCATCTAAGAGATCTAGGACAGCAAGGTCATCGTTAGGCGAAAGGGCGATCTCTGAAAGACAAGCGATCCCTGTATTACTTTGGACCATCGATTTCAAAACATGGACATAGTTTGTTTGGTAGATGATATCAGGCGTGAAGTGATTATGGCGTGCTAAAAGACGCAAAGCTTTGTCGTGGATAAACCCCTCATTATGAACGATAAATTGTTCATTTTTGAGTTCAGCAAAATGGACTGCTTTTTTTTGAGCGAGGGGATGTTTTTTGCTAACGATGATCTTGAATTCTGTCGAAGCAAATGTTTCAGCATTCAAAGCACGTTGTGTTAGTGGTTCGAGTGAGCCTAAAAGGCAAAAATCGATCGAACCATCTAATAGTAATTTCAAAAGAGCATCTGAACCAGCTTCAGTTGTATGAAATTGGGCGATCAGACCACTTGAGATCAAGTGAGTGACGATCGTTGGAAAAAAATAGTTACCGATGATCGGCGGGAGACCAAACAGTAGTTTTTCCTCTTTTGTGCGGAGAACTTCTTTTTTAGCTAGTGTTAATTCGTTTAGGATCAGTGACACATGCTGATCAAGTTGTTGGCCGGCTAAAGTGACATGTAGCTTTTTATGCGAACGATCTCTTTCAAAAAGTGGTGTTTGAAATTCTTCTTCTAAGCGTTTGATCGCTAAAGTGATCGTTGGTTGGCTGACGTTAAAGTAAGTTGCAACTTTTGAAAAATTTTTTTCGAGTACTAATTGGTGAAAATATTCTAAATCTTTGATATTCATGATAAGATCCTTGATTTGATGGGATTTTAAAAGCTCATATTAATAATATTAATAGTTTAACATAAAGTTGACTATAAAAAATAGCAAGATTTAAAATGGTTCACGATCTTAAGTTATGTGGAGGAAATAAAAATGGATAAAGCAATGAGTATTTTAAATGATCCTTTTATCAATAAAGGAACAGCATTTACAAAAGAAGAAAGAAAAGAACTTGGTCTAGTTGGGACCTTGCCAGCTAAAGTCCAAACTTTAGAAGAACAAGCAACTCAAGCATATGCTCAATTCAAGAGCAAGACTTCACAACTAGAACAACGTCAATTCTTGATGAATATTTTCAATACGAACCGGACTTTATTCTACTACTTGATGGGTGAACATATCGTTGAATTTATGCCGATCGTTTATGATCCAGTGATCGCTGAATCGATCGAGCAATACAGTGAGATCTTTACCCGTCCCCAAGAAGCAGCATTTATTTCAGTCGATGAACAAGATGACATCGAAGAAACTTTGAAGAATGTCGCGGGTGATCGTGATATCCGTTTACTTGTCGTAACTGATGCTGAAGGTATCTTAGGTATGGGGGATTGGGGCGTAAACGGTGTAGATATTGCCGTTGGTAAATTGATGGTCTACACCGCAGCTGCTGGGATCGATCCAAAACAAGTCTTACCTGTTTCACTTGACGCCGGAACAAACAATGAAAAATTATTGAACGACCCACTTTATCTTGGAAATAAGCATAAACGTGTTTATGGTGAAAAATACCATGCTATGGTCGATAAATTTGTAGCGGCAGCCGAAAAGCTCTTCCCAGAAAGTTTACTTCACTTTGAAGATTTTGGTCGATCTAACGCAGCGGTGATCTTAGAAAAATATCAAGATAAGATCTTAACGTTCAACGATGATATTCAAGGAACCGGGATCATCTCGTTAGCTGGTGTTTTAGGTGCGATGAACATTTCAAAAGAAAAGATCACCGATCAGATCTTCTTGACATTTGGGGCTGGAACAGCTGGTATTGGGATCGCCAATATGCTATTTGATGAATTAGTTCGTGAAGGTTTAAGTGAGAAAGAAGCGCGCAAGCATTTTTATCTTGTTGACAAACAAGGGCTTTTATTTGAAGATACGCCTGACCTCACTCCGGGGCAAAAAGCTTTCGTGCGGAAACGTTCAGAATTTGCTAATGCAGATGAATTGACAAACTTAGAAGCTGTTGTCAAAGCGGTGCACCCAACAGTTATGATCGGAACTTCGACGCAACCTGGGACATTTACAGAAAGTATCGTTAAGGAAATGGCAGCTCATACGAAACGTCCAGTCATTTTCCCACTTTCAAACCCAACTCGTTTAGCTGAAGCCACAGCTAAAGATCTTTTGGAATGGACAGATGGTCGTGCATTAGTTGCAACAGGTATCCCAGCAGGCGATATCGAATATAACGGAGTGACATATAACATCGGTCAAGCTAACAACGCTTTAGTTTATCCAGGGGTCGGCTTTGGTGCGATCGCTGCTAAAGCAACTGTTTTGAATGAACAAATGTTAGCAGCAGCTGCACATGCTTTAGGTGGGATCGTTGACCCAGATCTTCCAGGGGCAGCTGTTTTACCACCAGTGGCAAAATTACAAGAATTTTCTGAAACAGTTGCCAAAGTCGTAGCTCAATCTGCGATCGACCAAGGTTTGGCAAAAGTTGATGATGCAGCTAAAGCAGTTGCCGATCTAAAATGGGAACCACGCTACTAAGAGCGTAGTTTAGAAAGAGAAGTGAGAATTTAGAGATGACAGTCTTTTTGACTTCAGTTCAGAGTGTATTAGTGATCGTTTTGATCATGGCGCTAGGTTACATCTTACGCAAAACAGGCTGGTTTGCTGATTCGTTTGGCGGTAATATCGCCTCTTTGATCACGAAGATCGCCTTACCTGCATCGATCTTTATGGGGGTCATGAATAACTTGACGCGTTCGAGTCTACTCAGTTTAGGAAAAGGGATCATTTTTCCAGCGCTTGCTGTTGTGATCGGTTATTTGATCGCATATTTGACAGTTAAAGTTTTAAAGATCAAAAAAGGACGCCGCGGGATCTTTATCAACGCAGTCGTTAACGCCAACACGATCTTTATCGGAATGCCTTTAAATAATGCTTTATTTGGCGAAAAAGCGATGAGTTATTTCTTGATCTACTATATCATCAATACCGTTTCGACTTGGGCGTTTGGGGTCTACTTGATCTCAAATGATGACCCAACAGTCACTAACGAGAAAAAAGAACACAAGATCAACTGGAAAAAACTCTTACCGATGCCACTTGTCGGCTTTATCGTTGCGCTCATCTGGTTACTATTAGATCTACCTGTGCCAACATTTATGGGTCAAACACTTTCATATGTCGGCGCTTTAGTAACACCACTTTCCTTGATCTATATCGGGATCGTTTTGTGTGATGCAGGTCTAGGTAACTTCAAATTTGAACGGGACTCGATCTTAGCACTTGTTGGGCGTTTCATCTTGTCACCTTTAGTTTTGATCTTATTGTTAAAAGCGGGGGCAAGCTTTGGGATCGATCTACCAACTTTGATGCGCCAAACGTTAGTCGTACAGTCAGCAACACCAATGTTAGCTGTGTTGCCGATCTTAGCTAAAGAAGCACATGGTGACGTTAAGTACGCAACTGATGTAGTCGTAATGAGTACCGTCTTATTCGTCGTCGTAGTACCGATCTTGATGGCGATCTTACAATTCATCTAATTTATTGCAAAGTAGTAATGCCAAATGGTGTTACTACTTTTTTTAGCTAAAAAACTGGGACTTTTATTTTGGCATGAGCTGTGCTATCGTTTGAAAAAATTCCCATATATGCAAAGGAGGTAAAAAATGCGGTTAAGTGGTGAAGTTTTTCAAAAATTTCGTAGAGCTCGAGGCTTAAAGCTAAAAGACCTCACAACTACTGGACTGTCAACGTCACAATTATCACGTTTTGAACATGGAAAAACAGATTTGACAGTTACAAAATTTATGTTGGCTTTGGATATACTAAAGATTCCATTAGATGAATTTACCTATACTATGCACGACTTTCAACAAGATGAATTAAGTGAATTATTAGTTCAAGTTGAACGGTTTAGTCTATCTAAAAATATTGCTGGATTAAAACGACTTCTAATTGCAACTTTAGAAGAAGATGAACATACGAAATTTGGTCAATTAAAGGTTATTTTACTTAAGATCAAAATGCAAGAGATGACTGGGGAAACATGCTATGAAAAAAAAGATATAGACTATCTAACTGAGTATTTATTTAGTGTCGAAGAGTGGGGGCGTTATGAGTTATTATTTTTTGTAAATACTATTGAAGTTTTAAATCATCAATCTCTAATGGTTTTAACTCGTGAAATGGTTCGGCGTTCAGATTTATATAAAGAATTACCCGAAAATCGAAAATTATTGTCAAAAATGCTTCTAAAAGGGTATTTGACTTGCATAAAACAAAATAAATTAAGTGATGCCGTATATTTTGAAAAACAACTTAAAAACTTAGAATTTACGGAGACCGAGATTTATGAACGTTTGTTTTTTCACTATTGCAAAAATTTGGCTTGTTATCGAGCAACAAAAAGCTATAAAGCTTTACTTGAGTTACGTAAATGTATCGCAATGTTGCGTTTAGTTGCGAGCGATCACTTAGCCGATACATATGAACAAGACTTAGAACAGATTCTTTAAAGTGGAATTTGCAAATAAGGGAAATTTTTTTTAATTGAATAACTACGTGTAAACTAATTAATGTAAGCTTACAAAATTTATCTAGGAGGTGAAATTATGACGATCGAGTTTACAGAAGAAGAATTAAATCTTATGAAAAAAATCGATGCAAAAATGGCTTTCTATAGATCAGTTGCAGAGGCGAGCAACTCCACTTTAGTTTCTATTGCAAATGATAATAGGAAAACCATACGTCGTCGCTATTGATTTACGAGGTATTCAAGGATGAACTATGAACTTGAAGAGGGTGTTTTAAAACCTATTTTGTCTGTAGGTAAGTTAAAGAAGTTTTCATTGGCATCGATATATAAGAAAAGTATTGATCAAAATTACACACTTGTTATTAATACTTTTAGGAATAAAATATTGGTTGTTGATAATCAATGCATTATGGACGATAAAGTGGAGATAGATGAATCTCTAGAAAATTGGTTTAAAACGCCAGCTAATGACTTGGAATATTTTACCGTAGATACTTTGTATGACAGTGAACAATTGTTAGAAGCAAAAAAGAGGATACAGATCTCTATTGCAGTTACTTATTCTTGTAATTTACACTGCAGTTATTGTTTTCAACAAAAGTATGATGGCTTAATAAAGAAGACAATAACGTTGGCTGATTTAAATATTATCTTAGATAAAATTTCTGAGTTGCAAGCTAAGGATCCAAAGTTAGATATTTCGATCGGGTTGTTTGGTGGAGAACCTTTATTACCGAAAAATGAAGCAATAATTGATAGAATTTTTGAATATTGTGTAGAACATAAGGTCAAGGTAGGTATTACAACAAATGGAATATTTTTACCATACTTCGCTAAAAAATTGATCATATATCGAGGCATAATATCAGCTATAGCAGTTACGATAAATACTTTACCAGAGACTTATAGAGAAACTGTGAAAATAACTAAAGTTGCTAATAATCCAGAAAAATTACTTGCAGTAACAAAGCTACTTTTAGATTATGGAGTAGTTATGGATGTCGGAACTAATTTTGATAAAACTAATTTGTCAAAATTAAGTGATATTTTTAACTATTTCGTGGATCAAGGATACTTTGAAAGAGAGAATTTTTATTGGAATGTTGGCAGAGTTGATGATCGCTTTTTTGATACTGGCTATGATGATTATATTGTATCAGAAACAGATATCTTGCTCGAATTGATGAAAATTAAAGATGGTATTCCAAATAATTTGCATGCTGGCTTTATTCAAACATGTAAAAATATTACAGATAAGTTGGATCTGTCTTTTAATGAAGAACAAATTAAGGGGATATATAACTATTGCTGGAATGTCTCGCCATATGAAAAAGTTTACTATGTGGACAACGAATTGAATTTATTCAGATGCACTGTAACAGTAGGGCGTCCGCAGTATATTTTGGGAAATTTAGATAATTTTGACCTATTGACCTATGAGCATGAAACAAAAACATTTTTAGACTATAAAGTATGTCAAACTTGTTACTTAGGCGGCTTTTGCTCTGGAGGGTGTAAGTTATCTGCTGACGTTGATTTTGATAAACAATGTAGATGGGAAAAGAAAGAGTTTGAAAGATTTGTAAATTTAATTTTATTACCTGAAATTAAAAAAAGGTTAAAATGCTTATGACAAAAGCTTTTAAACGCCTAGCTCTTTCGCAGATCATGGCTGATCTAGCCGATACAGCTTTAACGGTCTTGATCATTGCTAATATTTATCAGCTTTCAGATTCATTGCTTGCTAGTTCAGTCATCCCGATCTTGATGGGCAGTTCTTCTTTTTTGACGACATTTTTGGCACCGCTGATCAGTAAAAAAATACCTTTAAATCAAATAATGGTCGCTACTCAGGCTGGAAAAACTTTGATCTTAGCTCTTTTAACACTTAGTCTGGCTTTTTATCCTAAATTGCCGGTTATTTTGATCTATCTTTTAGTTTTGGTGATCTCATTACTTGATGGGGTCGAACGCCCAGTGACCGTTACTTTGATGGCGCATTATACAACTGATCTGACTAAAGCTAATTCAGTTTTAACGGTTTGTGATGAGACGGTAGCATTGCTTGGTTGGGGCTTTGGAGGTGTCTTATACACGAGTTTAGGTATCCACTGGGGGTTATTAGTGACGCTGAGCATATTTATACTGGCCACAAGCGTGACGTGTCTATTACCGCGCGTTGCATTTACAAGTTTTGAAACTGAAAATAACTGGCAACTACTGTTCAAAGGTTGGCAGCTCTTACTCAAACAGCCACGATTAAAACTTTTAGTTACGTTGAACTTGATCGAGACGTTTGCTAATACGATCTGGGTCTCATCGATCATCTTAGTTTTTGTGACTAAGGTCTTACATGAAGATCAAGCTTACTGGGGTTATGCAAATATGACGTATTCGTTTGGGATCATCTTAGGCGGACTCATCGTTTACCGTAGAGCTGACGCTTTAGTCACTAGGAAAGTTTTTGCGATCATCTCAGCATTACTTTTAACGGTTTTGTTCAACATCGTGATCTTAAAAATACCAGTTCCAAGTGTCTTTTTAGCCTGCTCAGTTTTGATCGGGATCGTTTCTCAGCTAAAAGAGGTCCCAGAAGCCGTTTTGTATCAGGAAAGTGTTGCTAAAGAACTACTGGTCGATCTTAGTTCTGTGTTTGAAGTGATCTCGACTTTGAGTTTTGCGGGTCTACTGTTTTTGATGAGTTGGGTGACAGAAAGTTTTGGGATCGGTGTTTCTTTTGGTTTAGCGAGCTTGAGTCTTTTGGCCGAAGCTTCACTAGCCTTTAAATACCGAAAATATCTAACGTAAGATGTTTTGGTGGATCTGCTTTAAACATTAGCGCAGTCAGCAAAACATTTTTTTTGAGTTTGAGCGCTATCGATAATATAATAAGACAAAGATCTTTTACTGAGGATGTTATTTAAGTTGAAAAAAAAGAAAAAAACATTACGGATCGCTTTGTTAGCATTATTTACAGCGATCATTATCTTACAAAACTTTATCCCTTTTTTAGGTTATATCCCATTAGGAGTGCTCAATTTGACGATCATTCACGTGACTGTCATTATCGCTGCCCTTTTGCTTGGACCAAAAGATGGGGCGATCGTTGGGGGAATCTGGGGGACGATCACCTTTATCCGAGCCTTTGTTTGGCCAACAAGTCCGATCGCCCCGATCGTGTTTGTCAACCCTTTGATCTCGATCTTACCACGGATCTTGATCGGAGTCGTTGCCGGATATGCCTTTATTTGGGCTAAAAAAAGCTTTCACTCAAAGATCTTTGCAGCTAGTCTAGCGAGTGTTTTAGGTTCTTTGACAAATACGTTTTTAGTTTTAGGCCAGATCTATCTTTTTTATCGGGGGCAATCACAAGTGATGTATGGTTTAGATACAGCAGCGTTGATGCCATACCTTTTAGGTCTAGTCTTGACGAACGGGATACCTGAAGCACTGATCGCGGCTATTGTTTCTCCGGCGGTGGCTTTGCCATTAGCCAAACGGATCAAGTAAAGATGATTTTAAGAAAGGCGGGAGTATGTGACACGAAAAAGAAAACAACAAGTAGCTCGAATGCTTTTCGTTAGTTTTATCGTGTTAGTTTTAGTAGCTTTTGGAAATGGGGTCTATGAATATTGGAACGATCTGCAAAATGAACAAGTTGTTTCTGCCCAAAGTGATCAGACAAAAGAGCAATTTATCGCATCACTTGTGCCAGTCGCCAAAGAAGAACAACAACGTTATGGCGTTTTAGCGAGTATTACTTTAGCTCAAGCAGCTTTAGAGTCTGACTGGGGCAAAAGTGAACTCTCTGCTAAATATAACAACCTATTTGGTATCAAAAGTACAAATGGTTCTTTGATGACGACTAAAGAATATGTTGATGGTCAGTGGATCACGATCAAAGATACGTTTGCAGTTTATTCAAGTTGGGATGAGTCTGTTCGGGCGCATACACAGCTATTTGTCAACGGAACAGATTGGAATAAAGCCCATTATCAAGCTGTTTTGACGGCAACTGATTATACTCAGGCTGCGCAAGCGCTCCAAGATCAAGGTTATGCCACAGACCCGAACTATGCGCAGAAATTGATCGCTTTGATCAAAGAATATAACTTAAATCAGTATGATGTTTAGCTAAAAATAAAAAAATCACCGTAAAATACGAATGATAGGGTTGAATGGGATATTTAGGTATGCTATTCTAACTTACAGGAAGTACTTATATAATAGCCATGATCTGGTTGGCAAGTTTCTACCCAAGACCGTAAATCTTGGACTATGAGTACGTGAGGTAAAGACCAGAGGAGGACTCTGGTCTTTTTTCGTTATTTTAGGAGGTTTTTTTGTGGAATTATTAGAAGAACGGATCAGACAAGATGGTCTAGTTTTACCAGGCAATGTTTTGAAAGTGAATCAATTTTTGAATCATCAGATCGATCCGCAGTTGATGTATGCGATCGGTCAAGAATTTGCGCGTTTATTTGCACCTGAAAAGATCACTAAGATCTTGACAGTCGAAGCTTCTGGCATTGCACCAGCGATCATGGCTGGGCTTGTGTTGAATGTTCCGGTCGTTTTTGCACGTAAGAAAAAGCCAAGTACATTGAATGATGATGTGTATACCGCTGAAGTTTACTCATATACAAAACAAGTGACGAATACGATCAGTGTCGATCAAAAATTTTTGTCGGCAACTGACCACGTTTTAGTGATCGATGATTTTTTAGCTAATGGTCAGGCGGTAAATGGACTCCTTGAGATCTGTCGGCAAGCACAAGTCCAGATCGTAGGTGTTGGGATCGTCGTGGAAAAATCTTTCCAAGAAGGAGCAAAATTGATCAAAGATCAAGGCGTTCGCTTAGAATCACTAGCTAGGATCGCTTCTTTTGAAGGCGATAAAGTACACTTTGTGGGGGAAACTGATGAAAAAAACAACTAATGGACAAGCCGCGCTTTTAGGCCTGCAGCATTTATTAGCAATGTATTCAGGTGCAGTTGCTGTGCCACTTTTGATCGGAACAGCTTTAGGTTTCAATAGTGCCCAAATGACGTACCTTGTTTCGATCGATATCTTTATGTGTGGTCTAGCTACACTTTTACAATTGATGCGTAATCGTTATTTTGGGATCGGACTTCCGGTCGTCTTAGGGTGTGCGATCCAAGCCGTTGAACCGTTAAAGATGATCGGGCAACACTTTACGATCCAAACGATGTATGGTGCGATCATCGTAGCTGGGATCTTTGTATGTTTGGTCGCAGGTCAGTTTTCAAAAGTCAAACGCCTCTTTCCCCCTGTTGTGACAGGGACTTTGATCACAGTGATCGGACTGACTTTGATCCCGATCGCGGTGCAAAATATCGGAGGTGGCACGAGCACGGCTAAAGACTTTGGTTCATTGACGAATATCACCCTGGGTTTTTTGACGGTCATCTTGATCTTAGCGATCCAAGTCTTTGCTAAAGGTTTTTTAAGTTCGATCGCCGTTTTGTTAGGTTTGATCGTGGGAAGTTTAGTGGCTGCACTTTTAGGGGTCGTTTCGCTTGAACCGTTAAAAGAAGCGGCGTGGTTCCATGTTCCCCAACCTTTTTACTTTGGTGTGCCCCATTTTGAATGGTCTTCTTCAGTAACGATGATCATTATTGCTTTAGTTTCAATGGTTGAATCGACAGGTGTTTATTTTGCTTTAGGCGATATTTTAAATAAAAAGATCACTGAAAAAGATCTAAAACTAGGCTATCGCGCCGAAGGGCTGGCAGTTGTTTTAGGGGGGATCTTTAATACTTTTCCATATACGACGTTTTCACAAAATGTTGGTCTATTAGAACTTTCAGGGATCAAGACTCGGAAACCGATCTATTGGTCAGCTATTTTATTGATGTTACTAGGTCTTTTACCTAAAGCTGGTGCCTTGGCAACGATGATCCCAACTCCAGTATTAGGTGGAGCGATGTTAGTGATGTTTGCGATGATCAGTGTGCAAGGGATCAGGATCTTAGCCAATGTTGATTTTGCCGATCAAAGAAATATTTTGATCGTTGCTGTCTCGCTAGGGTTAGGCCTTGGCGTTTCGATCTATCCCACGATCTTCCAAGCGTTACCTAAAACACTACAATTATTTTTAGGAAATGGGATCGTTGTTGCTAGTTTGGCTTCTGTTTTATTGAATCTATGTTTCAAAGGCAAAGCGGGTCTTTTAGTCGATGAGGTTTCTTTGCGGGCTAAAGAAGCACAAGAAGTTGGACAAAAAATGGGCCAAAGTAAGTAAAACTTAAGATCCGCCTAGGTTAGATATAAATTAAAAATGTGGTAAAATTGAAGAAACGCTAAAACAAAGAGGATATGAAGTCAATGAAAAATGATATTTTATTCCCTGGGGATACGCTCGGGATCATCGGCGGAAATCCAAATGGGATCATGTTAGCTCGAGCAGCTAAAAAACTTGGTTTTCAAGTGATCGTTTACTGTGCCGATGAAAGCAATCCTGTTTTGAATGAAGCCGACGTAAAGATCGTTGGAAAGTTACGTGAGCGCACGAAGCTACAGGATTTTGCGCAACGATGTGATGTCGTGACTTATACTTCGGAAAGTATCGATGTTGAAGCTGTCAAATTTTTGAGCCAGTTCACAAAAGTTCCTCAAGGAAGTGATACACTTGAGATCACACAAGATCGTTTACTAGAACGAGCTTTCTTTGAACAGCTAAATATCAATGTTGCACCATATGCTACGATCGTTAGTTTAGACGATATCTACCAAGCGGTGACTTCGATCGGTTATCCATGTGTGTTAAAACCGATCCAAAAGGGATTTGGTAAACACCGTAAGCAGCTCATCCAAAAACAAACAGATATCGCCAAATGTGCCGATATTATCGATTTAGGGACTTATATTTTAGAATCATGGATCCCTTATGAAAAAGAGATCTCAGTCACATTAGCGCGCGATGTTGAAGGGAATTTGACTTACTTCCCATTTGCACAAGATACTTATCGTGATCATCATTTACATGCGACTCTTGTTCCGGCTGAGGTCGATGGTGATGTTTTAAACGAGATCAAGCGTTTGACGGGCTTGATCGTTGAGGGCTTAGACTACGTTGGGATCTTACAAGCTGAGTTCTTTTTGACTAAGGCTGGAGCGCTTTATATCAAACGGATCGTGCCGGCTTTGCATCCTTCGGGATATGTCTTTGATAAGGCAACTGATGTATCGATGTTTGAACAGCATTTACGTGCGCTAGCCCAGATGCCTTTGAGTCAGCCGAAATTTGTCACACCAGTAGAGATGGTCATGGTCGAGACTAAAGATCTTGCATCTTTACGCACACAATGGGTCTTGAAGAAAAACTGGCACTATAATTATTTCCGTTATCCCAAATCACTTCATCCAGTCGAAGTCGAAGGTTATATTTTAGTGACAGGGGATGACCGAAAAGATATTGCCCAACAAGTTGAGGCGACTGGGATCTGGGATGAGATCGAAACAACTGAAAAATAGTCTAATCAAAAGACGTTGGTAAAGATTTACCGACGTCTTTTGTGTCTATTAAAAAATGTTCTTACTAAGTGTTTAAGAACAGAACCCAGGGCTTATCAATGCTGAAAACATGAGCAGAAAACTTTCTTGTAGATAGTGGGCTATAAAGCTTCTATCTATGATAGAATGTTTATTATCGTAAATTCTAGAAATATAGCGCAAATATGTGCTAGGAACTAATAAGATAAGTAACTTATTTTTGAGAGGGTAACGCTAACTGGAGTGGTGTAATTGCTGCTAAAAACATATTAGAATATATTCAAATATGATCATGTTGGCTTACATTTTATATAGCAGAGGATCACATATTAGAAGTTAAAGTACTGCTTGATGGTCAATAAAATTAAAAGCTAAGAGGTGCTAAATTCTATCTTAAAGTAGTCGACAGAAATCACAGCGTGATATTTGCTATAATAGATGATGACCAAAATTTTAGAGAGGATTTGAAGATTTGACAGCAAGAAATTTATTAGCCGGTATGAATGAAAAACAAGCCGAAGCTGTAGCCTGTACAGAAGGTCCGTTACTGATCATGGCAGGAGCAGGTAGTGGTAAGACTCGTGTCTTGACACATCGGGTAGCCTACTTGATCGAAGAAAAAAATGTAAATCCTTGGAATATTTTAGCCATTACTTTTACCAATAAAGCTGCACGTGAGATGCGGGAACGGATCAATAATTTGATCCAAGAAGGGGCTGAGGACATTTGGGTCTCGACTTTTCATGCCTTATGCGTCAGGATCTTACGTCGAGATGCTGAAAAGATCGGCTACGATCGGAACTTTACGATCGCTAGTACAAGTGAACAGCGCACGCTGATGAAGCATATTTTAGTTGATAATTTAAATGTCGATGTAAAAAAATATGATCCACGCTCTGTTTTGAGTGCGATCTCAAATGCTAAAAATGAATTGAAAACACCAGCTGAACTCAAAAAAGAAGCAACAGATCCATTTGCTCTGATAGTCAGTGATGCATATGCCTTATATCAAGAACAATTACAAAATAATCAAGCTTTTGATTTTGATGATCTGATCATGCAAACGATCCGCCTATTTGAAGAATCACCGGAAACACTTGCTTTTTACCAACATAAGTTTCACTATATCCACGTCGATGAATATCAAGATACAAATGAAGCTCAGTACCAACTTGTTAGTTTGCTAGCCAAAGAATATCGCAATCTTTGTGTTGTCGGGGATGCTGATCAAAGTATCTATGGTTGGCGGGGCGCTAACATGGAAAATATCCTGAACTTTGAAGAAGACTATCCCGATGCTACGGTGATCAAATTAGAGCAAAATTACCGCTCAACTAAGACGATCCTCCAAGCAGCTAACGAAGTGATCGAAAATAACGTCAACCGAAAAGTTAAGACATTGTGGACTGAAAATAATGCTGGTGAAAAGATCCATTATTACCGGGCAAGCAATGCAAATGATGAAGCTTATTATGTTGTCAAACAGATCCAAGCTAAAATGCGCAAAAATGCGGAAAAATATGGTGATTTTGCTGTGCTTTATCGGACGAATGCCCAGTCACGTGTGATCGAAGAAACTTTTGTCAAAGCTAATATCCCTTATAAATTAGTCGGAGCGCATCGTTTCTATGATCGCAAAGAGATCTTAGATATTTTGGCCTACTTGCGTCTAGCAGCCAATCCGAATGATTCAATGAGTTTTATGCGTGTTGCTAATGAACCAAAGCGTGGGATCGGAGCGACAAGTTTGACGAAATTGCAAAATTTTGCTGAGATGAACGGCCTGTCGCTGATCGAAGCAGCTGAAAATGTTGTAATGACTGAGGTGAGTGGTAAAGCTGCTAAGCAACTTGAAAATTTTGCAAGCTTGATCCGGCGCTTCAATGAATTTGAAAAGAGTAAAAATATCACAGAATTGACTGAGATCATTTTAGATGAATCAGGTTACAAAGAAAGCTTACGCATAAAAAATACTTTAGAAGACCAAAGTCGTTTAGAAAACTTAGAGGAGTTTCTTTCAGTTACAAAACAATTTGATGAAAATTGGCAGCCAGAGGAAGAAGAGAGCGATCCATTCGTTGACTTCTTAGCTGACTTAGCTTTAGTTTCAGACCAAGATAGTGTTGAGGAAGAAGCAGACGAGGTAACTTTGATGACTTTGCATGCGGCTAAAGGGCTTGAATTTCCGACGGTTTTCTTGATGGGATTAGAAGAAGGGATCTTCCCGCTCAGTCGCGCTACTTTTGATGAAAATGAATTGGAAGAAGAAAGACGTTTAGCCTATGTGGGGATCACTCGGGCTGAAGAAGAGCTTTATTTGACGAATGCTTTATCCCGAATGCTTTATGGGCGTCGACAAAGCAATCCAGCTTCACGTTTTGTCGATGAGATCTCAGACGAATTATTGATCCATGAAGGAGAAACGCTTGAAAGTTATGTTGGTCAAAATAAGAGTACGCTAAACGTCCCATTTGAAAAGAAGCATTATCGTAAACCAGCTGGAACAGTTGAAAAAGCAACTGGAACAGGGGCAGATAAAAAACAATGGAATATCGGTGATAAAGTCGAGCATAAGGCTTGGGGGATCGGAACGGTCGTCAAAGTCAGTGGCAGTGGCGAAGAAAGTGAACTCGATATCGCTTTTGCTGGTCAAGGGATCAAACGTCTTTTAGCAGCTTTTGCACCGATCACAAAGATCTAAGATAGAAGAGGATAAAGATGGAAGCTAAGGAACAACAAGAGATCGTTACTCTCAGAGAGAGACTGACCAAGTGGAGCAAAGAATATTACGAATTAGATCGTCCAACAGTTGAAGATCATGTCTACGATCAAGCTTATCGACGTTTAGTTGAACTTGAGGCTAAATATCCTGAAAGCATAACGGCAGATTCGCCGACTCGACGTGTTGGAGGACAAGTTGCAAATGGTTTTGAAAAAGTTACCCATTCGATCCCGATGCTTTCATTAGGTGATGTTTTTTCGAAGGCCGAGTTAGCTGAATTCGTCAAAAAATTGACTGAAAGCATAGGTGAAACAGTTGCTTTTGATTGCGAATTGAAGATCGATGGTTTAGCGATCTCTTTAGTTTATGAAAAAGGTGTTTTAGTCAAAGGTTCAACACGTGGAAATGGTTTGATCGGTGAAGATATCACAGCTAATTTGAAAACCATCAAGGCGATCCCACAACGTTTGTCCGAGCCAATCGATGTTGAAGTTCGCGGTGAATGCTATATGCCTAAAAAGGCTTTCGTCAATTTGAACCAAAGCCGTGAAGCAGAAGGACGCTCTGTTTTTGCTAATCCGCGGAACGCAGCAGCTGGCTCATTGCGTCAATTAGATACAGCTGAGACTAAAAAACGCCAATTAAGTGTTTTTATGTATTATTTGATGGAACCAGAAAAATTTGGGATCACAACTCAAAGTCAAGCGCTGGCTCAATTAAAAACTTGGGGGTTTCCAGTCAACGAAGAGGCGAAAGTGACTGCGGATCTGACTGAGATCGAACGCTACTTAGATGAATATCAAACTAAAAGGGCCGATTTACCTTATGAGATCGATGGGATCGTTTTGAAAGCAGATCCTTTCTCAGTTCAAGCTGAGTTAGGGAATACAGTCAAAGTTCCACGCTGGGCGATCGCCTATAAATTTCCCCCAGATGAACAAGAAACGATCGTGCGTCAGATCGAATGGACGGTCGGACGCACAGGGGTCGTGACGCCGACTGCTGTGATGGATCCAGTGGTTTTAGCGGGAACAACGGTATCGCGGGCTTCATTGCATAATCCTGATTACTTGCAACAAAAAGACATTCGGATCGGGGATACTGTCAAATTGCATAAAGCTGGCGATATCATTCCCGAGATCTCAGAAGTCGTCTTAGCTAAACGCCCTAAAGATGCTGAAGTTTATCAGATCCCGACGGTCTGTCCAGAATGTGGTGCTAAATTAGTTCATTTAGACGATGAAGCGGCCTTGCGTTGTATCGATCCTCAGTGCCCAGCTTTAGTAAAAGAAAGTTTGACGCATTTTGCTTCGCGAAATGCGATGAATATTGAAGGCTTAGGTCCAAAGATCATCGAACAACTTTTTGATAAAGGCTTGATCAAAGATGCTTCTGGTCTTTACTTCTTGACCTTTGAAGAGCTCTTGACACTTGAAAAATTCAAGGAGCGTGCTGCCAATAATTTATTACAAGCGATCGAACAAAGTAAGCAAAACTCTTTAGAACGTTTATTATTTGGTTTAGGGATCCGCCATGTCGGGGCGAAAGCGGCTTTGATCTTAGCTGAGAATTTCCAAGAGATCGAACAACTGAGACAGGCAAAATTTGAAGATATTATTAAATTAGACTCGATCGGTGAAAAAATTGCTGATTCGGTTGTAACATATTTTAAAAACGAACAAGTTACAGAACTCTTAGCTGAGTTCAAGCGTGCTGGGGTAAATTTGAGCTTTTTAGGTCAAACTAGAGCTGAAAAAGCACAACTTGTTCAAGATGATCCGCTAAACGGTCTAACTGTCGTTTTGACAGGTAAGCTTACCAATATTACACGCTCAGAAGCTAAAACGCTCTTAGAAGCACATGGAGCTAAAGTTACCGGAAGTGTTTCTAAGAAGACCGATCTTGTGATCGCCGGCGCTGATGCAGGTAGTAAGCTGGTCAAAGCGCAAGACCTTGGGATCAAAGTTATCGATGAAGCAGAATTTCTAAGGCAAACGGAGGAAAAATGAAGTGAAAAAAAAGTATTTAGCATTGGCTAGTATTTGTGCAGGGACTTTATTTTTAGCTGCCTGTGGTAATTTAGGAAGTAGTGGGACAACAGATTCTGTTAGTCAAGCGACACAGCAGTCGACCAAAGGATATCAAACGACAGGACAAACAGATGATTCTGACTATCAAGGTGTGATCGAAAATGGGCGTTATTTGACAAGTAAAGCTCGTGGTGTTGGGATCACTCAAAATTCAGAAAATATGTTGAATTTAAAAAGTTTTGAAAATGGCTTGACGACGCTCTCTAAAGAGCAATTTCCGACTAAAGACTATATTTTCCGCGAAGGTCAACTTTTAAGTAAAGCTACCGTTACAGATTGGCTTGGACGTAAATCAAAAGATGATCCGACTGGTCTGAATCCTGAAGATAATGGGGAAAAAGATGCCGATAAGCGTAATCCGATCTATGTACAACAGATCGAAGAACAAGATTATATGCAAGAAAAAGATGGTAAATTAACTTTAGCAGGGATCACGATCGGGATCGGAATGAACCGTAAAGATTACTACCAAAAAGAAGAATACGGTGCAATGTATACGACTGATATCTCAAAAGAAAAGATGGTCGAAGAAGGGAAAAAAGCAGCTGCTGAAGTTTTAAAACGCGTGCGAAAACTAGATGGAGCGTCTGATGTTCCGATCATGATCTGTATGTATGAACAAGCCCCAAATGATAGTTTAGTGGGTGGTTCATTTTATGCATATAGTGTAACTGACAGTGGTGATACACTTGGTAAGTGGAAGGATACTGATCTGCGCTCTTCAGTCTTGCCGGCGACTGCTACAAGTAGTGCGATCAATGACAACGATGAGAGTTCTTTTGAAGCCTTCAAAAACAAGACTCAGAGCTTCTTCCCTAATTTAGCGGGAGTAACTGCTCGGGCTAAATATAAAGATAAGACCTTACAAGAGTTGCATGTTAATATCACAACGCAATTTTACAGCGAGACGGAGATCAGAAGCTTCACGCAATTTGTTGCGAAAATGGCAAAAACTTATCTTCCAGGTGGGATCCCGATCGATATTACGATCAAAGGGTCAGATGGAACAGTTCAAGCCTTTTTAGCACGGGAAACTGGAAATAGTAGCTTTTATACTCACGTTTTTGCTGAATAAATAGTGAATGTGTCTCAAATCATAGATAAACTATGCTAAAATATTAAAGAGATATTTAAGAAAGAAGGATTACGATGGCGATCAGTGCAAATGAAGTCAAACACGTTGCAAGTCTGGCAAAACTTGAATTTAGCACCGCAGAATTAGAGAAATTTACAGGGCAAATGGATCAGATCATCAATATGGTCCAACAATTAAGCGAAGTTGATACGACAGATGTGCCAGTGACAACGACTGTGACAGATGCTTTTAATGTAATGCGAGAAGATCTGGCGGTCAAAGGAACAGACCGTGAATTATTAATGAAAAATGTTCCTGAAAGTAAAGATGGCTTTATCAAAGTTCCAGCTATCATTGATGAAAGTGAGGAAGCTTAGTTGATGGATTATTTTACAAACGATCTGACGAGCTTGCATGAAAGCTTAGTAAAAAAAGAACTCAGTGTTACAGAACTAACAAAGAAAACTTTTGAAACGATCGCACAACGTGATCAAAAGATCGGAGCTTTTTTGACCTTAAACGAAGAAAAAGCTATAGAACAAGCTCAAGCTTTGGATGCTAATGGTTTTGATCAAAATAATGTGTTAGCAGGGATCCCGATCGCGATCAAAGACAATATCGTTACAAAAGATCTGCGAACGACAGCGGCAAGTAAGATCCTCGGTAATTTCGATCCGATCTATGACGCAACAGTCATGGAGAAATTAGCTGCTGCACAAATGATCAATGTTGGTAAACTCAACATGGATGAATTTGCGATGGGGGGATCGACTGAAACTTCAGCTTTTAAAATAACAAAGAATGCTTGGGATCAAACTAAAGTTCCAGGTGGTTCTTCGGGTGGTTCGGCGGCAGCTGTTGCTTCAGGACAAGTTTTAGCTGCCTTAGGTTCTGATACTGGTGGTTCGATCCGCCAACCAGCAGCTTATAACGGGATCGTTGGGGTCAAACCAACTTACGGTCGTGTGTCTCGTTACGGTCTGATCGCATTTGCTTCAAGTTTAGATCAGATCGGACCTTTGACTCGAACAGTCAAAGATAATGCTTACGTTTTGAATGCGATCAGTGGACATGACAGTCGTGACTTTACAAGTTCAACGCGGGAAGTTCCTGATTTTACCAAAGGACTTGATGGCGATATCAAAGGAATGAAGATCGCAGTTCCACGTGAATATATGGGTGAAGGGGTCGCTTCAGAAGTTAAAGAAGCGATCAAAGAAGCGCTCAAGACGTTTGAAAAATTAGGTGCAACTGTTGAAGAAGTATCTTTACCGTATAGTAAATATGGGGTACCAGTTTACTACATCATCGCGTCTTCAGAAGCTTCGTCTAACTTACAACGCTTTGATGGGATCCGCTATGGCTTCCGTGCTCAAGACGTTAAAAACTTAGAAGATGTTTATGTACGTTCACGTTCTGAAGGCTTTGGTGATGAAGTAAAACGGCGGATCATGTTAGGGACGTTCTCGCTTTCAGCTGGGACTTATG
This sequence comes from Ligilactobacillus faecis, assembly GCF_029889745.1. Lineage (NCBI taxonomy): Bacteria > Bacillati > Bacillota > Bacilli > Lactobacillales > Lactobacillaceae > Ligilactobacillus > Ligilactobacillus faecis. The sequence continues at coordinate 1,521,564 of NZ_CP123639.1, forward strand.
ATGCATTCTTTAAGAAAGCGGCTCAAGTTCGGACATTGATCTGCCAAGATTTTGCTAATGTCTTTAAAGACTATGATCTGATCTTAGGACCAACAGCTCCAACAACCGCTTACGGTCTAGGGGATGAGATCGATGATCCGATCACAATGTACATGAATGACATCTTGACGATCCCAGTCAACTTAGCTGGACTTCCAGGAATGTCATTACCAGCTGGTTTTGCTAACGGTCTTCCGATCGGGATGCAATTGATCGCCCCACAATTTAGAGAAGATACGCTGTATAAGGCAGGCTATGCTTTTGAGCAAGCAACTGACTTCCATAAACAAGTACCAATGATCGGAGGCAAAAACTAATGAATTTTGAAACAACGATCGGACTTGAAGTCCACATTGAGATGAAAACAGCTTCAAAAGCTTATTCGCCAGCTCCAGTCGTTTATGGAGCTGAACCAAATACGAATACAAACGTGATCGATTGGGGCTATCCTGGTGTTTTGCCTCAGCTCAATAAAGGTGCCTTAGAATATGGAATGCGTGCAGCCTTAGCTCTCAATTGTGAGATCGCACGTGATATCCATTTTGATCGTAAAAATTACTTTTATCCTGATAATCCAAAAGCTTACCAGATCACGCAAAATCAAACACCGATCGGACATGACGGTTGGCTTGAGATCGAATTAGAAGACGGAACAAAGAAAAAGATCGGGATCGAAGAAATGCACGTCGAAGAAGATGCAGGGAAAAACACGCATGCAGGCGATGGTTATTCTTATGTCGATCTTAACCGGCAAGGGACACCTTTGATCGAGATCGTTTCTAAACCAGATATCGCTTCGCCTGAAGAAGCCTACGCTTATTTGACACGACTCCGTCAGATCATCCAATTTACAGGTGTTTCTGATGTGAAAATGGAAGAAGGTTCGATGCGTGCTGACGTCAATATCTCAGTTCGCCCGATCGGTTCCGAAAAGTTTGGAACTAAGACTGAAATGAAGAACTTAAACTCATTTGAACACGTCAGAAAAGGTCTTGAATACGAAGCCAAACGCCAAGCTCAAGTGATCTTAGCAGGTGGTAAGATCGAACAAGAAACACGTCGTTTTGATGAAACAACAGGTGAGACGATCTTGATGCGTGTCAAAGAAGGTAAGAGTGACTACCGTTATTTCCCAGAACCAGATCTACCACCAATGCATATCTCCGATGAATGGGTCAATGAAGTCAAAGCTTCGATCCCTGAAATGCCTGAGAAACGGCGTCAACGTTATGTCAATGAATGGGGCATCACAGAATATGATGCTAATGTCTTGACGCAAACTAAAGAGATGGCTGATTTTTATGAAGCAACAGTTGCGGCTGGCGCTGATGCTAAATTGGCGGCTAACTGGTTAATGGGTGAAGTGAGTGCCTATTTGAACGCAAATAAAGTTGAATTAAGTGGAACTGCTCTAACACCAGAACATTTAGCAACTATGATCAAATTGATCGTTGACGAAACGATCTCCTCAAAGATCGCAAAGAAAGTCTTTAAAGAGATCATTCAAAACGATACTGAACCAAAAGCTTGGGTCGAAGCTAAAGGTATGGTGCAATTATCTGATCCTGCTGTTTTACAACCGATCATTGATGAAGTTTTAGATAATAATGAACAATCGATCGAAGATTTTAAGAATGGGAAAGATCGTGCTGTTGGTTTCTTAGTCGGAAATATTATGAAACAGACTCATGGTAAAGCTAATCCTAAAGTCGTCAATAAGCTTTTGATGGCAAGCTTAAAGCAAAGATAAAGAAATAAAGAGAGGAAATCGTTATGCAAAAGCGTTGTCGTATTATTTATAATCCGACATCTGGACGTGAAGCCCTTAAGCATGACCTCGTTGAGATCTTAAATATTTTGGAGCGCGCAGGTTACGAGACGAGTGCTTTTGCGACAACTCCAGAGCCAAACTCAGCTAAAAATGAAGCGATGCGTGCAGCCAAAGCTGGTTTTAGTTTGATAATTGCTGCTGGTGGCGACGGAACGATCAATGAAGTCGTCAATGGGATCGCTCCCCTCAAACACCGTCCCAAACTTGGGATCATTCCAGCTGGTACGACTAATGATTATGCTCGGGCATTGAAGATCCCACGAGAAAGTCCGATCGAGGCCGCTAAAGTTATCGCTCAAGGTGAAACGGTCAAAATGGACATCGGACAAGCAAACGATAAATATTTTGTCAATATTGCTGCTGGTGGTCTTTTGAGTGAATTGACTTATTCAGTCCCATCTGAATTTAAGACGCTCTTTGGATATTTAGCTTATTTAGTCAAAGGTGCTGAATTATTACCACGAGTCAAACCGATCAAAATGCATTTAGAATATGACGATGGTGTATTTGACGACAAAGCTTCGATGTTTTTCTTAGCGCTGACTAACTCGGTCGGGGGCTTTGAACAGATCGTGCCTGATGCAAGTTTAGACGATGGAAAATTTACTTTGATCGTTGTCAAAACGGGTAATTTGATCGAGATCATGCGCTTGATCACGATGGTCTTGAATGGAGGCAAACATATCAATGATCCGCGGATCTTATATGTCAAAACAGCAAAAGTTGTGGCTAAATCAGTTGATTCTAAAATGATGATCAACATTGATGGCGAATATGGTGGTGATGCCCCAATGAAATTCAAGAATTTAAAGCGTCATATCGAGATCTTTGCTAATACTAAAGATATTCCTGACAGAGCGATCACTGAAACAAAAGAAGCGATCGACGATGCTAAGAAAAATTTTGTTGACGGTGTCCAAGAATTAGATAGTGATCAATTGCTTGAACTAGATAAAGATGATAAATGATCTGTTAAAGAGCAGCTTTTGAATTTTGTCAAATAGACAACTAAATAATCAAGGTCTAGGTAGCCTGATCCCGGTATTTGTTCTGGGATCAGGCTATTTGTTTGGGTAGAATTATTGACGATCAGTATTTGGAGCTACTGGTATTTAGTAAGGTGTAACTAAAAGGAGGTCCAATGTTTGAAACTTTCATTGCTGAATCTTGCTTACTTTGAGAAAAGAGATCAGTTGCAATAATATCAAAAAAATTTGTGAAAATTAAATAAGGTAATAATTATTGTTATTTTACATAAATAAAGATAAAAATATTTATTTAATTGCTTTATTTTTTACATTTCAATATCGATAGTAGTTCTAAATAATTTTTTAATTATTCAAAACTTAAAAAATAATTATCGTATATTAATTTTTAAGTTAAATAATTTGAATTTTTTAATATAAAAAGTTAAACTTTGGTTGTAATAACTTGATATTAAGAATTGTTTTTATCTAGTATGAATGGAGGTAATTTTCAATGCTTTCAAAAAATAATCGTAAGCTACAAGCTCAAAAGTTAGAACCAAGAAGTCAACACTTTACGATCAAAAAATTCACTATCGGAGTTGCTTCGGTCTTGATCGGATCTACATTTGTTTTAACGGTCGGAAATGATCGTGTTTCTGCAAATGAGAACACAGGCGAACCTTTGACTGAAAAAGTCACACCAAGTGATACTGAAGTTGATGAGAATGTGATTCCATTTAGTAGTGAAGATACAGGAGAAGATGAACAAACGCGATCAGAAGCTGAAACGAATCCTACGCTTGAAGCTACGACGATCGCTGAAGAAACAACGCCAACTGCTCAGGAAGAAGATGTTACAGAACAAGAGGCGCCAACAACTGAGCTTACAGATGAAACGCAAGCGCTCCCAAACGATAGTGCAATGGACGCTCCAGCCACAGAAACTGTAACTCCAACTCTTGAAGAAACTCCAACTTCTGAAGCTTCGACCACAACACAAGCCAAAGATCTAGAGATCGAACCTGTTGAAGCGCCTGCACCAACTTCAACTGAAGATAAGGCGTTGACAGAACAAGCAAATACCCAAGAGAGAGGTATAACGACATTTGCAGCTAGTGACTCTTCACAATGGCCGTCGAATTCGACCGATGCGATCGGAAATGAAAGTGGTATCAGTGTTCCACAAACAGAATATAACTATACTTTCTCAACGATCTCGATGAATCCAGACAAGCTTACTGGAACTGCGATCTTAGACGGTAATGTGATCCCATTTACTGTTGCCCACTACATGCAAGGGGCGAATTCACAAGAACGTTATAAGATCCGGATCCAATTAGATCAGCGTATGGCAGATATGGTCGAAAGTATCACGTTGAACCCAGCTGATAATTATAACGCTAATGCAGGTCGGACTTTCACCCGTGTGATCAATTCTGACGGAACTTTATCAAATATTTGGGAGATCCCATTTATCTATGCGCAAGGCGGTATTTTTGGTGGTGCGGCGATCTCAGCTAGTTATATCGCACCGTTAGGCAAGATCACCTTGAAAGATAGTGTTAAAAATACCTTGACTGCTTTAGGTGATGTAGCTAATAATCCACTGATCTACAATATTTATGTGTATGATGCGCAAACAAAACGGTCTTTGGAAGGAGACGATTCCCAAGGCTTCTTTATCACAGAAGGTAATCCATTAAATGACATTACGATCTCTGATGATGATCGTGTGATCGGTGGAGATTACTTCTTAGGTTCGACGACACAAGTTGGTTATGATAATTTAGGCGATCCAAATGGCAATGGTGGGATCATTGTTGATTATGCTGCTCAAAAGAAAGGTCCTGTTTGGTCCTATACGAACGGGCAAGGTTGGACTCTGAATTTCCAAATCGATAAAGAACTTACACAATATTTAGAAAAGAATGCCGATGGGACTTACAATGTTGAATTAGATATGCGTGATTTCAACGGACTTGACGGTTTCTTTTATAAAGATTCAGCTGGAAATATGACGCAAGTTTATAATCCAAAAAATAAAGTCGATCCTGCTAAATTTACTGTAACGTTAAATGACAATGGGGTCGGTCAGATCGTACCAAAAAATGGTTTGACAAATATCGTTGCGACCAACCCATTATTACCTGAACCGATCGGGACACGTTTAGTTTTCCGTTTGAATAGACCGATCGAAGAGGTTTTTGCTGATATGAAAGCTAATGGACGCGCAGACAAAGATCTTCTCTTCTCAGTCTACTTTGCTAATAGCACAAATGAAGCGATCAGAAATAGTATCGGAACAAGTTTGATCAGCTTTAGTGATTCTGACGGGGATAACATCCCAGATGCAAAAGAAGATGCTGATAAGACCAATCCATACGTTTCGATCCCAGATGTTTCCAATGTTTATGAGACAGAAACAGTCGTTAAAGGTATCGTGGCGATCAACCGCAATGAAACAGCTGATCAGATCATTACTGTTCTAGATAAAAATGGAAATGTCCTTGGAACGACGACGATCACCCCGACCTTCAGTGAAGGTGATGGGGATGTAAAGAACTTTGCGTATAGTGTGGATATCCCAAGTCAAGCAGCTGGGACGGAATTGACGGTCTCAGTTAAGAGTAAATTTGACAATGGTGGCGATAAAAATGCAGTTGACAATAGCCAACCACAAACGACGACTGTGACCGTTGGTGTAGCTCCAACAGCACAGGCACTCGAGACAGCGACTAAACCAGACTTAAGTGATACTGCAACTAAAGAAGAGATCATTGCTTTACTACCGACTGCAAAAGATGGGGTCGCTAATAGCAGTGAATTTCCAACTGGTGCAACCTATACATGGGAAGAAGTGCCGGCAGTTGCCGATCTAAAAACACCTGGAACGACAACTGGTAAAGTCAAAGTTTCGTTCCCAGATGAATTTGATCCAAGTTATATCCACGAGTTACTCGTTGAAGTGCCGATCACTGTAAAAGATACTGAAAGCGCTAAATATGAACCAGTCGCTACTCCGATCGTTAAACCTTTTGGCGAAGCGACAACTGAAGAAAATATTATCGGTGCAATTACATTTGCTCCAGAGTATCCAGCTGGACCAAATCAACCAAGTATCACAGTTGATGATATTTCTAGTCTCCCAGATGGCAATACGCCAGGGGTCTACAATGTGCCGGTAACAGTCATCTATCCAGATGGCTCAACAGACAAGACAACGGTAGAAGTCACTGTCTTAGATAAGATCATTGATCGGACTAACGATCCAAGTGCTCCTATTCCTGAAGGTTATGTACGTGTGACCTTTAATGCTGGAACTGATGGGAAATTTGCTGATGGTGCAAGTACGATCTTTGATGTGAAAAAAGGAACGGATCTGGCAGAACTTACCTTGCCAACAGTTGTTCCAAATGAAGGGTTCGTACAAAAAGATGGTGCTGAAGCTTGGTCGCCAGCCCTACCAGCAACTTTTGAGACGACAGCAGAATATACCGCACAATATAAGGCAGCTGCTACAGATGCTGAGACCTACACACCAGAAGGCCAAGATATCCAAACAGACATCGGTAGCACACCAGATCCAGCCGAAGGTATCAAGAATAAAGGTGACTTGCCAGAAGGAACGAAGTACGAATGGAAAGAACCAGTCGATACAACAACACCAGGTGAAAAAGACGGAACGATCGTAGTGACTTACCCAGATGGCTCAAGTGAAGAAGTGCCAGTGAAAGTGAAGGTAGGCACCGACGCTGATCTTTACACACCAGAAGGTCAAGATATCCAAACAGATATTGGTAGCACACCAGATCCAGCTGAAGGCATCAAGAATAAAGGTGACTTACCAGAAGGAACGAAGTACGAATGGAAAGAACCAGTTGATACAACAACACCAGGTGAAAAAGACGGTACGATCGTAGTGACCTATCCAGATGGTTCAAGTGAAGAAGTGCCAGTGAAAGTGAAGGTAGGCACCGACGCTGATCTTTACACACCAGAAGGTCAAGATATCCAAACAGACATCGGTAGCACACCAGATCCAGCCGAAGGTATCAAGAATAAAGGTGACTTACCAGAAGGAACGAAGTACGAATGGAAAGAACCAGTTGATACAACAACACCAGGTGAAAAAGATGGTACGATCGTAGTGACCTATCCAGATGGTTCAAGTGAAGAAGTGCCAGTGAAAGTGAAAGTAGGAACAGACGCTGATCTTTACACACCAGAAGGTCAAGATATCCAAACAGACATCGGTAGCACACCAGATTCAGCGGAAGGTATCAAGAATAAAGGTGACTTACCAGAAGGAACGAAGTACGAATGGAAAGAACCAGTCGATACAACAACACCAGGTGAAAAAGACGGCACGATCGTAGTGACCTACCCAGATGGCTCAAGTGAAGAAGTACCAGTGAAAGTGAAAGTAGGAACAGACGCTGATCTTTACACGCCAGAAGGCCAAGATATCCAAACAGACATCGGTAGTACACCAGATCCAGCGGAAGGTATCAAGAATAAAGGTGACTTGCCAGAAGGAACGAAGTACGAATGGAAAGAACCAGTCGATACAACAACACCAGGTGAAAAAGACGGCACGATCGTAGTGACTTATCCAGATGGCTCAAGTGAAGAAGTACCAGTGAAAGTGAAAGTAGGCACCGACGCTGATCTTTACACACCAGAAGGCCAAGATGTGAAGACTGGAGTAGGAGAAACACCAGATCCAGCGGAAGGCATCAAGAATAAAGGTGACTTGCCAGAAGGAACGAAGTACGAATGGAAAGAACCAGTCGATACAACAACACCAGGTGAAAAAGACGGAACGATCGTAGTGACCTACCCAGATGGCTCAAGTGAAGAAGTACCAGTGAAAGTGAAAGTAGGAACAGACGCTGATCTTTACACACCAGAAGGTCAAGATGTGAAGACTGGAGTAGGAGAAACACCAGATCCAGCGGAAGGCATCAAGAATAAAGGTGACTTGCCAGAAGGAACGAAGTACGAATGGAAAGAACCAGTTGATACAACAACACCAGGTGAAAAAGACGGTACGATCGTAGTGACTTACCCAGATGGTTCAAGTGAAGAAGTACCAGTGAAAGTGAAAGTAGGAACAGACGCTGATCTTTACACACCAGAAGGTCAAGATGTGAAGACTGGAGTAGGAGAAACACCAGATCCAGCGGAAGGCATCAAGAATAAAGGTGACTTGCCAGAAGGAACGAAGTACGAATGGAAAGAACCAGTCGATACAACAACACCAGGTGAAAAAGACGGTACGATCGTAGTGACTTACCCAGATGGTTCAAGTGAAGAAGTCCCAGTGAAAGTGAAAGTAGGAACAGACGCTGATCTTTACACACCAGAAGGTCAAGATGTGAAGACTGGAGTAGGAGAAACACCAGATCCAGCGGAAGGCATCAAGAATAAAGGTGACTTGCCAGAAGGAACGAAGTACGAATGGAAAGAACCAGTCGATACAACAACACCAGGTGAAAAGACAGGCACGATCGTAGTGACTTACCCAGATGGTTCAAGTGAAGAAGTACCAGTGAAAGTGAAAGTAGGAACAGACGCTGATCTTTACACACCAGAAGGTCAAGATGTGAAGACTGGAGTAGGAGAAACACCAGATCCAGCGGAAGGCATCAAGAATAAAGGTGACTTGCCAGAAGGAACGAAGTACGAATGGAAAGAACCGATCGATACAACAACACCAGGTGAAAAGACAGGCACGATCGTAGTGACTTACCCAGATGGTTCAAGTGAAGAAGTATCAGTAAAAGTGAAAGTAGGAACAGATGCTGATGTCTATATGCCAGAAGGGCAACCGATCACTGTCAAACCAGGTGAGACACCAGATCCAGCCGCAGGTATCAAGAATAAAGAAGAACTTCCAGAAGGTACGCGTTTTGAATGGGCAACAATGCCAGATACTTCTAAAGTAGGTATGGTCACGGGTGTGATCAAAGTGATCTATCCAGATGGATCATTTGACCTTGTTGAGACAGAGATCAAAGTCATCGCACCTGAAATGATGAATGAACAACAAGGATCGCAAGATAACCCAACACAAACTATGGGAATGCCAGAAACTAAAGCGCAAGCGCAAACACAAACAGCGATCACCCCAACAAACATGCCAACACAAAATAAGATGACTAATGCTGAAGAACAATTACCACAAACTGGTGATGTAAGCTCGCAAAAAACTTCAACTTTAGGTACAGTCTTACTTGCCTTGGCAGGATTACTTGGTCTAGGAGCTGCAAGTGATCGTAAGAAGAAAAAAGACTAATGTTTGACTAAACATAGGTCACTGATCAAAGCCGGGTGTCTAAAACTTTTAAGTTTTGGACACTCGGTTTTTTTTAGTGCCGTTTAAAGGGTTTTAAAGACCAGTTAGTGTTTTTTAGTGACCGTTCATTTAAATAAATTAAATACCAATGGAAGATTTGCTAAGATATAAATGAGGAGGGGGTGATAAAATGAAAAGTAAATTTGAGATAGATCCGACATTATCTGAAGAATGGGTCGAATTTCATGTTCGAGAAATGACACCTAAACTTCAACAAGTCATCCAGATTCTTAGTACGGATAAACAACTTTGGGGTTACGACGAAAAAGTTATCAAACTGATCGATCTCACTAAAGTATATTCATTTGAGAGTATCAACGGCAAAGTATATGCTAAAACAGATAAAAGAAATTATTATGTGCGCAAAAAAATATATGAATTATTAGATATCTTACCACCTGATTTTGTTAAAATCAGTCGAGCAGAGTTAGTTAACTTAAAATATTTAGATCATTTGGAATTAACGTCGGGCGGTACGATCGTTTTGAAGTTAAAAAACGGCATGACGACATTTGTATCCAGACGCTGTGTTAAAAATTTAAGAGAAAGGTTAGGGATCTAAGATGAAGAAAATCATTCATGAATTAATAGCAGCACTCACGATCGGTATCACAATCGGAGTCATTTTATCGGTAGTATTTTCTGGGATCTTTGGGCAAGGTGTTTACGCGCCTTCAACGCCAAGGTTTATGGCACAATTCAAAACATCACTTGGAGCAATGATCGCTTCGATAGTTTTATGGGCTTTGATGGGGATCGTCTTTTACTTTACAGCTAAGATCTTTAAACAAGAAAAATGGGGGCTTCTGAAAATGTCGCTCACGCATTATTTAGTAACATTATTTTTCTTCTTTCCATTAGCTTATTTGGCAGGGTGGTTCCCGCATGATCTAAAAGCAAGCACAGGTTTTTTAGTCACCTATACTTGTGTATATTTAGCGATCTATCTGATCAATTTCATTTCAGCTTGGATAGAGGTCAAGCGGATCAACCAGAAGGTCAAATAAATTTTTATATAATAAAAACGTTAATATGGAATGATCCGCCAAAATGATTTGAAATATTATTTAGAAAATTTTAATATTAACTTATAATAATAAGTGATTTAGAAAAGAACGTTTTCTAGAGGACAAGTGTGTTTAGGGGATAAAAGATTTGTCTTCATTTTGCGGAGAAAAAGGTAATATAGAAGCGCTTAAAAGCAATCATCAGAATATCGTTGATGGTTGCTTTTTCGTGTGCTAAAAAATGTTATAGTAGAGTAATGAGAAAAAATAGGTGAGGAATTATATGAAAACAAAGATACCAGTAGCTAAAAATCAAAAGTTAGAAGCAACGATCGTTGATCTGACGTATCAAGGAATGGGAGTCGCTAAAGTTCAAGGGTATCCCTTATTTTGTGATGACGCTTTACCAGGTGAAGTCGTTGCGCTCCATGTTTTGAAAGCTGGGAAAAATTTTGGTTATGCTAAAGTTTTGAAACGGTTAGTCACAAGTAAAGACCGCGTTGAAGGTAGCGGGAAAGAATACCTTCAAACAGGGATCGCGCCCCTTGAACATTTGGCGTACCCTGAACAATTAAAGTTCAAACAAAAACTTATAAAAGATCTGCTAGTCAAAGCGCATTTGACCGATTTAAAAGTCGACGAGACGTTAGGCATGGCTGAACCGTATGGCTATCGCAATAAAGCTCAAGTCCCTGTACGGATGATCGATGGCCAACTCAAAGCGGGCTTTTTTAGACGGGGAAGTCATAACTTTGTACCTTTAGAGAATTTTTTGATCCAAGATGAGCGGATCGATGAAGTTATTCAACAAGTGCTAGCGATCTTACAAAAATACCGGCTCACAGCTTATGACGAAACGACACATCAAGGGCTTTTACGACATCTGATGGTGCGCAGAGGGCACTATTCTGGTGAAGTGATGGTCGTTTTAGTGACTAACCAAAAGAAGATCCCACATTTAGAAGCGCTCGTTTCCGAGATCATGGCGACATGTCCAGATGTAGTCAGCTTGCAACAAAATATCAATTCTAAGCAGACCAACGTGATCTTAGGCGAGCAAATGGTCTTATTAGCTGGCAAAGAATTTATCACTGATCAGTTGAACGGTTTGAACTTTGAGATCTCGGCCAGATCATTTTACCAAGTCAATCCAAGTCAGACCGAAAAACTTTATCAAGCAGCGATCGCCCGCGCTGGGCTAACTGGTAAGGAAACAGTGATCGATGCCTATTGTGGGATCGGTACGATCTCGCTTTCACTGGCCCGCCATGCTAAAAAAGTCTATGGGGTCGAGATCGTTGAAGCAGCGATCGCAGATGCTAAGAAAAATGCAGCTTTAAATGGTTTAGATAATCTAGTCTTTGAAGTTGGGGCAGCTGAAGAACAGATGGCTACTTGGCAAGAAGCTGGGATCAAGCCAGATGTGATCATGGTCGACCCGCCACGCAAAGGCCTGGCACCAAGTTTGATCGAAAGTGCAGTGAAAATGGCACCTCAAAAGATCGTCTATATCAGCTGTAACCCAGCGACCTTAGTGCGTGATCTCAAGTACTTTATGGAACTAGGCTATGCAGTCAAACAGCCGATCTTACCAGTCGATCAATTCCCCCAAACAGCACATGTTGAGAGCGTGACGGTATTGGAAAAAGCCAATTGTCCTTCGGCTTGATGTGCTTAAGTAAAAGAGTTTCATATTTAGTGTACGTTTTATTGTCTTGATTAAAAAAATGTTGAAATACTGAAATCGGGTGTCTTTTTGACCACTAGTTTCCACGATCTGAGTTTGGGAAAATTAAAAGATGAGTAGCGCAGTGATATTAAAGAGGTCAGAAATCATGGATAAATATAGAAGAATTGAAGAGAGATTTAAAAAAAATAGAAATGAACTAAAAGCTGCTTCAATGTCGAAATATATGAAAAACAAATTTCCTTTTTATGGTATTTCGGCTCCTGAAAGGAGAAAGCTTTATAATGAGTTTTTGAAAAATGAGCAGAGAAGCGGGAGCGTAGATTGGGATTTTTTATTTCAATGTTATGAGAATGAGCATAGAGAGTTTCAGTATCTTGTGTATGATTATCTGCTTAAAATGAAAGAATTTATAGTTTATGAAGATATTCCCAAAATAAGAAAGTTAATAATAACTAAATCTTGGTGGGATACTATCGATTTTCTGGCGCAGGTCATTGGCAATATAGCAATTAGGGATGAAAGAACGCATAAATTGATGTTGGAGTGGTCAGGTGAAGAAAATATCTGGATAAAACGAACAGCAATAGAGTATCAATTAAGGCTAAAAGAAAAAACTGATCCGAGCAATCTAAAGTTCATTATTCTAAATTGTTTGAATACAGATGAATTTTTCATAAATAAGGCGATCGGATGGGCGTTAAGAGAGTATTCAAAGACAAATAGAGAGTGGGTGATCAATTTTATGCAAGAACAGCAAGATAAAATGAATGTGTTAAGTGTTAAAGAAGCAAGCAAATATCTTTAATTGAATGACATTGCGCACTTACTAAACTTGCTGATCTTTTTCAAAGCGGTATACTAATTTTAGATAAAATTAGTTAGGTTGAGAACGATGGTAAAAGAAACATATACGATCACTGAAGTCAGTCAAAAATATCAGATCAATGTCAATACATTGCGTTACTATGAGCGGATCGGTCTACTCCCTAAAGTTCCGCGAACTGCAGGTGGTAAGCGCTACTTCACACCGACGCTATTAAAGTGGTTAGAGATGGTCATTTGTCTAAGACACTCGGGCGTTGCGATCGAGCCTTTGATCAAATACCGCCAATTATTAGAACAAGGTGATCAGACGTTAGCTGCTAGAGAAAACTTGTTGAAAGAGCAACTAGAGTTACTCTACAAAAAACAACAAAATTTAGCCCGTTCGATCACACGTTTAGAACATAAGATCAACTTATATGAAACAGGCGATATCAAAAAAGACCGTTCATACTTTGAAGAATATGGCGTCTTAGCCGATGAAGGTACTAGTTGGAAAGATTTTGATTAAAAAAGATAGTCAGTTTTAGCGACTGACTATCTTTTTTAGTTGACTTGTAGTTAACTACAAGTAATATACTGGGCGTGTAAAATTCAAAATATTAGGGGGAAAATGATGGATAAAAAAGCACAAATCGCACTAGGTACGTGGTCGTGGGGCAGTGGTCTTTTTGGTGGCGATGCTGTTTTTGGAAATAAATTAGATACGTCCGAATTAAGCGAAGTCGTTGAGACTGCTTTAGCAAACGGGCTAGATCTTTTTGACACAGCTTATGCATATGGAAAGGGTGATTCAGAACGGATCTTAGGTGAATTACTCAAAGAGTATGAGCGCTCTCAATTTATGATCTCAGATAAATTCACACCTGGATTGCAAGATGATACAAAAGCCCAACCGTTACTCGAGATGTTGGCTGGAAGTTTAAAACGTTTAGGAACTGACTATATCGACCTTTATTGGATTCATAATGCAGCTGATGTTGAGCGTTTTACACCTTTATTGATCGCAGCGGTCAAGAGCGGAAAAGTTAAACGTATAGGGGTTTCGAACCATAGTTTAGCACAAGTCAAACGCGTCCAAGAGATTTTAAAGCCCGCGGGGATCAAGCTCTCTGCGGTGCAAAATCACTTTAGTTTGCTCTATCGTAATTCGATCGATGACGGTTTATTAGCTTATTGTCAGGCAAATGGGATCGAGTTCTTTTCCTATATGATCTTAGAACAAGGTGCTTTGTCAGGCAAATACGATAAAGATCATCTTTTGCCAGCTGATTCAAACCGTGGAAAAACATATAATCCACTTTTGCCGAAGTTAAATGAACTTTTGACTGAGTTAAGAAATTTAGCTAGAACATATGAGATGAGCGTGGCACAGATCGTAACTGCTTGGGCGATCAGTAAAGGAACTACACCGATCATCGGCGTTACAGCTACTAAACAAGTTGAAGAGGCGGCAAAGGCTAGTACGCTAAAATTGACGCCAGCTGAGATCAAAATTTTAGAAGAACTAGCGAAAAAAGCTGACGTTGATACGAGTGGTGGCTGGGAAGGTCAAGCTTAAAAGACGAAGGGAAGATAGCAATGGAATATACAACGTTGGGAAAAACTGCGATCGAAGTTTCAAAACTTTGTGTTGGTTGTATGAGTTTTGGCAAAGCAAAAACGATGCATGATTGGACTTTAGATGAAAGTGAGAGTAAAAAAGTTATCAAACATGCACTTGATCTGGGGATCAACTTTTTTGATACCGCTAATGTTTATTCGGCTGGTACAAGTGAAGAGTATTTAGGAAAAGCGCTCAAGGAAAATATCGCGCGTGATAAAGTCGTGATCGCTTCAAAAGTTTATTTCAATCCAGGACGCCTCTCAAAAGAAGCGATCCACCGTGAGATCGATGGAACATTAAAGCGTTTAGGGACTGATTATTTAGATCTATATTTGATCCACCGCTTTGATCATCAAACTCCGATTGTAGAGACGATGGAAGCTTTAAATGAACTTGTCAAAGCCGGGAAAGTCAGAGCTTTAGGTGCTTCTGCGATGTATGGTTATCAATTCTATAACATGCAGTTGGTAGCTCGTGACAATAATTGGGCACGTTTTGAGACGATGGAAAACCACTATAACTTGCTTTATCGCGAAGATGAACGTGAATTGATCCCACTTTGTCGACAAATGGATGTTTCTTTGATGCCATACAGTCCTTTAGCAGCTGGACATTTAGCGCGACCAACTTGGGGATCGACGTCTTTACGCGGTCAAACCGATAAAGTCGCTCAAGGAAAATATGATAAAACTGAAGAACAAGATCTAAAGATCGTCGCCCGTGTTCATGAACTAGCACAAAAGTATGAAGTTTCGATGGCGCAGATCGCACTTGCCTGGCAATGGGCCAAAGGCGTTACGGCACCGATCATTGGGGGGACTAAGGCAAGAAACTATACTGATGCAGTCAAAGCTTTAGATGTTCATCTGACTGGAAATGATCTTGCCTACTTGGAAGAGCCTTATATACCACATCCGATCGTTGGGGCACTTGATCAAGATCAAACAGTTACGCAGATCATGAAATAAATTATATGAAACTAGCTATTGGTCATGGATAGCTAGTTTTTTTATCGTATCACTTCACTAGCTAAAAAAATTGAGTAAAATACTGTTAGAGACTCAATAGTAAAGTGGGAATAGCAATGTATAATATCAAAGAAGTCAGTGAATTAATGGGGATCAGTCCGCACACGTTGCGTTATTACGAAAAGATCGGTCTTTTAGAATTTGTGAAGCGGAATGAACAAGGGGTACGTGAGTTTAGTGAGTCAGATCTTTTAACATTAAATACGATCTACCGCCTAAAACAAACGGGAATGCCGTTAAAAGAAATCAAGCATTACTTAGCGTTGATCAAAGAAGGATTTGCTTCGGTCGACGAGCGTGCACAGATCATGTTAGCGCAAAAGAAAAAAGTCAAAGCGCAGATCAAAGTCTTAGAACAAGCTTTAGAGACGATCGAAAGTAAATTATATTTTTATAAAGAAGCTAAAAGGCAAGGGTCATTGGCTGTTTGTACAGATGAACGGGAGCAGATGCTTGAACGACTTTTAAAAATAAAGCACACAGAACAACAATAAATTTCGATGCTAAAAATTACATTTTCCTCTTGCGTTAGAGCATACTCTAACGGTTATAGTTAAGCTGTTGAAAGGAAATGGTAAGATGAGTTGGCTTAAAAAGAATGATTTGTTAGATGGCAAGATCGTTTTTGTCAATGCAAGTGAACATGCGCAGGGAAACACGCATCGAATCGGACAACGATTGCTTAGCGGAAAAGATTTTTCTCAACTTGATCTAGTCAACTATAAGATCTATCAGATCGGGCAAAATTATGCCGATGATCAATTCAATGAAGTTTTAGCAAAACTTAAAGAAGCAGATACGATCATTTTAGGGACACCAGTTTACTGGCACGCAATGAGTGGCTACTTGAAAGTTTTATTAGAACGACTTTCACAACAAGCTGATCCAACAGCCTTGGCTGGGAAAAAAGTGGCGGTATTTGTCCAAGGGGCTGCTCCAAGTGATACGATCAAGCCGACTAAAGCCATCGTCAAACGATTTGCAAAAGTTGCACAGATGCAATATATCGAAATGGGAGATTTTTAAGATGGAAAATAAATTTGGTTTAGTTTATGAAGGTGCTTTAACAGAAAACAAATTGGGTGAAGTCAATCTGCATCCTGTAAAATATCATGCTAATGGAGTAACGATTGCTGCTAACGTTTATACGCCAGCAGATTATGGCCAAGATCTTGAAAAGTTATATCCAGCTGTAACTGTGGCGCATCCTAATGGCGGGGTCAAAGAACAAGTGGCGGGGCTCTTTGCGCAAAAATTAGCAGAAAATGGGTTTATTGCGATCGCCGCTGATGCTGCTTATCAAGGGGCAAGTAGTGGGATGCCACGCAATACCGATGATCCAGCATATCGGATCGAAGATATCTCAGCCATGGTCGACTTTTTAGAGCGTTTTCCAGGTGTTGATCCGACCCGGATCGGGTCTTTAGGGATCTGTGGCGGTGGTGGTTACACGATCGCCGCTTCCAAGACAGATAAACGGATCAAAGCTGTCGCAACGATCAGCATGTTCAATAGTGGTCGTGTACGTCGCAATGGTTTCCAAGATAGTCAGCTCGAGACGATCGGCGAACGGTTACGTCAAGCTTCAGAAGCTCGGACGAAAGAAAAAAGTGGCGAAAAGGTCGAATACATTGGCGAATTATTGACTGAACCAGTAAAATTGACGGAAGAACAATTAGAACAGATCCCAGCAGGGTTGTATCGTGATGGCACGGTATATTATGGGATGACACATTTTCATCCAAACTCAACTAGTCGGTATACGACAAGTAGTTTGCTCAAATTGATGGCTTTTGATGCTGAAGATCGTGTTGAATTGATCGACCAACCGTTATTAATGATCGCAAGTGTTGACGCTGATACGTACTATATGACTAAAGCTGTTTTTGATAAAGCAACTGGAACGGCTGATAAAGAGCTCTATGAACTTCACGGAGCAACGCACATCGAAACTTATTGGAAACATCCATATGTTGATGAAGAAGGTGAAAAATTAGTTACTTTCTTTGGCGAAAAATTATAAAAGGTGCGGGGAAATGAAAAAGGTCAAATTTTTTCCACTGATCGTTGCTTTACTTCTAGGGCTTGTACTTGGAAATATCACTCCTGATTTTACTTTGCAAACGACGTCAGTTACGGCTGCTAAAAATTATACGGCACCTAAGCACACTAAGAAAAACGAAAAACGTGTTTTTATCAATGCGAGCATGAATGCCGATGGAACGACGTCAAAAATGGCTAAAAAGCTTTTTGGGGATCGCTCGTACACGCAGATCGATCTTTCAGAGTATGATATTCCACAATTAGGTCAAGGAGAAGGCGATTTTCCTAAAATTTGGGGACAGCTAAAAGACGCCGATGTGATCGTGATCGGGACACCAGTTTACTGGTCAAATATGTCGGGATATTTAAAAACTTTCGTAGATCATATGCAGATCATATGCAGATCAATAATGATCTCAAAGGTGCTGATCTTTATCTGATCGTCCAAGGTTCAGATCAAGATCAAAGTAAAGCGATCAATTCGACTTATGGTACCTTTGACCGGATCGCACGGCGTTTTAAATTAAATTTTGTCGGGATCGCACAGAATGATAAACAAGTGACGCGCTTGCATAGCAAAATGATCGGCAAATAATTTGGTTAAAAAAGACTACTGTGTGGTAGTCTTTTTTAGTCTGTTCGCTCAATAAACTGAGATGAGCACTTTGAATAACATCTCAATTTTAAAATTAAAATTTGTGTTGACTTTTTTAATATTGTTCGCTAAGATAATAGATAAATATTTGAATGTGATCTAAACACGTTGATAAGAGGAGTAACTTATTTAGATGAACTTTTAAGCGAGTCCTAATTGGTGCAAGGGGATAGGTTCAGAAATAAGTGAAAGTAGTCTTTGAGTGGTCAATGCGACGCCGATTAGCGAAGTTTTGGAAGGGAGCGCCCTTTATCGCGCCAACGTCTTACCTAGATCTTAGGTAGTACGGGGTAAGGTAGATATAGTGATATATCTATAAATCAAAGGTGGTAACACGCTAATTGGCGTCCTTTCGGCTAGGCTGGAAGGACGTTTTTTTATTACAGGAAAATATCGAATCTTAGCTAAGATCTCTAAAATTAAAATTTTGAGGAGATTTTTATAATGAAAAATAGAAAATTACACACAAAAGATTATTTGATCATTGCTTCTTTGATCTTTGGGATGTTTTTTGGGGCTGGCAATTTGATCTTTCCTGTTCATCTAGGACAGTTAGCGGGACAGAATTGGCTGTTGGCCGCTGTAGGTTTTTTGATCTCAGGCGTTTGTATCCCGTTACTTGCGATCTTAGCGCTAAGTGTGACTAGAAGTACAGGGATCTATGATCTTGCCCGTCCAGTCGGTCATTGGTATGCACTTTTCTTTTTGATCTTGATCCATGCAACGTTAGGTCCATTATTTGCTACACCAAGAACGGCAACCGTTCCGTTTGCGATGGGGATCGCGCCTTATATTTCGACGCAAAACAGTTCATTTTGGCTAGCACTTTACTCGGGGATCTTCTTTTTAGTCGTTTATGCGTTCTCAGTACGCCAAAGTAATATTTTGAGTGCGATCGGTAAATTACTAAATCCTCTATTTTTAGGACTTTTATTGATCATTTTCTTTTTGGCAGCCCTTGATCCTTTAGGTAGTTCATTTGCTAATAAAGCAACAAATGCTTACGTAAGTAACGCGTTTACCAATGGTTTTTTAGAAGGCTACAATACGATGGATGCTTTAGCTGCTTTAGCTTTTGGGATCACGATCATTACTGCGATCCAATTAATGGGCGTAAAAGAGCAAAAGAAGATCTCATTAGCAACTGCTAGAGCGGGGGCGCTAGGAATGTTTGGGATCGCGCTCGTTTATCTGGCTTTGATCTTTTTAGGTGCAACTTCGCTAAATCAATTTAAATTAGCGGAAAATGGAGGAACGACTTTAGCTCAGATCGCACATCACTATTTGGGAACATTAGGGGACGCTTTATTAGCAACGATGGCGACCGTTGGTTGTTTGACGACTGCAATGGGATTAGTTATCGCTTTTGCGCAAGATTTTCATAGTCGTTTTCCTAAGATCTCGTATAAGACATTTTTAGCTGCAAATTGTGCCCTCTCTTTTATTTTTGCAAATTTAGGGCTTGATCAGATCATTGCGTGGTCGTTACCTGTTTTGATGTTTTTATATCCGCTAGCAATTTCCTTGATCTGCTTGAGTTTACTAGCACCTCTTTTTCACGCTGATGTTTTAGTCTATCGTCTGACGACATTTTTGACTTTGATCCCTGCGTTGTTTGATATGCTAAAAACTTTACCACCGCTTTTGCACAAAACACCTTTTGTGCAGACGTTGATCGCTTTTGCAGATAAATATCTGCCACTTTTTGAATTAGGCTTTGCGTGGCTTCCGTTTAGCTTATTTGGCTTAGGAATTGGAATATTACTGCACTACAGACGAAAATTACATTAAAATTAAATGATAAAGCTCGGAGGCCGAGCTTTATTTTTTAGTGCGCATATATTGAAATGTAGAACTGTTATATATAATTATTTTGTTTAAAATTTCTCAACAAGATAGGCAAAATTGGTTATAATAAAAGCAAAGAGATGAAGAGATGTGAAGAAAGTGAGGAATTATGTCGTGAAACTTATTGGGATCGTGGGGACGAATTCAAAAAAGTCGACCAACCGTAACTTGCTAGTCTATATGCAAAAACATTTTGCTGATAAAGCTGAGATCGAATTGGTCGAGATCAAAGATCTACCACTCTTTAATAAACCTACTGATAAAAAGCTACCTGGATCGGTTTTAGAGATCGCCCAAAAAATCGAGGCAGCTGATGGCGTGATCATTGCTACTCCAGAATACGATCATGCAGTCCCTGCTGCGTTAATGAATGCGCTAGCCTGGTTATCATATGGGATCACTCCACTTTTAAATAAACCAGTGATGATCACTGGCGCATCGTATGGACAACTTGGTTCTTCACGCGCACAAGCTCAGTTACGTCAGATCTTAGATGCGCCTGAATTAAAAGCCAATGTTATGCCAGGGTCAGAATTTCTCTTACCCCATTCTTTACAAGCTTTTGATGCTGACAATAACTTGCTTGATCTGGGGACTGTTCAAAAATTAGATGCCCTATTTGAAGATTTCTGTCTTTTTGTCAAGATCGCAGAAAAACTTTCAAATGCTCAAGATCTATTGCATAAAGAAGCCCAAGATTTTGATTGGGAAAAGCTTTGATGGAAGGGAAGATGAAAAATGAAATTTGTTGGGATCGTTGGTTCTAATTCTGAAGTATCATATAATCGAAAATTATTAGAATTTGTCAGAAAACACTTTAAAGATACGTTTGAGCTTGAGATCTTAGAGATCGATGAAGTACCATTATTTAATCAAGATAAAAATTGGGAAGATAGTTTTCAGTTACGTCTTTTAAATAATAAGATCACGCGCGCTGACGGTGTGATCATTGCGACACCTGAGCATAATCATACGACAACGACTGCGCTAAAGAGTGTCCTCGAATGGCTCTCATATAAAGTTCATCCTTTTGAAAATAAACCAGTGATGATCATGGGTGCTTCCTATTATGATCAAGGGACATCAAGAGCTCAACTACACTTGCGAAATATTTTGGATGCGCCAGGGGTAAATGCGTATGTTTTGCCTGGAAATGAATTTTTACTTGGTAAAGCTAAAGAGGCTTTTGATGATCAAGGAAATATCAAGAGTAAAGAAACGGTAGCTTTTTTAGGAACATGTTTGAATAATTTCATCAAATATGTCGATGTTGTCAAAGGCTTGAAGAAACCAAGACCGATCGAAGAAGAAGATCTTGATTGTAATCATCCGATCAAAACGACAGTTACAGAAGTCGATCCAGATGATCCAGAATGGGTCGAAAAAGTAGCTGCTTTGAAAAATGCAGTTTCAGGTGATACGTATGTTAAATTAGATCATGGGATCTTGACAGTTGATCAGATCAATATGTTCTTACGCTCGATGCCGTTTGAACTGACATATGCCGATGATAACAACCAATTCTTGTATTACAATAATGCACATCAAGATCCAGATGCAATGTTGGCTAAGCGGGTCCCAAGTCAATCAGGAAGTCGCTTGTCGACAGTCCATAATTCTTTACCACCAAAACGCATGAAAAATGTTGAGTGGGTCGTTGGAACATTGCGTAACGGTAACCAAGAATATGTTCGGACTCTTGTACCAGGTTCGCCTGAAAATATCATCAACACCCACCATTATCAAGCGATGTATTACCCAGATGGCTCGTACGCGGGGATCAATGAATTGGTCTTTAACTTTAAACCATGGCTAGATTGGTATTTAAAAGAAACAGGTCAACGCTTAGTTGGTGGTAAAGCTTCAATGACGCCAGATGTAGCAACTAGCGCATCGCAAGCGACCCCAACTGAAGCGACATTAGACGCCAATACAGGCGCTTCTGAACATTAAGCAGCTGATAAAAAACTATGGCATTTGAAGTGCCATGGTTTTTTTGTTGTGTACAATGCGGAATGGTTGAGTTTTGAAAGGGGCTTCTGTTATATTTAAGAGGTGAAAGGTGGTGAAAAAAATGGAGATGCTCTTTATCGTTTTACACGTATTCTTTGGTTTAGGGGCGTTTGCTGGTTCGTTATTACTTGCTATCAGTTTTAAAGATAAATTTCATGAATTATCTAAATTACAGCGTACCGCTCTTTTAGTGACGATCGGTAGTTTATTTGCAACATTAGTCGTCACGATGGCTGCACGAGGAAATGTGATCTTTGCACTTTTCTTTAGTTTTTTAGCAGTTGGTGCTTGTGGTTATTTAGCCTTTACAAAACCAAAAAAAGCTTAAATTAATTACGTTAAAAGTCCTTTGAAAGTAGGGCACAGATCGTAGCTTACTTTGAGCGAACTTTTAGCAGCTCTCTAATTTTAGAGAGCTTTTTTACTTGTTAAAATAAAATTAAAAAAGAGATGGTAGATCATGATCAGAAAGATGCACGAAACAGAGCTAGAGAGTATTTTAGATATTTGGTTGACAAGTAATTTAGAAGCCCATCCGTTTGTTGCTAAAGAGTATTGGTATGAGAATTTGGCACAAGTCAAAAGCGATCTTCCTAAGGCAACGATATATGTAGCAACTGATGTAAAAGATCAGCCCCTAGGGTTTATCGGCATAATGGATAACTATATCGCTGGGATCTTTGTAAAAAGTACTGCACGTAGCCAAGGTGTTGGGCACAAGTTGATCGCACAGGCTAAGGAAAATAGTACGATGTTAACGCTCAATGTTTACCAAAAAAATGAACGTGCGGTAGCTTTTTATCAACGCGAAGACTTTAAGATCATAAAAACCGAGTTTGATAAAACTGTCAAAGAAAAAGAATATTTGATGCGTTGGACGTCCAATGAAGCTGTCGACTTTAAATAAGCATTGCAATTTCTAAATTTTAATGTAAAATTAAGATAATTAATTAAGAAAGGATGACATTTATGGATCTTATTATTCCAAAAGATTATGATCCAAAGCTTGATGTCAAGCAAACGCAAGAAGCGATCCGCTATATTCGTGAGACGTTTCAAGATGAATTTGGCAAAGAGCTTGGATTGACTCGTGTTTCAGCGCCAATGTATTTAGAAAAGAGCTCGGGGTTAAATGATAATTTGAATGGCTATGAGACACCTGTGTCTTTTACGATGGAAAGTCTCCCTGGAGATACCATTGAAGTTGTCCATTCTTTAGCTAAATGGAAACGGATGGCGCTCAAGCAATATGATTTTGACCTCCATGAAGGTCTTTATACAAATATGAACGCGATCAGAAAAGATGAAGAATTAGATAATTATCATTCTAGTTATGTTGATCAATGGGACTGGGAAAAAGTTATTGCTAAAGATGAGCGTAACATGAAGACTTTAGAAGATACTGTGCGCCGGATCTTTAAAGTGATCAAACATATGGAAAATGAAGTTTGGTATAAATATCCTCAAGCAGTTAACAAATTACCCGACGATATCTTTTTTATTACGACCCAAGAGTTAGAGGATCGTTACCCAGAGCTGACACCAGAAGAGCGTGAAGATGCGATCTGTAAAGAATACGGTGCTGTTTTTTTGATGCAGATCGGAGATAAGTTAAAGAGCGGTCAAAAACATGATGGACGGGCGCCGGATTATGATGATTGGAAATTGAACGGTGATATTTTATTCTGGTATGAACCACTAGATTGCCGTCTGGAACTTTCCAGCATGGGGATCCGCGTAGATGAAGATTCGATGGCTTCACAGCTAGCTAAAGCAGATGCGCTTGATCGTAAAGAGTTACCATACCATAAGATGATCCTAAGTAAGGAGTTGCCCTACACGATCGGTGGTGGGATCGGACAATCACGTTTGTGTATGCTCTTATTAGGTAAGGCCCATGTTGGTGAAGTGCAAGCAAGTATTTGGCCAAAAGAGATGGTCGAAAAGTGTCGCCAACATAACATCAATATTTTATAATAGTTTTGAACGACTGATAGAGCGATCTGTCGGCCGTTTTTTAGTCGAATAAGAAAGGATAAAATAGACTTAGAAAAATGAAGTTAAAAAAGATATTGTTGAGCTTAGCGGCACTCTTTGTGCTTGGAGGCACGTTAGCGCCAACGACAGTCCAAAGTGAGACGCTTGCTAGTCGCAGAACGCATTACTATCGTTCGAGCAGTAGTCAAGGGACGCTCAAAGAGAGCACGCCTTCAGAACAGCTGGCTCGTTCAGTTTTAACACCCACAGTCGTCAAACAACTTGGGGGCGAGCAAAATATCAAATGGAACCAACACGGAGCTTTTATCATCAATAATGATAAAACAAAACTGAAGGCTAAAGTATCCAGTGCACCGTATGCGACTAATACAGTCGATCAATTGCAACGACCGACAGTTGCTAACGCGCTTTTAAATAAAACGACACGCCAATATAAGAGTCGAGAACAGACCAACAATGGTTCGACTAGTTGGCGTCCTCAAGGTTTCAAGCAAGTTACCGGCCTGTCTGGAACGTATAATCACGCCTATGATCGGGGACACTTGCTAGGTTACGCTCTTGTTGGGAATATTAGAGGTTTTGATGCTAGCGAGAGCAACCCTAAAAATATCGCGACTCAAACTGCCTGGGCCAATGAAGCCAATGCACGTTATTCAACAGGGCAAAACTATTATGAAAGTTTAGTTCGTAAAGCTTTAGATAAAAATAAAACAGTGCGTTACCGCGTTACAAATATTTATGATGGAAATGCTTTAGTTCCAGCAGGCGCTCACATAGAAGCGAAAGCTAGTGATGGTAGTTTAGAATACAATGTCTTTATCCCAAATGTACAAAAAGGCTTAAAGATCAACTATATGACTGGACAAGTAACAAAGGGGTGATCCCATAATGGAATTAAGTGAAGTAGAAAAACGTGCAAAAGCGATCCGCAAACTTTACCGCGCTTTAGAAGAAAAACATCACGGCTCTGCTTGGAGCGTAGAAGAAGACGCGCTGGCATTTATGACTGATGCAGCCCTTGTCGGACGGCTGACGATGGATCATGAAGGACGTTGGCCTAAAACAAGTGATGATGAATTAGCTTATAAGATCGGAGAATCAGTTTGGTGGCTCGCAACGCTGGCTGAACGAACTGGGCTTAACCTAGAAGAGTGTGTGCAGCACTTTCTAGAAGATAAAGAAAATTCACTACGAAAATAACTAAAGAAGGGGCTGGGAAAAAACTACTAGCCTGAACTAAAAATACCTGATCAAATCTCGTTTTTGAGAAATTTGATCAGGTATTTTTCTTTTATGCTTGTTTTCGGATCGTTTTTTCAAAAATCCTCCCCCTATTTCTTTGAATAGGTGCCATAATTTTGATATATTGATCGTCAAAAGTATCAGTCCGATCTCATTTCGAACTGCTTTCTCTCCTCTAACATGTACTCGGCGTACGCCAAAATTACCCTTCATATCTCCGAAAATGGTTTCAACATCTGTACGTCTTCTCGCGTAGATCTTTGAACCCTTTTCACTTGAAAGGTCTTCTGCGGCACTATTTTTAAAAAATTCCCAGTTATAATTTATGGCTTTAGTTCGCTGATAGCCCTTAGGTGTCTTAGCTAAGTTTTCAAGTTCTTTAGTGGCCTGGAAAACATCAGCTACGTAAACTTTAAAGTTTCTTTTGAATCCATATTTGTCCACACTTGAACTGTATCTTTGAAACTTAAATACTACACCGTCAGGATCTGTATAATAATCATCTTCTGCATGATATGTCCAATTTTTGATATTGCGTGGATCTTTTTTGTATTTGCGACTCTGTTCTTTTTGATACATTGGATAGGGCATCAAGGGAATTTTTTCAAACATATCAGTAACAGCCTGATAGTTAGCTTCATTCCCATATCCAGCGTCCGCCACTATATATTTGAATAGTTCTAAGTTAGTAAAAGATTTTAAAAATGGCACTAATGTCCGTGTGTCCGTTGGGTTAGGAAATATATCATAATGTAGGACAAAGCGACCGCTAGTCGCGATCTGTAAATTGTAAGCAGGCTTTAGTTGCCCATTTTTCATATGATCTTCCTTTAAACGCATAAAAGTAGCGTCATTATCTGTTTTTGAGAAGCTATTTCGTCCCTGAAAGATCTTCCTATTACGTTCGTATCTTTCTTTTCTTGGCAGAAGATCAGTTTGGAGTTTGCGTTTGATGCTTTTTAGTCTTCGACGAGCTCGCTTATTTTTTGAACCACCTTTTATGACTTTAGGTTCAGTAGCGATATCTTCTTCAATCGCATCTAATTTAAGATCGGTCCCCTTAATAAGCTCCTTTATCGCATCACTGGACCCCAGCATATCTTTTGAAATAGCGATATCAACTTGGTGTTGGATCAGCTCGTCATAGGTCTTAGCTACTCTTTCATCAAGCGACTTTTCAAACTTATCAGAAGCATTTTTCCAGGTAAAACTATAGCGATTAGCATCAGCTTCTAATTTAGTACCATCAATAAATAAAGCTTCATCGGCATCTAACATACCATTTTTAGATAGAAGCAAGGTAAACAGCACAAAGGCTTTTTCGATGATTTCTTTAGCATGATCACTTGACCGGAAGTTATTGATAGTCTTATAACTAACAGAAGTATTTCCGCTTAACCACATCATTGGAAGATAGTATTGATTCAATTTAGCGATCTTTCTACCAGAAAAGACGGATTCATGGTAAGCAAATAAAGTCATTTTTAAAAGCATAGCTGGATGAAAAGCTGGACGACCGGTATGTGAAGTGTCCTCTAAAAGAATATCTTGGGGGATCGAATCAACAAAATGACTGATCAAAACAGCAATATGATCAGCAGGTAATTTCATTGAATAAGTGATATCCAATTCTAATTCAGATGTGTTATAATTTTTATACATGGTAGGTCTCTCCTTTATTATTTTTGGACAACTTAATATTAGCAAGAGATCGATCATATGAAAAGGCTCACGTTGAAAAAATTCGACGTGAGCCTCTTTCTTTATTAGAACTGAGTTTTTTCCCAGCCCCTTCTTTAGTTAGGTTTGCTTTTATCAAATAGACACAAAAAACATGTCTTTAGGTGTGTTCGAGTTCATAGACTCGGTTGTCAGCTTCATCATAAACGCTGATCGGTTGACCATCGACCGCATCGATCCTAAGTTGGTAGCCATAACCATCTAAAAAAACTAGTTCTTTTTCAGTTAATATCTGAACTTGACCGGCTAACTCACGATGGTCGATCAGGATGTGCAAATCAGGTGTGATCTCTAAAGAGTGTTTCCGTTTACTGAGTTCATCTGTAAACCGCCAAGTTCCAATATATATTGACGGTAATGCAACTTGTATAGCCTTTTGTTTTTTTAGCTTGATCACATGACTGAATAGCGTCTGGCTTAAATTATTAAGCCAACCATTTTGCTTCATCCTTTAACCCTTGACTATCTCACTTCCGATAGATGTAAAAAGTGCGGTAGTTTTTCCTTTCTTGTTTATTTTGATCAATGTTTTAAATTAAGAAGATCGCTGATTTGGTATACTTATATCTAGTTAAAATATCCTTTACAACGTCGATATAGCTCAAATATTAAAAATAACAGCAATGTGACTGACTATTTCTTAGCGTTACTTTGCCTTCTTGATATTATTGATATCGTTTTCGTTCAAAAATCGCTCATTGGTCTACCTTAAATTTAGTTTTCTCATTGAGTATAATATACCACGATTTATAGTTGAACAGTAGTTAAAAAGCGCAGTTCTATCAAAATGAAATATAATGGTCATTTTGTCACCTAGCTGTAACTATTTTGCTGGGTCAGCCTTGCTTGTTTGCAAAAGCTTTTGTTAGTTTTTGAGCGTAAAGGTCTGTTATAATTTAGAAAAGAACTGTGAAAGGGGTTTAATGAGCTATGTTAAAATTAGGTGTTATCGGAACAAATTGGATCACAGACCAATTTATTTTAGCAGCCGAAGCAACTGGAGAATTTCATTTGACCAGTATTTATTCGCGGAAAATATCAACAGCGCAAGCCTTTGGAAGTAAGTATCTGACTCCGATCGAATATTTTGATGATCTAGACCGCTTTTTTAATGAAGGGAAATTTGATGTTGTTTATATTGCTTCGCCAAATAGTCTCCATTATGAGCAATCTGTCCAAGCGATCAAAGCCGGAAAACACGTCATCGTTGAAAAACCTGCTTGCTCTAACCCGACAGAGATGAAGCATTTAGTCAAGCTCTTGCGTCAAAATTCAGAGATCTTTTACTTTGAAGCTGCAAGGCATATCCATAGTAAGAATTTTGCTTTGATCAAACAAAAGCTCAAAGATCTTAAAGTCAAACAAGGTGCAAATTTGACCTATAAAAAGTATTCTTCCCGCTATGCTGAATTTTTAGCTGGTGCAGAGCCTAACATCTTTTCTTTAGATTTTTCAGGAGGAGCTTTACAAGATCTAGGTGTGTATCTAGTCTACGATGCCTTGAGTTGGTTTGGTTTTCCAGGTGAAGTCAACTATTATCCAGTCAAATTGCGAAATGGGATCGACGGTTCGGGAACTGCTATTTTGAGTTATGAAGATTTTGAAGATTTTGAAGTCGTTTTAAATATCGGTAAAACCGCCAATTCTTACTTGCCAGGTGAGATCTATGGTGAAAAGGAGACCCTTTTATTAGACAATGCCGCTGAACTTAAAAAAGTGGAATTGGTCGATGGCGCTGGAAATGTTACAATATTATCAGTCGAACCTGAGGAACAAAATCCGATGATCGCTGAAGCTAAGGCTTTTGCTAAACTTTTACGTGATCCTGGTTCACTAGAAAATAAGCAGATACAACAAGACTGGCTAGCACTTGCCGTTGAAGTTAATCAAGTACTATACGAATTACGAAAGAGTGCTCAGATCGTCTTTAAAGCCGATCGTGAGTTTTAAAACTAGTCAGCAAGAAAGGTAACCATGAATCCAAAGTTTGAAAAATATTTTGCAGAGCAAGGTTTTAAAGCACCAACACCGATCCAAGCGCAAACTTATCGAGCGTTAGCATCTGGCAAAAGTGTTTTAGGACTAGCTCCAACTGGTTCTGGAAAAACATTGGCCTATACGCTGCCACTATTAGAACAGCTCTTGCCTGGAGATGGGACGCAGTTGTTGATCATTGCACCTTCACAAGAATTAGCAGCGCAGATCACAGAGGCGATCCGAGCTTTTGCGAAGTTACTAGAACTTAACGTTTTGACTATTATCGGTGGAGCAAACGTTAAACGTCAGATCGAAAAGCTAAAGAAACGTCCTGAAGTTATTGTAGGGACACCAGGACGTTTGTTGAATTTGAGTCAAGACAAAAAACTCAAGCTACACCAACTCGAAGCAGTCGTGATCGATGAAGCCGATGAACTTTTGAGCCAAGAGCAAACTTTAGCCGATTGTCGAAAATTAGTTGAAAAAGCACCTCAGACTGCCTCAGTCTCATTTTTCTCGGCGACTAAAGCTCCGATCTTAGATGAACTTCATCGGTGGTTTGGGGTCACGCCAGAAGTGATCGATGTACGCCAGATCGATCAAACTCAAGGACACGTTATTCACTATTTACTTGAAGTCCCACAAAGAAAGCGGATCGATACTTTGCGACGTTTAGCACAGTTACCAGACTTTTCGGCTCTTGTCTTTTTTAAGCAGAGTGCAGCGTTAAATGATGCTTATGAAAAATTACGTCACGCTAACGTTGCAGTGGCACGTTTGAACAGTGAACAACGTCAAGTTGAGCGACAAAAAGCTCTACGTCAGCTGCGCAAAGGCGAAGTCAAATTACTATTGACGACAGATGTTAGTGCGCGTGGCTTAGATATTCCTGCTTTACCAGCGGTAGTCAACTATGATCTGCCTAAAGATACGAATACGTATATCCATCGTGTTGGGAGAACTGGACGAATGGGGGAAGAGGGGAGCGTGATCGATCTTGGAAATGAACATGATCTGCGTTTCTTTAAGCAACTCATCAAAGATGAAGATTATGATGTGAGAAATGGCTATTTGTATCAACAACGATTGATCTCAGATGAAAAAAAACTCGCTGAGTTAAAACAAGTTGCTAAAGAGCACGCAAAGAAAAAACACGTTAACAAGCAATTACAAGTTGTTAAGGAACAACCTAAAAAGAAACATAAGAAAAAGCGGAAACGTGATCAAAAAAATAAAGGTAAACGTAAGAAATGATCTTTTTTTAAAGTATCCAATGAATAAGTGCTATACTAATGATAAGTGTTAGTACGGATAATTTAAGCTCAAAGAAAGAATATTTCTTGGATAAGAGCTGTGGAAGGTGATTTTTATGGAGATATCAATGGAATTAAATATCTCAGCCGAGTACTTGTTTCAACGCCTGAGTGATACATTGATCTATGATGTTAAACAAGAAACTGGACGCGAGCTGACTTTTGAGGAATTAAAGGATCTAAGTTATGCCACGAGTCTTGATCGACAAACGAAGGCCAAGTTGAAAGTCACTAAATTCATCCCTAATAAAAGCTACCATGTCCGACTTGAAACACCTGAGTTTATCAAACACGAAGCTTATGAACTAACGGCTTTAGCTAAAGATAAGGTCAAGGTCGATTATTTTGAAAAACAGCAGGCAAAACAGAAATTGCATTCGTTGCGCCAAAAGTTGACTGCTCCTTTTAGACATTCTTTGCGGCGCCATAATTTTATGAAGCTTTTAAAGGAACTTGAGATCGGCTATTAAAAGAGATTGACTTTATAAAAAATTCTTCCTATAATGAAGTAGTTGTTTTGCGACTGCTTCATTATTTATATTGCGTTTGTA
This sequence comes from Ligilactobacillus faecis, assembly GCF_029889745.1. NCBI lineage: Bacteria > Bacillati > Bacillota > Bacilli > Lactobacillales > Lactobacillaceae > Ligilactobacillus > Ligilactobacillus faecis. The sequence continues at coordinate 1,552,293 of NZ_CP123639.1, forward strand.
GCTCAGCAGGATAGAGCAACCGCCTCCTAAGCGGTAGGTCATCGGTTCAATTCCGATCAAGCGCATTTTTTATATTATTAAACAAGCAACCGCCACGCTCGATATTTTTCGGGCGTGGCGGTTTTTTTATAAAAAAATGGCTCTATACTTTTTGCTGTGTAATGATAATCTGTTCATTACACAGCTTTTTTGATATGGTATGTAAATAAAAATTTTTACACAAAAAAAGAGCCATAATGGCACCTTTTTCTCTTGTGTATACAACCACGAAAACATCATTAGAAAGTATGGTGACATTATGACTTCTTTAAATTATACTACATATTCTGTTGATTCGATAGTTAAATCTTGTCTTGATATCAGTGATCCTCATCTTCACTTCTCTAATGTACCTTATGATGAAATGATCAATGGTATCTCTTATAAAGTTTTTCAAGCTACTATCAGCTTCTTGCCTCACGAATTAACGAACTTTCGTTGTAATAATTGTGGCTTTAACGCTTTTTACCGTAATGGTTACACTCCTAAACGACTCATCCGAATCCCAGCTGTCAATTCCACTCATCAAACTACTATCCAAGCTCGTTCAGCTCGCATTCGCTGTCGCAATTGTAATTCAACTATTTCTGCCAAAACTACTCTCTTACCCCAAAATTGTCAGATCTCTTATTCACTTAGAGCTAAGATCGCCACTAAACTAAGACATGACATTTCCGCTAAAACGATCGCTTATGAAGAAGGTGTTTCTACTTCGACCGTTAACCGTATGTTATCTCATACTCGTTCTGAATTTCGGAATAACTTCAATTTCTTACCGCTACATCTTTGCTTTGATGAATTTAGAGGTACTCACAATAGCTATCACTTTATCTGCCTTGATTCGGATAACCATGTTATCCAAACTATCTTACCTAATAGGTTTAAAGATACTATCATCAAGTATTTTATGAAATTCCCAGAATCCGTCAGACAGTTAGTGCGCACCATTAGTTGTGATTTAAACTCTTACTACGTTGATATTGCTAAAACTCTATTCCCTAATGCTAAGATCATCATTGATCGTTTTCATATCGTTCAAATGCTTAACCGAGCACTTAACTCTATGCGAACTGATTTGATGAATAACTTTGAACGTAGCTCTAAAAACTACAAACTATTTAAGCGTAATTGGAAATTATTCTTAAAACGCTATGACGACCTAGATTGTACTCATCAATTTTATGAACGCTCACTAAAAATTTGGACTACTTCAGAGCGCTTGGTAAATTCGGGACTTGAAGTTGGTGATCAAGCCTTTAATGAAGCTTACTGGGACTATCAACGTTTATTAGAGATCATTATCGCTCCAACTAAAAACAAAATAGACATCTTTAAACAACGTATTAACGAAGTTCATCAAAAGTACCTTATTAAGCGTACCTTAGCTACTAAATCTGAAAAAGTTCTTTTATCGTTCTTTGACAATTTAGACGCGATCATATCTGCTTTAGATCCAATGTATTCACGTTACACAAACGGTCCTTTGGAAGGGATCAATCGGAAGATCAAACAGATACAACGTACTGCCTATGGATATAGAAACTTTGATCATTTAAAAGCACGCATTTACCTTCAAACCTATCTTGGAAAAGATACAAGAAGTTCCATGAAGATAGCCTAGACCATCTCCATGGAACTTCTAAAAAAATTTAACTTTACACAGTGGTTGACAAAGAGCCAAAAAAATCACCCTCCAACAAAAGAGTTGGAAGGTAAGACAGTTCGAGTAACTAGCTTTAAGCTTGATCTTAGCTATCTTAGTCGATTTAGTATCGAGCATCATCTATGATCGGTTGACAGACCGGTGCTAGATGGAAAATACCACACCCGAAAGCATCGGGTGTAGCGCTTTTTTAATGTCCCCCAAGTTTAAAACTTTATAGGTCTTGCATATTCCAGATGGGGCAATAAAAGATAAAATGCGACTTTTTACGATACACTGGGCCATTCACGGATGATCTCTTTGATATAAGGGGTCATCTGCTTTTTTTGGGTTTTCAAATAAGCACTGTAAAAATCAAGCGTGGCACTCTCGTCTTTGATAGGGATCAAAACGCGGTCATCGTTAAATGCACGGACGCCCGAGTCAACGGTAAAATTAGTTGAAAAATAAGGGAAGGCCGAATTTTCGATGATCTCTTGAAAAGCTGTCTCATTTGCTTGGTAAAGAAATTTAGCTTCTGGGATCTCAGTTTGAATGATCTTGCTCCAGATCCCGATCTTATCTAAGACGACAAAACTTAGACCTGCTAATTCTCTAAAAGATACACTTTTTTTTGAAGCCAGCGAATGAAATTTATTGATATTGACAAAAAGACGTTCACTGCCTAAATAAAGTGACTCGATCGCGTCGGTAAAGATCTCTTGGCTCGTTAAGACGATCCCGGCGCGGTGCTCTAAAAGGGTCGTTTCAACTTGATCTTCTGGAAGTTGTTCAGCTTGAAGATCGATCTTATCTAAAATATAAAATGGCCCGGGCGCAGTTGTACAGATCACAGGTGTTTCTTGCTGCTTTGCGTAAGCTTGGATGCTCGTCACAAAGCGATGGTTGCTTTCTAAGAGCTGTTTAGCCTCAGAAACTGCCAATTCTCCTGTTTTTGTCAAACGGAGTCGATTTTTATCACGTTCAAATAATTTGACACCTAGATCACTTTCGAGTTTGCTAAGGCCACGCGTGATACTTGGTTGAGTCACATTGAGTGCAGCTGCTGTTTTTGAAAGTGTCTTACACTCAGCAAAAGTTACAAGTTCTTCAAGTAAATAATTATCGATCAGCATCGCTTAGGAGCCATCCTTTCTTATAGTTATTTTAGCTTTATACGTTAAACGTATAATTATTTACGCTATTAGTATTATACACTAAGCAGGAACCACATTATAATACAAGTATAGTCAAATGAGAAAAAGCGAGGGAGGAGATAACTGTTAATTAAAATATAATCAAATGTGTTATAATATCTACAATAAAGATAAAATGTGAGGTAGATATTATGGCGATATTAAAACCAAAAGAAATGGCTGAAAGATTGGGCGTTACTGTTCTGACCCCTACAACGCTGGGATAATAATGGGATTTTAAAAGCTTATCGTACTCCCACTAATCGAAGATATTACACAGAAGAACAATACTTAAAATACATCGGTCGATCAACCAATAATGATCGTAAGAATGTTGCTTATGCTAGAGTCTCAACATATGGGCAGAAAGATGATTTAAAAAATCAAATTGCTTTTATTAGACAATATGCTAATGGAAAAGGCATTATTCTTGATGAAACAATTACTGATATTGGTAGCAGGCTTGATTATAACCATAAAAAATGGAATCAATTACTAAAAGAAGTAATGGATGATCAAGTCGATGCGATCTTTATTACCTATAAAGATATATTTATCCGTTTTGGTTATGACTGGTTTGAAAGATTATGTAAGATGCACAATACGGAAATTGTAGTGTTAAATAACATTGAAACTAGTCCTACTCAAGAAGTGATCGGCGATATGATAAGCATTGTGCATGTATTTTCTTGTCGCTTATATGGTTTACGTAAATACAAAAGTAAATTAAAAAATGACAAGTCTTTGAACGGTGGTGAAAATAATGATTCGAACTCCAAAAGTACGGCTTTATCCAAATCAAACCATGAGAAAAGTTTTCGATGACTTATGCGATTATCGTAGATACTGTTGGAATCAAGGTCTAGCTTTATGGAATGATATGTATGATAGCTCGTTGATTTTAGACAACAAGTTGATCAGACCTAGTGAACGTAAAGTTCGTGATGAATTAGTAGCTGATAAAGCGGATTGGCAGTATCAATTATCAGCTCGTTGTTTACAATTAGCGATCTCTGATCTAGGTAAGGCTTGGAAAAATTTCTTTGATAAGGCACAACCAGATTGGGGCAAGCCCAAATTTAAGTCTAAGAAAGCTCCTAGACAAGGTTTTAAAACGGATCGGGCTAAGATCATCAATGGGAAATTACGCTTAGACAAACCTCGAGGGATCAAAGCCTGGTATGATATTAGATTCAAAGGCGCTAAGAACTTAGAAGGTGAATTAAAAGTTGTTTCAATTTACCGTGAAAATGGTAAATATTGGGCGAGTTTGCCTTTTGAGATCGAGATAAAAAAGAAGATCAAGACGGGTAAGAACTCAGCCGTTGACGTCAATGTCGGACATCTAAACTACACAGACGGTAAGCTCAATACTTTGCCAAGTAATTTGAAACGACTTTATAAACGCATTAAGTATTATCAAAGAAAATTAGCTAAAAAACGTGTTGTGAATGGCACAAAAGCTACTCAAACGAGTAATTACGTTAAGACGAGAGCCAAGTTACAACGTGATTATCGTAAAGTGGCTAGTATCCAACATGACATTATCCAAAAAGTTACCACTGAGTTAGTGACTAATTACGATCAGGTCGTAATAGAAGATCTAGATGTCAAGAAAATGCAGATGACACATGTTGCCTCTAAAGGGCTTCACCGTTCATTGTTTGGCTACTTTAGACAAGCACTAACTTATAAGTGCAACTGGTATGGTAAAAAAGTAGTCTTAGCTGATAAATACTATCCGAGCACGCAACGTTGTTCTAAGTGTGGCTTCGTTAAGACAGGTGCAGATAAAGTCGGTCTCAATGGTAATGAAAAGCACAGAACTAAGCATAACGAGTATATTTGTTATGAATGTGGTGCGATCATGGATCGAGATGAAAATGCAGTAGCTAATCTTTTAGCTTTATTAAATTAAAAAGATAACGGGGTGGGCTACACCCTTAGACTATCAGAGCTAGTCAATGTCATTACCCTCTAGTTAGGATATGGGAATACTAGCATTGACGGTAGTAAATAAAATTAGGAAAGGAAAAGCTATATTTCTTTCTCAAATGTAATCATTCGACACGTTTGATTATATTTGTTCATATTTTATATAGCAGCAAAGACAGTTTAGGGATCGCGGATCCAACGACGCAAGGTCAAGACCGTCCAGTCTATTAAAACTAGAGAGGAAGTTTTTTATGAAGACAGCTATTTTTGTTGAACCACAGAAAATGGAAGTGGCAGAGGTGCCACGTCCAGAACTAAAAAAAGATACGGATGCGATCATCAAAGTTGTCCGTGCTTGTGTTTGTGGTTCTGATCTTTGGTGGTATCGAGGGCTGACAAAACGTGAATCAGGTTCAGCAGTCGGACATGAAGCGATCGGGATCGTCGAAGAAGTCGGTTCAGCCGTTAAAAATGTCAAACCAGGTGATTTTGTGATCGCCCCCTTCACACACGGCTGTGGCCATTGTGCCGCTTGTTTAGCTGGCTTTGATGGTAACTGCTTAAACCAAGAAAGTGGTGGTAATGGTGGTTACCAAGGTGAATATTTACGTTTTACAAATGCAAATTGGGCGCTAGTCAAAGTCCCAGGAAAACCAGCTGATTATACTGATGAACAGCTAAATTCGCTATTGACCCTAGCTGATGTGATGGCAACTGGTTATCATGCTGCGACGACAGCTGAGGTCAAGCCAGGTGATACAGTCGTTGTGATGGGCGATGGTGCAGTTGGGCTTTGTGGGGTGATCGCAGCTAAATTATATGGTGCTAAACGTATCATTGCGATGAGTCGCCATGCAGATCGCCAAAAGTTGGCTCAAGAATTTGGGGCAACAGACATCATAGCTGAACGTGGGGATGAAGCGGTGGCTAAAGTGTTAGAACTGACAGATGGAGCAGGAGCTGATGCTGTTTTAGAGTGTGTTGGTACTGAACAATCAGTCGATACAGCTGTAAAAGTTGGGCGCCCAGGTGCGATCGTCGGACGTGTTGGTGTTCCTCAAAAAGAAGAGATGAATACCAATGCGCTTTTCTGGAAAAATATCGGTCTACGTGGTGGGATCGCTTCGGTCACGACTTATGACCGTGCCCGTTTGTTAGATGCTGTTTTAAGTGGTGAGATCACTCCAGGCAAAGTCTTTACTAAACGTTTTACATTAGATGAGATCCAGGCCGCTTACGAAGCAATGGATAAACGTGAAGCGATCAAATCATTATTGATCGTTGCAAAATGATCACAAAACTTGTTGGAGAGTCGAGTAGCTCTTTGACAAGTTTTTTTGTTTTTAGTCTAAGATAGAAAAGGATATGCTATACTAAAAAGTAAGAGTAAATAAAAGCAGGTGAAGTGATGACGAACTATTATTATTCGAGTGATCCAGACGTTACTCACGCTGAGAAAGTTTGGGATTTTGAATTATTAGGACAAACTTTTTCTTTTGTGACCGATAATGGTGTTTTTTCTAAAAATACTGTTGATTATGGTTCACGTGTGCTCTTGCATGCCTTAGAAAAGACCGCGTTTTCCGGGAAGATCTTAGATGTCGGCTGTGGCTATGGCCCGATCGGGTTAGCATTAGCTAAAAAAAATCCTGAAGCTGTAGTTACTATGGTCGATGTGAACACACTTGCACTTGAATTAGCACAAAAAAATGCCATGCGTAATCAGATCAAAAACGTTGAGATCTTTAGTTCTGATGTTTATGACGAAGTGGCTGAGACTGACTATGATGCGATCGTGACTAATCCTCCGATCCGCGCAGGAAAAGATGTTGTGCATGCGATCTTAGCAGGGGCTTATGCCCACTTAAGAAAAGGGGGGACCTTGACGGCAGTTTTACAAAAAAAACAAGGTGCGCCTTCAGCTAAGAAAAAGATGACGGAGATCTTTGGTAATTGTGAAGTTATTTTAAAAGATAAAGGTTACTTTATTTTACAGAGTAAAAAAGTTAATGATTAAAGAAAAAGAAAAGTTCATGCAAGAAGCGCTCCTTGAAGCTAAAAAAGCAGCTGCTTTGGGTGAGATCCCGATCGGTTGTGTGATCGTGTGGCGAGGCCAGATCATTGGACGGGGGCATAATTTACGCGAACAGACTAAGCAAACACATGATCATGCTGAGATGATCGCGGTCGCGCAGGCAAATCGATTTTTGAACAGTTGGCGGTTAGAGGAGACCGAACTTTATGTTACCCTTGAGCCTTGTCCGATGTGTAGTGGTGCGATCATCAATGCACGGATCCCCAAAGTTTATTACGGTGCTCCTGATGAGAAAGCTGGAACAGCTGGGACGTTGATGAATCTTTTGACTGATCCGCGCTTCAATCATCGTGTCAAAGTTCAAAAAGGTCTCTTACGTCGAGAGTGTGCCTTGCTGTTGAGCGATTTTTTTGCTAAATTACGAAAAAAATAAAATAAATAGATTTAAAGACTGGAAATTTATTCTGATTTCATGTATTATAGTATGTGCCGTAAGGCCTTGGGGCAATGTTGTCTTTACGAAGCGTGTCAGGTCCGGAAGGAAGCAGCACTAAGTTTAGTTCAGCTTGTGCCCCAAGTTGATATGAAATTGGACTCTCGGTCGTATGATCGAGATTTTTTTTTAACTTTAAAAGAGAAAGGAAGCAATGGTTGATGAGCTATCAAGCTTTATACCGTGTTTGGCGCCCCCAAGTTTTTGCCGATCTGGTTGGGCAAGAGCTGATCACAAAAACTTTAAAAAATGCGTTGATGACAAACCAGACGACCCATGCCTATCTTTTTACGGGACCACGGGGAACGGGTAAAACTTCGGCTGCCAAGATCTTTGCCAAGGCGATAAATTGTCGCAACCAAAAAAATGGTGAACCTTGTAATGAATGTGAGACGTGTTTAGCGATCACAGCAGGGCGACTAAACGACGTGATAGAGATCGATGCGGCTTCAAATAATGGGGTCGAAGAGATCCGAGATATTCGGGACAAAGCCAAATATGCCCCGACACAAGCTGACTATAAAGTCTATATCATCGACGAAGTTCATATGCTCTCGACCGGCGCTTTTAACGCCCTCTTAAAAACTTTAGAAGAACCACCTGCTAATGTGGTCTTTATTTTAGCTACGACTGAACCGCACAAGATCCCAACAACGATCATTTCGCGGACGCAGCGGTTTGATTTTCGGCGGATCACGCCCCAAGCGATCTTGCAACGGATGCGCTATATTTTAGACCAAAAAGAGTTATCTTATGATGATAAAGCCCTAAAGATCATCGCTAAGGCAGCTGAAGGTGGAATGCGGGATGCTTTGAGTATTTTAGACCAAGTCTTGTCCTTTGGTGATAATACCGTTACACTAGAAAATGCCTTGATGGTCACGGGGAGTGTGACGCGTGCTAATTTGACAAAATATCTCCAGCAAGTCGTTGAAAAAGATACGAGTGGTGCTTTAGCAACTGTGCATGCGATCTTAGAGGACGGAAAAGATGCTACACGTTTAGTTGAAGACCTGATCAACTACTGTCGCGATCTTTTATTGTACCAACAAGCTCCCCAGATCGTTGAAGAAAGTGAACTAGGTCTTTTAGATGAAACTTTTAAAACTTTTGCGTCTGAAGTCGAAGCAGAACGACTGTATCAGATGATCGATGTCTTAAATCAACAACAAGAAAATATGCGCTTTACCGTGCATCAATCGATCTATTTAGAAGTTTTGACTGTCAAGTTATCACGTTTGAATGTTATGCCACAAGCAAGCACTGTTTCAATGATCAATGACCCAGCAACAGATGCGAAAGTAACTCAACTGCAACAACAGTTACAGGCCTTAGAGCAAAGCTTAGCTGAGCTCAAGGCAAACAATAGCACGACCAAAGAACGACCTACTGCTAAAAAAGTGCAGCCAGCTCGAAAAAATAGTGTTTCTAGTGAACTTAAATTAAACTATAATAAGATCCATGATGTTTTAGCCAAAGCTTCGAAGGAAGATCTCCGTCAACTTGGACAAGTTTGGGGCGATCTGATGAATATGCTAAATGTTACTCAAAGAGCGATCATGCGGGTCGCTAAGCCGGTGGCTGCTAGTGCAGAAGGGGTCGTGATCGGGTTTGAATATGACATTTTATGCCAAAGAGCTTTAGAAAATATCGAATTACAAGATGTTTTGGGTAACGGACTAAGTCGCTTACTAGGACATGCGCCTGAACTTGTCTTTATTCCAGCTAGTCGTTGGGGCGAGATCAGAAGTCAATATTTGAGCAAACACGATCCGCGGAAACAAGAAGCGCCAAAAGAAGAAGTAAAACCGTTAAAAGAGGCAGAACCAGCCTTAGTTGCAAAAGCTAAAGAATTATTTGGACCTGAATTGGTCAAAGTCAAAAATGATTAAGATTTGAAAGGATAGATAAATTATGATGCGTGGAATGAACATGCAAGGTATGATGAAACAAATGCAAAAATTGCAAAAACAAATGCAAAAGGATCAAGATGAATTACATCAAACAGTATTTGAAGGTCGAGCTTCTGATGATGCAGTCGTTGTAAAGTTTACTGGTGATCATAAAATGACTGATATCGTGATCAAAGAAGAAGCGGTCGATCCAGATGATGTTGAGATGTTACAAGACCTTGTGATCATGGCAGTCAACGATGCGATGGCTAAGATCGATGAACAAACACAAAAGACGATGGGCAAATATTCCCGTAACATGCCAGGATTCTAAAAGTTAAGAGAAGGGGTCAAATATGCAATATCCAGAACCGATAGCCAAGTTGATCGATAGTTATTTAAAACTACCTGGGATCGGAGAAAAGACTGCGACCCGTTTGGCTTTTTTTACGATCGATATGGATGAAAATGATGTTGCAACTTTTGCGTCATCTTTAGTTTCAGCCAAAAAAGATCTGCACTACTGTAGTATTTGTGGCAACATCACTGAAAACGACCCATGTGTGATCTGTGCTGATAAAACACGTGATCAAAGTCAGATCATTGTCGTTGAACAAGTCAAGGATGTGATGGCTTTAGAAAAAATGCGTGAATACCATGGCTTATACCATGTTTTACATGGAGTTCTCTCGCCGATCGAAGGCAAAGGTCCAGAAGATATCAATATCACAAGCTTAGTCAAACGACTTCAACAAAATGAGACAGTCAAAGAAGTTATTTTGGCTACGAATGCCACTCCTGAAGGGGAAGCGACTGCAATGTATATTTCGCGCTTGCTCAAACCAGCTGGGATCAAAACAACGCGTTTAGCACATGGACTCTCAGTCGGGAGCGATATTGAATATGCTGATGAAATGACACTTTTTAAAGCTGTTGAAGGCCGGCAAGAGATCTAAGCGAGGGTAAACGAGATGTTTAAAAGAAATAGACAAAAATTACGTCACACTTTTGATGAACTTTTATTAAAGGATATCGATAATGCGAAGATAGCTTGGGATCAAGCACGGCAGACACAAGAAGCAGTCTATGATGTTGATGATGAGCTGTTGGCGGAGACGTGTTTAGCTCGAGCTAAATATGAATTTTTGTATCGTGAAGCCAAGCGTCGCCAAGTCAAAGGTCGCATGCAGGCTTCAGTATTCGATCATTGAAAAAAGGTCTGTCGACGCAGTCTAACTGGTGAGACAGACCTTTTTTCTTTCCTAAAGAGATCGGCTAAAATTTGAGAATAAAATGAGGTTTTTTAAAGTGAGTGGATTTTTTGTAACATTTGAGGGAACTGATGGTGCTGGGAAAACAAGTGTTTTACAAGCGCTTGAAACAAAGTTAAAAAAGGCTAAAGTAGATTATCTTCGAACACGTGAGCCAGGTGGAGATCCGATCGCTGAAAAGATCCGGAAAGTGATCTTAGATCAAGAAGCAGTCGTCATGGATCCGCGTACTGAAGCGCTACTTTATGCTGCTGCTCGGAGGCAACATTTAGTAAGAACGATCTTACCTGCATTAGCTCAAGATAAGTTGGTCTTGTGTGACCGTTTTGTCGATAGCTCGTTAGCTTATCAAGGAGCTGGCCGACATCTAGGTGTCAAAGAAGTGGCAATGATCAACGAGTTTGCAACTGATGGTTTGCGCCCAGACTTGACGCTCTATTTAGATATCGCCCCTAAGTTAGGACTTGAGCGGATCAAACAAAATCGTCAAGATGAAGTCAACCGCTTGGATCAAGAAGACCAGACTTTTTACGAAGAGGTTTATCAAGCTTATCAAGAGTTGGCTAAGCATGAACCTGAGCGGATCGTTAAGATCGATGCAACGAAGAGTTTGCCAGAGGTGATCGCACAAGTCGAACAAGTTTTAGCCCAGCGTATCCCTGCATTTTTAGGAAAAGAGGTTTTCTAAATGAAGATGATCATTGCGATCGTACAAGATAAAGATAGCAACGCTTTGAGCAACGCCTTTATCGAAGCTGATGTCAGAGCTACTAAACTGGCAACAACAGGTGGTTTTCTACGTTCAGGAAATACGACTTTTATGATCGGGATCGCAGATGAGCGGGTCGCTGAAGTTTTAGAGTTGATCAAAAAAACTTCTTCGAAGCGCGATGAGTACATAGCACCACCAGTCAATGTTGAAGGTGCATTAGAGACAACAGGTACTCCCCTAGAAGTCGAAGTTGGTGGGGCTACGATCTTTGTTTTACCTGTCGAACAGTTTTTAAAATTTTAGATCGTACCCGAAAAAATATTTTGGAAAGGAAAGCTATTTTTAGCTAGCAAATATTTTAATGGAACAGTTGATCACAGAGATCCAACCACGATTGACCCAACACTTTGCGAAGTTAGTCGAAAATAAAAAAATAGCGCATGCTTATCTTTTAGCAGGACCGCGTGGAGCTGGGAAAAATAAGCTAGCTCATTGGATCGCACAAGCGATATTTTGTAAACAAAAACAAAACGGATATCCGTGTTTACAGTGTAATGATTGTCAGCGGATCGCACAAAATAATCAACCTGATGTAGTCACGATCGTACCTGAAGGCAATTCGATCAAAGTCGATCAGATCAGATATTTGAAATCTGAATTTGTCAAAAGTGGGGTCGAAAGTAACCGTAAACTTTTTATCATTCAAAATGCAGAAAAAATGACAGTCAGTGCAGCTAACAGTTTGTTGAAATTTCTAGAAGAGCCAAGTGGGGATGTGACTGCTTTTTTACTGACAGAAAATGCTAATCAACTTTTACCAACGATCGTTTCGCGGTGTCAGTTGGTCGAACTGACTTCACTTACAACAAAACAATTGCGCGAAAAACTTCAAGCAAATGGAGTCACAGCACAAAAAGCACATCTCTTGGCCCATTTGACCAATAGTCCGAAAGAAGCTTTAGAACTCGACGCAGATGCTGAATTTGATCAACTTTTAAAAAATGTTTGGGAGTGGTTCAATCAAATTTTACGCAACGATTGGCGGGCTTTTGTAGGTGTTCAGACGAAACTTTTACCGTATGTGAATGATAAAGAAGCAGAGCAGCGTTTGTTGCAAGCGATCATATTGTTGACGCGTGATCTTTTATTGCTAAAATATGGTAAAAAAGATGATGTTGCCTTTATAATGTATAGTAGAGAACTTAGCGAACAGAATATGAAGATCTCAGAGTCAGGGGCGATCAGAGCAGTTGAGGCGGTTTTAGCGACCAAACATCAATTGACGGTGAATGTCTCTTTTCAAAGTGTGCTCGAAGCGTTGACTTTGAATTTATTTAGTTGCTACCAAGGACGATGATGTGAAGGTGATTTGATGGATAAACGTGAATTATATGATAATTTTGAAAATATCGAAGAGATGTCACGCCAGATGCAAGTCAGGCTTACAGACGTCAAAGCAGAGATGACAAGGATCATCGAAAAGAACGCTGAACTCGAGATCGAAAATCAACATTTACGTGAACTTTTGCGTGAATTAGAACAAAAAAAGCATAAAGAAGAAGCAGGGATCGAAGCGGGTCTTTCTAAGTCACGAAAAAATTTAGAAAAACTCTACGAAGAAGGTTTCCATGTCTGCAATGTCGATAATATGTACGGATCTCGCCGGATCAATGATGAACCGTGTGTTTTTTGTCAAGATGTGATCTATGGAGAAAGAAATTAATGACGATCGAAAGAAAGAGTAGTTTTAGAGAAAGATCTGCACTGGGAACGTTATATTTAGTACCAACGCCGATCGGAAATTTGAGTGATATGACTTTTCGGGCGCTTGAAGTTTTACAAGCTGTAGACTTGATCTGTGCTGAAGATACAAGAAATACGAAGCGGCTATTGAATCATTTTGAGATCACGACGCCCCAGATCAGTTTTCATGAACACAATACAAAAGAGCGGATCCCAGTTTTATTAGAGAAATTAAGAGCAGGAGAGAATTTAGCGCAAGTTAGTGATGCTGGAATGCCTTCGATCAGTGATCCTGGACATGAGCTAGTCTCAGCTTGCATCGCTTCAGGGGTCACAGTTGTGCCTTTGCCGGGAGCTAATGCGGCTCTAACGGCTTTGATCGCTTCTGGACTTGTACCACAACCATTTATGTTTTATGGTTTTTTAGCGCGAAAAAAGAGTACGCGGACAGAAGAATTATTAAAGTTAAATGAACAAGAAGTGACCTTGATCTTTTACGAAGCGCCTCATCGTTTGCTAAAAACACTAGAAGCTATGGCAGAAGTTTTTGGAAGTGAACGTAAAATAACGTTAGGGCGTGAGTTGACTAAAAAATACGAAGAATTTTTGCGCGGAACGTTAGCAGAAGCTATCGAATGGGCCAAAGCAGGAGAGATCAAAGGGGAGTTTGTATTAGTCGTCCAAGGAAACCCAGCTCCTAAAAAGGAGTGTGATCCAGAAGTGGGATTGCCTTTGAAAGAGCAAGTCGAAAACTTGATCACACAAGAAGGGTTACGGCCAAATGCTGCGATCAAAGAGATCGCTAAGAAAAATGGGCTCAAAAAACAACTTGTCTACAATGAATATCATCAGATCGAGCATGGAAGTGAGTAAATGACAGATAATAAGTATCAAGAAAAACATCGCATTGTCTACTATGAAACAGATGTAACTGGTCGAGTTGGTCTAGGACAGTTAGTTGATCTGCTCATGCTAGCTTCGTATGACCATAGTAAAGCAGAAAATATCTCAGAAGAGTGGGTAAATGAGCAAGGTTATGGTTGGGTCATCACCCAGCATCTCTTAGAGATCAAACGCTTACCTAAAAAAGATGAAGTGATCACTTTGGAAACGCAAGCGACGAGCTATAATCGGTATTTTTGTTACCGTGACTTTTTTGTGTATGACAAACAAGGTGAACTTTTAGCTAAGATGCATACGGCTTTTGTCTTGATGGATCTAACAACGCGCAAGATCGCACGGATCGAAGCACGTTTTGTTGCGCCTTATGGTGTTGTAGAATCACGCAAGTTAGAACGGTTAGCTGCACCAGAAAAACTAATTAAAGTCGATGCTAAGAAAAATTATCGTGTTCGCTATTGGGATATCGATACGAACCAGCATGTCAATAATGTGCATTATTTTGAGTGGATGCTCGATGCTTTGCCAAAAGAATTTTTAATGACGCATGAACCATGTGCCGTTAATATCAAGTATGAACACGAATTGCATTACGGTGATGAAAGTACGAGCCTTGTCCAAGTAGACGAAAAAAATAAAGTAACGTTACATGAGATCAAAAATGGCGCGACACTTAGTTGTAGTGCTCAGATCAAATGGCGTACTTACGAAGCCTAGAGGTGGTCGCTAGATCGCCTCTTTTTTATTAAAAAAGCAAGTACCGGCTTAAGTACTTGCTTTATCGTAAAAATATTTTAAGAGATAGCTTCAGAGACAAAAGTTGCGAGTTCTTTGCCAGAAAGTCCAGCGCTTAGACCAACTAAAAGTTTGATCCGCGCTTTTTGTCCGTTCAAACCGTGACAGAAAGTGACCCCCATTTGCTTTAACTGGACGCCCCCACCTGGATATGCATAAACTTCTTGCGCGATCCCGTTAAAACTACGGGAAACGAGCACAACCGGGATATTCAATGCGAGTAATTTTTCAAGGGCAGATAAGACTCGGGGAGGCAGATTACCTGCACCTAGAGCTTCGATCACAACGCCGTTTGTTTTGGAAGTCGCCGCCATCTCTAAAAGCTCAGGATCCATGCCGGCATAAGCTTTGAAAAGGTAGACGTGATCAACGACTTGATCGATCGGTAAACTGACGTGGTGGAGCAATTTTTCAAAGAAGCGCACTTCGTCGCGTAAGATCAATCCGATCGGTCCAAAAGTAGGCGTTCTAAACGTAGCTACGTTAGTCGTATGGGTCTTTGTCACGTAACGAGCCGTGTGGATCTCATCGTTCATTACAACTAAAACGCCCATGCCACGTGCTTCTGGGCTAGCTGCTGTCAAGATCGCCGTTTTGAAATTATACAGTCCATCTGAGCCGATCTCATTGGCAGAGCGCATCGCGCCTGTGAGCACGATAGGGATCTTCAAGGGAACAGTCAGATCGAGAAAATATGCAGTTTCTTCTAACGTATCCGTCCCATGTGTGATCACGACGCCATCGATCTGGTCTTTTTCATAAGCTTCCATGATCCTTTTTTTTAGTTGGAGCATCTCAGCAGGTCCCATATGTGGTGACGGGATATTGAAGATATTTTCGATCAAAAGTTCATATTCTGATCCAAAAGGATTTTTGAACTGATTAAGTGGATTTTCCGCACCAGGAGCAACGGCTCCATTTTCGTCTTCTGACATTGCGATCGTTCCACCTGTGTGTAAGACGAGGATTTTTTTGACCATAGTTATTGCTTCCTTTACTACATAAAAATATTGCAGATCTCTAAAGTCTCAAAAAAGAGATAGACGCTATAATTATAGCTAGGAAAAGCACAAGGGTCAATTTCTCTTCTTTAAGAAAGATAGTTTAGCATTAGAGCTTTTTTCTGAAGCAATTTGTGTTAAGATAGTTCAAGTAAGAATTAGTGCAAAAGGAAGTATAGACATGAAAATACTAGCGCTAGATACTTCAGACCGCCCGTTGAGTGTGGCAGTTTTAGAAGATGAGCAGCTTCTAGCAGAAACGACTCTTGTTTTAGCTAAAAAACATAGTCAAACTTTGACCCCTGTTATCGCCGAATCATTACAAAAAGCCGGTCTTAGACCAAAAGATCTTGAACGGATCGTTGTTTCTGATGGACCTGGATCATATACAGGGCTTCGGATCGGGGTGACAGCAGCTAAAGTTTTAGCTGCAACTTTAGAGATCGACCTTGTTGGTGTCTCGAGTTTAGAATTGTTAGCGGCTAATTGTTTAGCGCAAACAGATAAAGTATTAGTTCCGATCTTTGATGCGCGCCGGGAAAATGTTTTTGCTGGCGCTTATCGCGTTAAAAATGGAAAATTAGAAAATATCTTACCCGATCAGCATCTATCATTAGTTCAACTGGCAGAATTTTTAAAAGGACGCGATGCGTTATTGATCGGTGAAGGTGCTAAAAACTATCAAGCGCAGTTCAAAGAACTTTTGGCAGGCGAAAAATACGCGTATACAGCCCCAAATGACGATCTTCCAAGTGGTTATCTTCTCGGTCTTTTAGGACAACAAAAACAGCCAAGTCAAGTGGATACTTTTGTGCCACGTTATCTACGTTTGACCCAAGCTGAAGTACAGTGGATGGAAAAACATCCTGGGAAGGACGCTCATGGAACTTACGTTGAAAAAATTTAAAGAGCATTTAAAGACGCTCTTGCAAAAGCCTACTCCTAAACCAAATCTTGATTTTGGATGTCAAAATGTCACGATCGCAGGAAAGAACTATTTGATGTGTCGCGCAGTCGTTCCCGATATCCAAGAGATCTTACGCATCAAACGAGCAGTTTATCATGGCGAAGTGCCACATAATTTTTCTGAATTAGAAGAGCAGATCAAAGATAAGCAACATGGACTCTATATCGTGGTGCGTTATGAAGATCAGATGGTCGCTTTTGCAGGCTGTGATATGGCCTATGCTAAGAATGAAGCGCATATCACTAAGATCGCGGTATTACCTAAATACCAACAACAAGGTCTTGGTTCGATGATGCTTCAAACTTTGATCAAAGAAGCTAAAGCTTACGGATGTAAAAAGATCAGTGTCGATGTCAAAAAGAGCAATCTTAAGATCCAAAAGCTCTACCAAGAAAAGGGATTTCGCCCAGTACCGCGGACTAAAGCTTGTCCGTTAGCAGACGGAGTGAAATTAGAATATAATATCTTACCGATAAAATTAACAAAGAGAGTGGGACGAAATGGAAAGAAAAAGAAATTTGATCCTAGCCTTTGAATCGAGTTGTGATGAGACAAGCGTTGCTGTCATCGAGGATGGACATAAGATCTTGTCAAATATCGTGGCGACCCAGATCAAAAGTCACGAGCGTTTTGGTGGAGTCGTGCCAGAAGTGGCTAGCCGCCACCATATCGAACAGATCACATTTTGTATCAAAGATGCCTTAAAAGAAGCAGAGGTGACTTATGCTGATCTAACAGCTGTCGCAGTGACTTATGGTCCAGGCTTAGTTGGATCTTTGTTAGTCGGAGTTACCGCAGCTAAGATGGTCGCTTTTGCCCATGGGCTACCGTTGATCCCTGTCAACCACATGGCGGGTCATATCTATGCAGCGCGTTTTGCCGGTGAATTACGCTTTCCGGCTTTAGCGCTTCTCGTGTCAGGGGGACATACTGAATTAGTTTATTTAGCAGGGCCTAATGATTTTGCGATCATCGGCGAGACTCGCGACGATGCTGCTGGTGAAGCGTATGATAAAGTCGGGCGAGTCTTAGGTTTGACTTATCCAGCCGGAAAAGAGATCGATGCCTTAGCCCATGAAGGGCAAGATACGTTTGGTTTTCCCCGTGCTATGGAAAACGACGACAATTATGATTTTAGCTTTAGTGGCTTAAAAAGTGCTTTTATCAATACAGTCCACCATGCAGACCAAGTCGGCGAAGTTTTAGATAAAAAAGATCTCGCCGCTAGTTTTCAGCAAAGTGTCGTTGATGTTTTAGCTGAAAAAACGGTGAAAGCTTTGAAAAATTACCCTGTCAAACAGCTGATCTTAGCTGGTGGGGTCGCAGCCAACCAAGGACTAAGAGCACGGCTCGACCAAGAACTAAAAAACTTTGCAAAAGTCGAACTTTTAAAAGCACCGCTCAAATATTGTGGTGATAATGCTGCTATGATCGGAGCGGCAGGTTATGCCGCTTATCAAGCTGGCGTTGTGGCTGATCTCGCTCTAAATGCTGATCCCAGCCTAGAATTTGACTGGCTAGAAGAACAAGAAAACTAAAAAATAAGCACTCTATTGAGGCGATCACCCTCATAGAGTGCTTATTTTTAAGGGTATACACTTTCTGGTATGGATGAAAAATTCCATACCAGTTTTTTTGCGCAAAAAAAGGACATTTAATGCCCTCTCGTTATACAATGAATTCACCACAAACCACGTAAAGGAGAGAATTTAAATGTCCCATAACGATTGTATACTAAAACTTCTAAATATTAAAGACCCTAATCTCAAAGTTATTGATGTTATCGATAATTTAAATAATGGCACAGAGAAATTAGTTTTGATCAAAGCTGTACTATCTTATCCTATCAGCCGTTGTCGAAATTGTGGCTTTGCCACTGTTAATAAAAATGGTTTCGCTAAAGCTCACGTACGTTTACCAAGTTTAAACGGTATACGTTATGAAATGATCCTTCATAAACAACGCTATCAATGTAAAAATTGTCGCACAACTTTCGGTGCGACCTCTGAATTGACTAAGCCTAATCAAACTCTTTCTCGTAAACTAAAAAATCAGATCATGTTATTAGCTAGGGAAGGTTTGAACGGTGAACTTATCGCTCGCATCTGTCATTGCTCTGCTAGTAGTGTTCGAAGAACTATTGTCGAACGGATCAAACCTCAATATCGAGTACCTGTTTTGCCCAAGAATCTTTGTTTTGATGAATTTCGTTCGATTAAAAATACAACTTCTTTTATCTGTTGTGATGCACAAACTCATAAGTTAGTTGTTAAACTCCCAGATAGACTATCTTCTACCATTATCAATTATTTTGAAAATCGTTACTCAAAGTTTGAACGTGATCAAGTGGAATCAGTCGTCATTGATTTAAACGCTCAATACCAGCGCTTCATTCGCCGACTTTTCCCGAATGCCAAGATTATTATTGATCGGTTTCATATAGTTCAGCTAGCCGGACGTGCTTTAGACAGTTGTCGAATCGCTCTCACTAGATCACTCAATAAGCATAGTCGAGAATACAAGATTCTCAAATCACAGTGGCGTTTATTCCATAAGAAATCTGATGAGATCGACCCTAAAAATGTTGTCTATCTTAGGGGAATCAATGAATATATGACTCAACAGAATGCGATCGACTTGATCATCAATAAATTTTCTGAATTCAAAATAGTTTATCAGACTTACCAAGATATTACCTTAGCTTTGAAGAATAAAGACATTACTACTTTGAATGAGGTTCTCGATAGTTATGAGCGCACCAATACAGAGATGGATACGACTATTCGTACTTTCCGTAAAAATCGCAGCTATCTAATAAATAGCGTAACTTCAAAATATTCCAATGGTCCTTTGGAGGGTATCAATCGAAAGATCAAACTCTTAAAACGAAGTTGTTACGGTTTTGCTAATCAACAATTTTTCTTTTTACGAATTGATTGTATATTTGCGTAAAAAAAACACTCCCCACAATTCTGATCTGAGACCCGTCAAGTGAACAACTAAATAATTAAAATTCTAGGCAGCCTGATTCCGGTATTCTTCTGGAGTCAGGCTGTTTAGTTTTATTTGGTAACGTTGGGTATTGTAGAACTTGATATAGTTTTCGATCATTTCTACAAGTTCTCCATATGTTTCACATTTTAGCCAATAATAACATTCTGTCTTGAAATGACTCCAAAAACTTTCCATTGGTGCGTTATCGATACATTTCCCCACTCGAGACATACTTCTTGTAACACCATGCCTTGAGGTCAACCGAAGATATTCCTTTGAAGTATATTGAAATCCACGATCACTGTGAAGAAGTAGATTAGCTTCATTTAAATGCGTGAATGCTTTTTCTAAAGTCTTCATGACAAGCCGATTATCATTTCTTTTACTAATTTCAAAACTTATGATAGATCCATCGTATAGATCTTTGATCGCACTTAAATAAGCTTTTTGTCCTAAGCCATATTCTAAATAAGTGACATCAGTCACCCACTTTTGATTAGGTCTAGTAGCGGAAAAATCACGACCTAAAGTATTTTCTTCGTAGTTTAAATGTTCTGAACGAGTACAACCTCGGCGTTTGCGACGAATTACTGAATATAAACCAAGGACTCTCATTAAGCGACGAATACGTTTGAAGTTATATTGTTTTTGATACTTTCGATTGATAAGAAGAGTCATTCTTCTAGAACCGTAAATTCCATTTAAAGCATGAAATTCTTTTTTTATGATCTCACTTAACCATTCATTTTCCAAAGTACATTGTGATTTTGGAGCAGTTAAATAACGATAATACCCTGAGCGCGATACATTTAAGATCGCACAAAGGATCCAGAGTTCAATTTGTGGAAACTCTTTAAGAACTTCCTGAATAGCTTTAAAACGCAGATTTTTAGGTATAAAGCTTATCTCCTCCTTTCGAGTTCGTCCAATTTTTTTAAAACGATATTTTCTGCTTCTAGATATTTATTACGTTCTTTCAAACGTAGGATCTCAAGCTTGAGACGCTCAGTTTCAGAAAGAGTCTTATAATCACGATCTTTAACTGTTTTACCACGATTATCGTATAATGCCTTTTCGCCATCTACTTCAAACTTTTTGACCCAATTATAGACTTGGGAATAAGAAACATTATATTTATCGATCGCTTTGTGATAATTCTTATTATTAGCAAGTGTATACTGAACTATTTCGAGCCGTTCCTTAAAAGTAGTTTTACGTCCATGTTTCATTCTATTACGACCTCCAATGGTAGCTTTAAAGCCTTTTCCATTAGTATACAAGTTGATCCATTTACGTAAAACCGAAACACTCGAAATATTGTATTTATCACAAATTTTCTTTGGTGAACGTCCATTTTCTAAATATTCTAGAACCGCAGTTGTTTTTAATTCAACTGAATATTCTTTCCAGGTTCTAGACTCTTTTAAGCCATCTAAACCGCCAGCTTTGTATTTTCTGATCCAATTATCAAATGTATTTTTAGAAATGGTATATTTCCGGCAGATAAAGTACTTACTATATTGTCCACTAAGATACTCGGAGACTGCCTGGTATCTTTCTTCAAGTGTATGTTTAGTAGTTCTTCTAGACATAAAAAATCCCCCTAGAGTGATCACAGAATCTTTATTATTTCCGTGTCCACTCTAGGGGAATCATATCATTCTATTGTAGGAAGTGTTTGTAGGAAGTGTTTGTAGGAATATCCATATCAGTTGACGAATACCCATTTTTAATCAGTTAAAAATTCTTCTAAAGCCAAGCTACTTTCTTCCCAAGCTATTTCAGCTTCTTCCAAAGCAGTTGTTGTTTCTTCGAGCTCTTTTTGTAAAGTAGCCATTTTTTCGAGATCGTTGAAGTTTTCTGGCAAGGCCATTTGAGTTTCGAGATTTTCTTTTTTAGCGTCAAGATCAGTGACTTGTTGTTCTAAAGTAGCAACATTACGCCGTAAACGTCGCTCTTCTTTTTGACGTTCTTTACTTTGCGCATAGCTTGTTTTTCCACTTGAAACGTTTTTTGTTTCTGTCTGCGGTGCTGTTTGTTTTTCTTTAGCTAAGGCAAGTTCAGCTTGCTCTTCTTTTTTAGCGACATAATAATCGTAATCACCTAGGTAAACAGTGCTTCCTGTTTTAGCGATCTCGATCACGCTCGTAGCAACTTTATTGATAAAGTAACGGTCGTGTGAAACGAGTAATACTGTACCATCGAAATCTTTGATAGCTTGTTCGAGCACTTCTTTACTATCGATATCAAGGTGGTTCGTTGGTTCGTCTAAAACTAAGAAGTTATCGTGTTGCATTGAAAGCTTAGTCAACAAGAGACGGGCTTTTTCGCCTCCTGAAAGACTATGGATCGTCTTTTTGACGTCATCACCACTGAATAAAAAGCTCCCTAAAAGTGAGCGGATATCTTTTTCTGGTGTAGTTGGATGCTCATCCCAGATCTCAGCTAAAACAGTTTTTTTATCGTGTAAGTTATGTTGCTCTTGATCGTAGTAGCCTGGGTGCACGTTAGTTCCAAATGTGGCTGAGCCTTTGAGGAAAGGCTGCTTGTGTAAAATACTCTTTAGTAATGTGGATTTTCCGACCCCATTAGGTCCAACTAAAGCGATAACTTGACGTTTTCTGATCTCAAAATCGATCGGTTCAGCAATGATCTGGTCATCGTAACCGATCGCAGCGTCGTTGACTTTCAAGACGACGTTGCCGCTTTCTTCGGCAGCTTTGAAACGAAAATGCATACTTTTTTCGTCACCTTCAGGCCGTTCGAGTCGGTCGATTTTTTCGAGTTGCTTGCGCTTACTTTGAGCGCGTTTAGTCGTTGAAGCACGTACGAGATTTTTATTGACGAAATCTTCGAGTTTGTGGATCTCGACTTGTTGCTTTTCATAATTTTTCCACGCAAGTTCTTTTCGCTTTTCTTTTTCTACGATGTAGTCAGAATAATTGCCTTTGTAATAGTGGGCTTTACCGCGACTGATCTCATAAACTTCATTGACGATCTTATCTAAAAAGTAGCGGTCGTGCGAGACGATCAAAAGAGCGCCTGTATATGTCTGGATATAGCCTTCAAGCCAAGTCAAAGTTTCGATATCTAAATGGTTCGTCGGTTCGTCCAAGATCAAAAGATCGCGTTTTTCTAAGAGCAATTTGGCTAAGGCCAGGCGTGTCTTTTGACCACCAGATAAAGATGCGATCGGGCGTTCAAAATCTTCGGGTAAGAAGTTGAAACCGTGTAAGACTGAGCGGATCTCAGCTTCATAGCCATAGCCGTTTTGTTCTTTAAAATCATGCAAGAGTTGGTCGTATTGCTTCAAAAGTTGTTGGTAAGCTGGCGTTTCATGATTTTCAGCTTGACTTGCGATCTGATCTTCGAGTTGATGGAGGCGTTTTTCCATTTGGCGAAGTTCGCTAAAGACGCTCAACATTTCAGCATAGATCGTCTTAGTAGATTCTAAGCCGGTATTTTGGGCTAAATAACCGACCGTCAATCCTTTTTTGCGAACGATCTGGCCTTCGTCAGGCGCTTCTTCGTCGATGATCATTTTTAATAAAGTTGATTTCCCAGCTCCATTTTTCCCGACAAGAGCGATCCGGGAATGATCTTGGATATCTAGATCGATATTTTCAAATAGTGTGTCGGCCCCAAAATGACGTCCGACTTTTTGGACTTGTAATAAGATCATATTTTCACCTAATTTCTTTAAAATAAATATATTTCACAAAGTATTGACAGCAATTTGCTTAAATAACAGTCTCTAAGCATTAGATTGTGAATAGATTAACATTTTTTAGTATTATTATTGTATGGGGTATGCTAAAATTTATCTATTGGTTTTACAAAATAAAATTAGTCGGTCAAAGTGTGATCGGTTGACCCAAACTAGTTTCTGAAAGGAGCTCATAGATATGGCGACGTCAAATATTCCTGAAGCAACAGCTAAGCGTCTGCCGATCTATTATCGGTATTTGAACATGCTAGCGACTGCTGGAACTGACCATATCTCTTCGACTGAACTAGCCGAAGTAGTCAAGATCGATCCGGCTACGATCCGGCGTGATCTTTCATATTTTGGTGCCCTCGGAAAAAGAGGGTACGGGTACAATGTTCTCGATCTGTTAGAATTTTTCAAAAAGACTCTTAGTCAAGATAAATTAACAAATGTTGCTTTGATCGGAGTCGGTCATTTAGGGCAAGCTCTGTTAAATTATAATTTTCATCAAAGTAATAATACGCGGATCAGTGTGGCATTTGATATCGATCAAGCCTTAACTGGGAAGATCCAAAGTGGAGTCCCAGTCTATCCGCTAGAAGATATGAAAGAACAACTTCGGCTACAACAGATCAAGATCGCGATCTTGACTGTTCCGATCGAAGCTGCGCAAGCGGTAACTGATGATCTAGTTGAAGCTGGGATCGAAGGAATCTTGAACTTCACCCCTTTGCGGATCAGTGTCCCTAAACGCGTTCGCGTTCAAAATGTTGATCTGACAAACGAACTGCAGACACTGATCTACTTTTTACAACATTTCAACGAATAGAACTTAACTCTTTCATTATATAAAAAGGAGCTGGAAATTGGTATACCAGCTCCTTTTTTAAGCCAATAATAAGATCGTCAGATTCATCAAACAATGCATGATGATCGGATCGCGTAAACGGTCAGTTTTAGTATAAACATAACACAACACGAGCCCGATCAAAAGATAAGTCAAATAGTGTCCATCTTGGTGTGCCAAGCTAAAGAGTAGACTAGAGATAAAGGCCGCTAAAAGTGGATCACTAAATAAAGCTAGATCTTTAAATAAGACTTTACGAAAGACGAATTCTTCCATTACAGGTAAGAAGATGACGATCGTTAGTAGGTAATAAGGGTACTTGTGATAAACGGCTAGTAAGTAACTCGTATTTGCTGAAAAACGTGGGCTAGCAAAAAAGAGCTGTTCGAATAAAGGCCCACCCCATTGACAAAAGAAGAGCAATAAAAGCCCTAAAAGAAGGTAGAGCCCTTCTTTTGGCAAAGTGGTCTTTAGCTGATCTGAGCGGTCTGACGCATGCAAACGGGTATACCAGATCATCAAACAAGCACCGCTCCCGTTGATCAAAGTGACTAGTGGATAATAAAGATCATTGTTTTTGAGTAATTGCCAAAGTAAAGGGCTGAGCATCATCGTCAAACAATAGATCACTAAGATCACAAGGGCATTTTTGGGTAAAGTTTTTTTCATTAAGAACATCCTCACCTTACGTAAGCTACTCATTAATTATAGCAGATTATCGCAAGAAAAAATGCACGTATTTTAGCACTCTGAGAAGTCGAGTGATAAAATGCTTGCATTTTAAAAGTAAAGTGAGTATAGTAATAGTTGTAGTTAGTTAGCACTCGAAAGTCTTGAGTGCTAAAAAAGAATTTGGAGGGATATAACGTGCTTAAACCATTAGGAGATCGCGTCATTTTAGAGGTCGAAAAAGAAGAAGAAAAAACAGTCGGTGGGATCGTTTTAGCAGGTAATGCTAAAGAAAAACCACAAACTGCAAAGGTAGTTGCTGTTGGTACGGGACGTATCCTTGATAACGGCGAAAAGGTAGCGATGACCGTTAAAGCTGGCGATGTTGTCGTTTTTGATAAATATGCTGGCTCAGAAGTTGAATATGACGGAGTTAAATACTTGGTCATGCATGAAAAAGATCTTTTAGCTATCGTGGAATAAAAAATAATCAATTTGAATTTAAATCACATGAGGTGAATCATAAATGGCAAAGGAAATCAAATTTTCAGAAGATGCACGCGCAAAGATGCTTGCTGGGGTCGATAAATTAGCTGATACAGTAAAATCAACGATCGGACCTAAAGGACGTAACGTTGTTTTGGAACAAACATACGGAACACCAACGATCACAAATGACGGTGTGACTATCGCTAAGGCGATCGAATTAGAAGATCACTTTGAAAATATGGGGGCTAAATTAGTCGCTGAAGTTGCTTCTAAGACAAATGATATTGCTGGTGACGGTACGACAACAGCTACCGTTTTGACCCAATCCATCGTTAACGAAGGGATGAAAAACGTTACTGCTGGTGCGAACCCAGTTGGTATCCGTCGTGGGATCGAATTAGCTACTAAAGCAGCGGTCGATGGTCTGCACAAGATGTCACACAAAGTTGAGTCTAAGAGTGATATCGCACAGATCGCTTCGATCTCTTCAGCTAACGAAGAAGTTGGTCAATTGATCGCCGATGCAATGGAAAAAGTTGGTAACGACGGTGTGATCACGATCGAAGAATCAAAAGGGATCGATACTTCATTAGACGTTGTTGAAGGGATGCAATTTGACCGTGGCTACTTATCACAATACATGGTCACAGACAACGACAAGATGGAAGCTGATCTAGAAAACCCATACTTGTTGATCACAGATAAGAAGATCTCCAATATTCAAGAGATCTTACCATTATTGCAATCGATCGTTGAACAAGGTCGTCCATTGTTGATCATTGCTGATGATGTTGACGGTGAAGCCCTACCAACGCTTGTTTTGAACAAGATCCGTGGGACATTCAACGTTGTTGCTGTTAAAGCACCAGGCTTTGGTGATCGTCGGAAAGAAATGTTGCAAGATATCGCAACTTTGACAGGCGCAACTGTGATCACAGATGATCTTGGCCTTCAATTAAAAGACACAACGCTTGACCAATTAGGGACAGCTGGTCGTGTCACAGTTACAAAAGAAAACACAACGATCGTTGAAGGTGCTGGCGATAAAGCACAGATCGCAGAACGTGTTGAACAATTGAAGAAGCAGATCGCGGAAACAACTTCTGATTTTGATAAAGAAAAACTTCAAGAACGCTTGGCTAAATTAGCTGGTGGGGTAGCCGTTATCAAAGTTGGGGCTGCTACTGAAACAGAATTAAAAGAGCGTAAGTACCGGATCGAAGATGCTTTAAATGCGACACGTGCTGCCGTAGAAGAAGGCTTTGTTCCTGGTGGTGGGACAGCCTTGATCGATGTGATCGATGCTGTAGCTGCTTTGAGTGAAGAAGGCGATGTTCAAACAGGTATCAACATCGTAAAACGTGCTTTGGAAGAACCAGTGCGTCAGATCGCAACTAACGCTGGTAAAGAAGGTTCTGTCATCGTTGAAAAACTTAAAGAACAAAAAGCTGGTATCGGTTATAACGCTGCCACAGATGAATGGGTCGATATGATCGAAGCTGGGATCGTTGATCCAACGAAAGTAACGCGTTCAGCTTTACAAAATGCCGCTTCTGTTTCAGCCTTGTTATTGACAACTGAAGCAGTTGTTGCTGACAAGCCAGAAGAAAACAACGATGCTGCACCACAAATGCCACAAGGTCCAATGATGTAATCAATTAAATGATTTTTAAAAAGTTCTACTCGAGGTCACTTGAGTAGAACTTTTTTATTAAATAGTGTTTGCGCTACCAAATCCTGAAATAAAAGGCTTTTTAAAGAGTGATCGTTTTTAAGTGGGGTAAAGGCGAGTAGAATAAAACTAGAGGGGTGGTAGAAATGAAAAAGACAAAAAAACAGGTCATTGCTTATGTGTTAGTGATTCTTCTAGGTGTTGGGATCTTAGCAACGAGTTGGGTCCATCGGGATGAGCTTTTGCATGGTTATGAAAATGGGTTTGAACAACTTAAGTGATAGTAACGTTTTTGAAAAAGAAGTCACTTCAATGATATGATTCCCCTAGAGTGGACACGGAAATAATAAAGATTCTGTGATCACTCTAGGGGGATTTTTTATGTCTAGAAGAACTACTAAACATACACTTGAAGAAAGATACCAGGCAGTCTCCGAGTATCTCAGTGGACAATATAGTAAGCACTTTATCTGCCGGAAATATACCATTACTAAAAATACATTTGATAATTGGATCAGAAAATACAAAGTTGGCGGTTTAGATGGTTTAAAAGAGTCTAGACCTGGAAAAATATTCAGTTGAATTAAAAACAGCTGCGGTTCTAGAATATTTAGAAAATGGACGTTCACCAAAGAAAATTTGTGATAAATACAATATCTCGAGTATTTCGGTTTTACGTAAATGGATCAACTTGTATACTAATGGAAAAGGCTTTAAAGCTACCATTGAAGGTCATAATAAAATGAAACATGGACGTAAAACTACTTTTAAGGAACGGCTCGAAATAGTTCAGTATACACTTGCTAATAATAAGAATTATCACAAAGCGATCGATAAATATAATGTTTCTTATTCCCAAGTTTATACTTGGGTCAAAAAGTTTGAAGTAGATGGCGAAAAGCCGTTATATGATAATCGTGGTAAAACTGTTAAAGATCGTGATTATAAGACTCTTTCTGAAACTGAGCGCCTCAAGCTTGAGATTCTACGTTTGAAAGAACGTAATAAATATCTAGAGGCAGAAAATATCGTAATATCGTTTTAAAAAAATTGGACGAGCTCGAAAGGAGGAGATAAGCTCTATACCTAAAAATCTGCGTTTTAAAGCTATTCAGGAAATTCTTAAAGAGTTTCCACAAATTGAACTATGGCTTCTTTGTGTGATCTTAAATGTATCGCGTTCAGGGTATTATCGTTATTTAACTGCTCCAAAATCACAACGTACTTTGGAAAATAAATGACTAAGTGAGATCATAAAAAAAGAATTTCATGCTTTAAATGGAATTTACGGTTCTAGAAGAATGACTCTTCTTATCAATCGAAAGTATCAAAAACAATATAACTTCAAACGTATTCGTCGCAAACGCCGAGGTTGTACTCGTTCAGAACATTTAAACTACGAAGAAAATACTTTAGGTCGTGATTTTTCCGCTACTGGACCTAATCAAAAGTGGGTGACTGATGTCACTTATTTAGAGTATGGCTTAGGACAAAAAGCTTATTTAAGTGCGATCAAAGATCTATACGATGGATCTATCATAAGTTTTGAAATTAGTAAAAGAAATGATAATCGGCTTGTCATGAAGACTTTGGAAAAAGCATTCACGCATTTAAATGAAGCTGATCTACTTCTTCACAGTGACCGTGGATTTCAATATACTTCAAGAGAATATCTCCGGTTGACCTCAAGGCATGGTGTTACAAAAAGTATGTCTCGAGTGGGAAAATGTATCGATAATGCACCAATGGAAAGTTTTTGGAGTCATTTCAAGACAGAATGTTATTATTGGCTAAAATGTGAAACATATGGAGAACTTGTAGAAATGATCGAAAACTATATCAAGTTCTACAATACCCAACGTTACCAAATAAAACTAAACAGCCTGACCCCAGAAGAATACCGGAATCAGGCTGCCTAGAATTTTAATTATTTAGTTGTTCACTTGACGGGACTCAGATCATCAAGTAGGCTTCTTTTTTTACTAAAATTTAGAGGGGAAGAGTACAAATGCTCGAAATAAAAGGTTTGACCAAAAATCCAGGGGTGACGGCGTTAGTGAACCTAAGTGAGTAGCTTAGGTGCATTTTTAGTTATGTGTCAGTCGATCTTGGAGTGCCTTGATCTTGCGTCGGGAAAGCGGGCAAGTTAGTCCGTTTTTTAAATAGATCAACTTCTCTGACTTATTGATGCTCTCAATATTATCTACGTTGACCAGAAAACTTTGATGGACTCTAAAGAAGCGTGGATCGGTCTGTTCGATTTCATGAAGATTTTTAGAGATCTGGAGCGAGCGATTATCTGATAATCGAAGGATAGAGGCATGACTATTAGTTAGATCTGATTCGAAAAAATCGATATTGGCGAATGCAATATTCAAAAAGCATTTGCCATATGATAAAGTATACATATCTTGGGCGGTATTTCTAGCATGAGTCATCACGTATTTAAAATCGTTTAAAAGATCTTCTTTAAGTGTAGGACTATCTTTTACAATGAAGTCTAAAGCAAGAACTTTGTAATTATGAATCAATGATAGAAGGTCTTCATGATTGGTAAAGAAGATAATTGATGCGTAAGCGTCTTGTTCTCTAATTATCTGACCTAGTCTAAAACCAACCTCTGGATTACCGTTTATTTCAAGATCAAGTAAGTAAATATTTTGGTTACTAGGAATAAAAAGCTTTTTTTCTATCTCTGCTACATATCGGTAATTTACGACATTTGGTTGTGGAATCATGAGTTGTTTTGATATTTGGTAGACCAATTTAATTAAATTGAATTGATGGACATGATTATCTGTAAGAATTGCAACGTTCATTATTTAATTTTCCCCTCTTAAAATTAATTCCCCTTTTAAGTAATTGTAACATTTAATATAGAAGGTATTAAAGTGATTGATCTTGAATTATAATTTATATAGTAAAAATAATTAAAAAGATGCCAAATGCTGAAATAAAGATGAGTTTACTGAATATATATTGTTAAGGAACTATATATAGATTTACTATTGAATCGTAGAAAGGAGAAAGGCAAATGGAACATACAAAAGATTTCAGAGAATTAAACAACGAGGAATTGTTTATGGTAGTAGGTGGTGGACTTTCGCCGTGGTCAGTTGCAATGTCATTGGCGTGGAACGTTGCTAAATCTGGGTATAAGCATCGTAATGATATTATGCGTGGGTTTGAAAAGGGGTTTAAATAGGAGGTTTTAAAATGACGGGAAATGTAAGCGTTATCTCGAATGAGGAAGAGTTAAAATTAATTTTAGGTGGTAGTGATTTCGAGAAGAAGGCCTGGTATGGATATGGATATCAACTAGGTTGGAGGAGTAAGTGGAATCTCAACCATCCATATTTTCCACTATAATATAAAATGTAGCAGAAGGTTTGTGGGGTAGTTGTCTTGTATAGGAAGAGTGTCTTAAAATTTCTAATTCTGAAATTTAAGACACTTTTTATTTGGATTGTTGCCACATAACTAATTCTATTTATGTATGGAAATTTACAGTCTTAACTAGTCCGATTAATTATGAATTAATAAGGAATTATCAAAATAGCCGAATATTGAGGAAAAGTACTATTTAGTGAAATATTATTGTTGTAGTTTTTATTAGTATTAATATTGAAACGAGAGTATAAATATCAACTATTTGTTAAGGGGGAAGATAAAGTGAAACGATTCTACAGATACTACATTCCACAAGTTGATGAAATGGATTGTGGAGTGGCTGCCTTGGCAATGCTCTTAAAAAAGTATGGTTCAACGATCTCCTTGGCACAATTAAGAAATCTTGCCAAGACTGATTTAGAGGGGACGACGGCTTATGGTTTGATCAAAGCAGCTCAAACTTTGAATTTTGAAACGAAAGCTATTCAAGCAGATATGTCGCTATTTGAAATTAAAGAGCTGACCTATCCATTTATCGTCCATGTTGTAAAGAATGAAACACTACTTCATTACTATGTAGTAGTGAAGGCTACTAAAAACTATATTTTGATTGCTGATCCAGATCCATCAGTTGGAGTTACTAAAATGTCTAAGCGACATTTTGAAAAAGAGTGGAGTAAAATCGCAATTTTTATCACACCTAGTCTTTCATACGAGCCTATAAAAGAGAAACATCAGGGACTATTAGCTTTATTTGCTAAGCTATTTAAACAGACAAAGTTGATCGTAAACATCATTATAGCTGCGTTTCTTATAACGTTAATAAGTATCATAGGATCTTATTTTTTGCAAGCGATCATTGATACATATATTCCAAATGGAATGGATAAAACCTTGATGTTGGTCACCTTGGGATTAGTTATTATTTATATCTTTAATGCGCTTTTCTCCTATACACGTGACTTTTTATTAGCTATTTTAGGGCAACGCTTATCGATAGAGATAATTCTAAGTTATATTCGTCATATTTTCGAATTACCGATGGAATTTTTCTCGACGCGAAAAACAGGTGAGATCATCTCACGCTTTAATGATGCTAGTAAGATCATTGATGCTTTAGCAAGCGCAGTCATCTCAATGTTTTTAGACGTGGGGATCGTTATTATTATGGGTGTTGTTTTAGCTCTTCAAAATATGACGCTCTTTTTATTGACATTAATATGTTTACCTTTATATATAGTGATTATTTTAGCTTTTACTAATAGCTTTGAACGTTTGAATCAAAAGCAAATGGAAAGTAATGCACTATTAAGTTCATCGATTATTGAGGACATTCAAGGGATCGAAACTGTTAAATCTCTAAATAGTGAAGAACAACGTTATAAAAAGATCGATAGTCAATTTGTTGATTTCTTGCGCAAGAGTTTAGCATACACAAAAGCAGATATTCTTCAACAATCAATAAAAGGATTTATTCAACATTCACTAAGTGTAGTTATTTTGTGGATCGGAGCTAAAGCTTGTCATTGAAAATCAATTTTCACTAGGACAGTTGATGGCGTACAATGCACTTTTAGTATATTTTACAGATCCGCTTCAAAATATCATCAATCTTCAGCCTAAATTACAAAGTGCACGCGTTGCTAATACGCGGTTGAATGAAATTTATCTTGTTGAAAGTGAATTTAAAGCTAAACGAATGTCTTTTAATAAAGAACAACTTCAAGGTCCTATATTGTTAACCGATGTGTCTTACCGTTATGGGTATGGAGCAGATACTTTGAAACAGATCAACCTTGAGATCAAATTACATGAAAAAGTAACGATTGTTGGTATGAGCGGTTCAGGTAAATCAACTTTGGTTAAATTATTAGTTGATTTTTTTGAGCCAAATGAAGGGGAAATTACTTTTAACAAGCATCAAACAAAAATGATCGACAAACATTGTTTACGTAGCTATGTCAATTATGTTCCACAAACACCTTATATATTTTCAGGTACGGTTATGGAAAATTTGACTTTAGGAAGTCGT
This sequence comes from Ligilactobacillus faecis, assembly GCF_029889745.1. Lineage (NCBI taxonomy): Bacteria > Bacillati > Bacillota > Bacilli > Lactobacillales > Lactobacillaceae > Ligilactobacillus > Ligilactobacillus faecis. The sequence goes on from NZ_CP123639.1 coordinate 1,584,716, forward strand.
CCTCAAATAACATTAGATGAGATTCAAAAAGCGTGCCAATTAGCTATGATCGCAGACGATATCGAACAAATGCCACTCCAATATGAAACCAAGCTTGATGAAAATGGAAGTGTTCTATCAGGTGGACAAAAGCAGCGGCTGACGATCGCAAGAGCCTTACTGTCGCCGGCGGAAGTATTAATATTCGATGAATCGACTAGTGGTTTAGATATGATTACTGAGAGAAAGCTGGTCGATAATTTGCTTTCACTTGATTCAAAAACGATTATTTTTATCGCTCATCGTTTATCGATCGCTAAAAGGACCAACAATATCGTTGTGCTAGACCATGGCATGATAGTCGAACAAGGCTCGCATGATAGGTTAATGGAAAAGAAAGGGTATTACTTCCGTTTAGTTAATACTTGAGGAAAAGAAGATGAAAACGAAATTTTTAGAGAGTAGTGAGTTTTATAATGCACGTTTCAAAAATTTTTCGACATTATTATTGATACCATGCGTACTTTTGCTATGTTTGGGAATTATTTTTTCGTTGTTTGGTTACAAACAGATCGTAGTTAAAGGGAGCGGAACGGTTGAACCGATTTCCAAAGTAGCTACGATCCAAACAACGGTCGCAGGAAAAATAATTGAAAAAAATCTTAGTGAAGGAAAAAGTGTAGATAAGGGAGATGTATTATTAAAACTCAATGATGTTAAATTATCACAAAAAATTGAAACGTTACAAAAGAAGAAAAATTTACTAGTAAAAAGGCAACAAGATGTTCAAACATTACAAAATGGAATTGCAGAATCTAAAGATACATTTTTGGAGAATAATAAATCTGATTATCATGATCGTTTATTGGGATATTTAGCTCAAAAAAATATATATCAAATTGAATTTGAAATGTCACGAGCAAAAATTCAAAATAGACAAGAGAAAAATAGACAATTAACGATAATTGTAAATGAACAAATTCAAAGAAATACTAGACAGTTGAAAGAATATATGGATATTTATCAAGCAATAAAAAGTGGAAAAAACTATCCATCAAGTGATCTAGGAAATTTATATCGAGAAAAATTGGCTAGAGCAGAACCAGAAATAAGAGAAGATATGAAGTTAGAGCTGTTATCTGAAGTTGAAAAGCAAATCGATACATTCAACGGACAACTAGAGGAGCTAAAGGTTCAGCAAATACAACAAGATAATGATAATTCACTTGAAGCTGAGAAGAAAAATTATGAAAATAAATTAGTAATATTCCGTTTGAATCAACTAGAAAGTACCAAGCAAATATTAGAAAAAATCACACAAGAACTACTAGATCTCAATGAAGAACTTCAGAATTTACAAGCACAACTAAAAGAATATACCATCAAAGCGCCGATTGCTGGTGTGATTCATATGGGCGAACAGTCTGATGAAGTAAATTATTTGAGCGGACAAACACAAGTAGCACAGATATATCCTAAGATCAATACTTTGACTCGAGTACGAGTCAAAACTTATATTAATACGGATGATATCGCTTCTCTCACAAAAGGTCAAAAATTGAGATTCAAGATTGAGAGAAATTTACCACGACCAATAATTTTATTTGGTAAAGTTACTAATATCTCAGTTGCGCCAAGTGAAGTAAATAAAAATAGTTATTATGCTGTAGAAGCACAAGTAGATGTACCACAAACAAAAAGAAAATATTTGAAATATGGAATGCCAGGAGAAGTTTCGATAATAACAGGACAAAAGACTTACTGGAATTATTTTAAAGAAAAAATATTTGATAAGTAAATAATGAAGTGCTTTAAAATTTTTGAAAATTAGTATTCATGTATTTAAAGCCGATATTAATAACCTAACAATCTAACAACTTTAATCAAAAATTGTCAGACGGTTAGGTTATTTTAAGTGTCTAAAAAGTTCTTTAAATATTAAGCTTAGCAGGATCAAAGATAGTAAAAGTGATACTAACGTAAAAAATAAATTAGTTTGTGGATCAAATAGCAGATATAAATCAAATGCAATGATAAACGGTAAATAAAGAGTAACAGGGACGGAACTGAAGAGTGAATAAAGGGTATCAAGTAGCAAGAGTAGATCAGGTTTAAAAACAAGAATTAGAACTGGCTGAAACACTCAAAAAACTTGATCAAAAAGCTAAACTGATCTTTATCACAGAAAATAGAGAGCTTGCCTTTGAACTCTTTGGGCGTCGTTTACCAGTTTTTGATTTTCTGATCAAGTTGCGCTCAAAGACGCTTGACTGAAATGTTGACCCTAGTCGTTGCAGAATTTAATAAGTACTATCTAGTAGAAAAAATACTTTTTTGTTATCGCAATGGGCGACAGATCTATAATATCGATATCGATGAGGTCGTTTGAACGTCCGCATCATCTCCGATCACATTTACTGGATAAAACGGTCGAGTTTACAGGAACGTTACATGAAGTCAGAAAACGCGCTAGTTTTTTAGCACCATTGTCATGTTCTTGTTTAGTCAATGTCAAAAATATCAGGCAGATCGATCTGAGAAAACGCGAAGTGATCTTTGTCACAGGGCAAAGCGAATCTTTTTCCAAACGAGCAAGCAAAAATATCTAAACTAGTTGATCTTTTAACGATAACTACAGCTGATCTCGCGGGAAAATGAGCCCTAATTTGAAATTTGTCATAAAATAGCGAGAATACCACCACTTCTATAAGTGGTGGATGAATTGTCCCATTCTGAAGCACTAAAAGTACGTCTTTTTCTTGATAATTTTAATTCAGATAATATAATAAAGGAATATAAATATGGAATTAGATAAAAATCAACATTCAAGATACTCTATTAACTATCATCTAGTAATGGTAGTTAAATATCGAAGAAAAATAATATCTGATGAAATTTCAGGCTATTTAAGAGCTACTTTTGAACAAATTGGAGTTCCTGAATTGAAAGAATGGGATCATGATAAAGACCGTGTTCACGCTCTGTTTAAATGCGATCCACAGATTGCTCCTGCGAAGTTTATTAATGCTTATAAATCAGCTAGTTCAAAAGACTGAAATTAAACAATATCTTTTGGATATATTGCTTAATTTCAACTGGTGGAGTGTCAATCGACGTAATTAAAAACTATATTGAAAGGCAAGGGCAAAAATAAATGGTTTTTAAAGCGTTCAAATTAAGATTGTATCCTAATAAAGCCCAACGCAATCAAATTCACGTTAATTTTGGTTGTGTTCGTTTTGTGTGGAATCAAATGCTTAATATGCACATTGAGCGCTATAAGAACAACAAGAAAGCACCATTTCAAAACGCCTTTGCTATGAATAATATGCTAAAAGCCATGAAACTAGAGTATCCTTGGTTAAAACAAGCAGAATCTACTTCATTACAAGTGTCTAATCGCGATTTAAATGACGCGTTTCAAAGATTTTTTGATCCGAGTCTACAAAATGGATTTCCTAGATTTAAATCAAAGAAGAATGCCAATCAAAGTTACACTTCTAAATTTGTTAACAATAATATTCAAGTTGTCGATAATCATCATATTAAACTGCCTAAGCTTGGCTTAATGTATTTTAGAGGTGGTAGAATTTTAGAAGGTAAAATCAAGGCGGTTACAATTAGTGTCAATTCAAGAAATCAATATGAAGCTAGTGTCTTAGTAGAAAACGAAAATCAAGTTTTCAAAAAAACTAAAAAAGTTGTCGGTATTGATTTAGGATTGAAGAACTTAAGTATTACTTCTGATGGTCAAAAAGAGGATATTCTTAAAATTAGTGATAAACTTAATAAGAAATTAAAAATCTGGGAACGCAAAAAGTCTAGACGCCTTGAAAATGCTAAAAAAGCTATGGCTTTTGACGAACATGAAAAAGTCTTGTTTCCTAGAACTGAATTAACCCAATTTCCTAGATACCAACAGGCTAAAAGAACGGTTGCCAAGATCAAGAAGATTGCTAACCGAAGAAAAGATAATCTCCATAAATTAACAACAAAGTTAGTTAAGGAATATGATGTAATTGTAGTTGAAGATCTAAGCGTTAAAAACATGATGAAAAATCACCATCTATCAGCTTCGATCGCTAATGCTTCTTGGGGTACTCTAGTTAGTCAATTAAAATACAAATGTGAATGGCATGGTAAACAATTGATCATTGTAGATCCTAAAAATACCAGCCGTATTTGTCATGAATGTAAACAAAAAAATCATGAATTTGATGATCTAACTCAAAATGAGTGGTTAAATACTCGTGAATGGGATTGTCCTAACTGTAATTCACATCTCGATCGAGATGTTAACGCAGCTAAAAATATCTTAGCTAGAGGATTAGAAACTCTATTCTGATAATAAAACGGTATGGAACGTACCATGGTAACAAAGCAGTGACCTCTACCGACTTAGTGAAAAGCTAAACTGGCAAGTTTACTGTGTTCCCAGAATCCCCAACTTCAAACCGTTAAGAAACGATAGTTTTAGGTTAAATTGGGGTAGTTCAAGTTACATTGGAAAATTTTGCTATAATTTAGCTCTCAATTGGTGTAAAATGCAAATGTTACTTTTAAAAAGAAGACAAATTTGCAAAAATTAAAGGAGAAATTTTTAATGTATCGGTATTTAAAAAGGTTATTGATCGGCCAACCGTTGAAAACGGTCGAAGAGGGCGGTCAATCACTGACGAAGTTCAAGGCGTTAGCCTTACTTTCCTCAGATGCGTTATCATCTGTTGCTTACGGGACTGAGCAGATCACAACTGCTTTGTTCGTTTTATCAGCCGCTGCGACTTGGTATGCTTTACCAGCCGCCGGGATCGTTTTGATCTTGTTATTTGCGATCACAATGTCATATCGTCAGATCATCAATGCCTACCCTTCTGGTGGGGGCGCGTATGTCGTGGCTACTAAAAACTGGGGCACGGGTGCTGGTTTAGTAGCAGGGGGCTCACTATTAGTCGACTATATGTTGACTGTGGCCGTTTCAGTCACTTCAGGGACCGAAGCGATCACGTCTGCGATCCCAAGTTTACGAGCTCACAGTGTTTTGATCTCGATCGTGATCGTGTTGTTTATCATGACGTTGAATCTGCGAGGGATGCGGGAATCAGCTTCATTTTTGACGATCCCAGTTTACTTTTTCGTGATCATGATCGTTTCGATGGTCGTTTGGGGACTTTTTAACATCATGACGGGAAATATCGAATATAATGCAGCGGCTCGAGTCGGTGATGCTGTGCCAGGCATGTCGCTCTTACTGTTCTTAAAAGCTTTCTCAGCTGGTTCTTCATCCCTGACTGGGGTCGAAGCCATCAGTAATGCAGTGCCAAATTTCAAAGAACCAAAGAAGAAAAATGCGGCTAATACATTAGCGATCATGTCATTGATCTTAGCGATCTTTTTCAGTGGGATCACTTTCTTGAGTTATTATTTAGGCGTTTTGCCAGACCCAAAACAAACTGTGCTTTCGCAGATCGCAGAAGCCGTCTTTGGACATGGTGTGCTATACTACTTACTCCAACTCTCAACTGCAATGATCTTGGCAGTGGCAGCCAATACTGGTTTCTCAGCTTTCCCGATCTTAGCTTATAATTTAGCAAAAGATAAGTTCATGCCACATATGTTTATGGATAAAGGGGATCGCTTAGGGTATTCGAACGGGATCATCGCGTTAGCTGTGGGTGCGATCATTTTGATCTTATTATTCAACGGGCAAACGAATCTTTTGATCCCGCTTTATGCAGTCGGGGTCTTCATACCTTTTACGTTATCACAATCAGGGATGTTAGTTCACTGGAAACGGCATAAAGGTAAACACTGGCTCTTAAATTCATGCTTTAACTTTTTAGGAGCTGTGATCTCATTTGCCTTAGTCGTCTTCTTGTTCTTCTTACATTTTGATAATGTTTGGCCTTACTTAGTGATCATGCCCGTCTTGCTCTTTGGTTTTTACAAAGTTCACAGCCACTATGTCATGGTCGCTGCTCAGTTACGGTTGAATGAAGAACAACAACTCCATGATTATGATGGTGCGACTGTGATCGTTTTAGTCAGTTCCGTGACACACGTGACGACTGGTGCGATCAATTATGCACGTTCGATCAGTGATAATGTGATCGCAATGCACGTCTCATTTGACACAAATCCACAAAAAGAACATGAGACAGCAGAAGAGTTCAAGTTAGCCTTCCCAGAAGTGCGCTTTGTCGATCTGCACTCTTCCTACCGCTCAGTCGTGCCACCAGTTTTGCGTTTTTGTGATGTGATCGCTAAAGATGCAGCTAAACGCAATTTCTCGTTGACTGTTTTAGTACCGCAATTTGTTCCCAAAAAACCATGGCAACATATTTTGCATAATCAGACTAACTTGCGCTTGCGTTCAGCCCTTGGATCACGTGAAAATATCATTGTTGCGACATATAGTTACCATTTGAAAAAATAATTTTCTTAGATAGACCGGCATTTTGTCGGTCTATTTTTAGATAGCAAATGACCGTAGTCTGATGTTATGGTAAAATAATAATGTATTTTGAGGCTTTAGGCCGAGAAGAGATCTAAGACAAACTTAGATCTGACGGAAAGAGGACGATCTATGTATAAAATCCTTACGTCACTGATCGCAACTTGTTTATTTGCGCTGATCTTAACGCCTTTAGTGCGGAGATTATCATTTAAGATCGGAGCTGTGGATGATCCTAATGCTCGCCGCGTCAATCGTGTTCCGATGCCGACGATGGGAGGCTTAGCGATCTTTGTTGCTTTTAATACGACAAATTTCTTTTTGCTACGCGATCAATATCCAGCTAAGCAATTATGGGCTTTGTTTATTGCACAATGTATCATTGTTTTAACAGGGATGATCGATGATATCTATGAATTAAAACCACGACAGAAAGTTTTAGGCATCACTTTAGCGGCTTTAGTCGTTTACTTTGTTGCTAACATAAAAATGACAACTTTGACACTCCCATTTTTAGGCGTCGTTCCTTTAGGCTGGTTGAGTTTACCGATCACTTTGATCTGGATCTTAGCGATCACCAATGCGATCAATTTGATCGATGGTTTAGACGGACTAGCGACTGGGGTGGCGATCATTGCCTTAGCGACTAGTGCCTTGACCGGTTATTTCTTTTTGAATGTGACCAATACGTTTGTTTCGATCTTGATGGCAACGTTAGTTTTTGCCCTATTAGGTTTTTTGCCGTATAATTTTCATCCGGCAAAGATCTATTTAGGCGATACAGGTTCACTGTTCATTGGTTTTATGATCTCGGTCTTTGCTTTATATGGTTTGAAAAATGCGACATTTATCACAGTGATCATCCCAGTGATCATCTTAGGTGTTCCGATCACTGATACAGTTTATGCGATCTTACGACGTTTACTCAATAAAAAACCGATCTCACAAGCTGATAAGCACCATTTGCATCACCGGCTGATGCAGATCGGTCTGACACATCGGCAAACAGTCTTAGTGATCTATGGGATCGCTTTGATCTTTTCTTTTATTGCACTGCTCTATCCGTTATCGAATTTTTGGGGCTCGGTCTTATTGACGATCGCCACATTATTTGGGTTAGAATTATTCGTTGAAGCGATCGGACTAGTAGGTGAGACGAGACGACCACTGTTAAATTGGATCAAGAAACTCGTCTTAGCTTTGAGCCATTCAGTCAATAAAAAAAGATAGTACATATGCAGCTCGTTTTTCGAGCTGTATTTTTTTAGAAAAAATTGTCGGCTTTGCGTATTTATAAAGCAAAGGAAGTGATCAGATGAGCGAAAAGAGATTATATGGACGCCAATTAGTAGAAAGTGAGTTGACTTTGGCTGAACAAGATCTGGCCTTGATCAAAAGACCAGCTTTGATCTTAACGAAACTGTTTTTAGTGTGCCAGCGATGTGGACAAAAAACACGCCTAAAAGACTGTCGTTTGCCAAATGGAAAGCATTATTGCCCACACTGTCTGCGATTTGGACGGTTGACTGAAGGAGATGTCTTATGTTCGTTAAAAGAGCCTAATGCATTTTTACCTGTAACATGTGGCTCGTTACCAAAGCTTTCTTTGTGGCAAGAAAAATGTGCCCAAGAATTAGTAGCCGCGCTACGACCAGCTAATAGACATTTATTGTGGGCTGTGACCGGTGCAGGTAAGACTGAGATGCTGTACCCGCTAATAGCAAAAGCCTTACAAAACAAGCTACGGATCTGTTTAGCAACGCCTCGGATCGATGTCTGTAATGAGCTTTATCCACGGCTATCAAAAGTTTTTCCAGAAGTTGAATCAGTTCTTCTATACGGGGCTAGTGTGCAAAAATATCGGTATACGCAAATAGTTTTGTGCACAGTTCATCAATTATTTCGCTTTTATCGGGCTTTTGATCTACTTATTTTGGATGAAACAGATGCCTATCCATTTATCGATAATGCAAGCTTGCATTACGCAGTAGCTAACGCTTGTAAACAAGAAGCAACACAGATCTATCTGACTGCTACTCCTGACGCAAAACTAAGAAAAGCTGTCCGGACTAAAAAAATGGGTCTGACGTATTTACCGCTGCGCTTTCATGAGCAACCGCTCCCCAGTCTCCAGATCAACTATATTAAAGATCTATCACAAAAGCTTCAACGCAAGCGTCCGTTTAAACAATTAGTTCTTCCTTTAAAACGGTGGAGCAAGAATAAAGAACCTTTTTTGATCTTTGTTCCTAAGTTAGCGCTGTTAGCCCCTGTTTTGCAGCTTGTGCAAACTTTAGTCCCGACTTTGAACGGAACGACTGTTCATGCCAGTGATCCTTTGCGTTTAGACAAGGTTCGCCTCCTTCGTCAAGAAAAATACCGTTATTTAGTTACGACGACGATCTTAGAGCGGGGGGTGACTTTGCCTAAACTAAATGTAATGGTTTTTTATGCCGAACTTTTCAAGGAGACGACTCTAGTTCAGATCGCCGGTCGGGTTGGTCGAAGTAAAAAACACCCAACCGGAGATGTTATTTTACTATGTCAAAAACATGCTGAAGTTATCAAAAGAGCTAGATGGCAGATCGATCATGCTAATAAACAAGCAAAGAAGATGCTACGTTATGGCTAAATGTCTTTTATGCGGAAAAACAAGTGATCAAACGCTTGGACTCAAAGAATTGCTATGTTTTGTTCCCTTATATGTGCCACCGATTTGTTTGACTTGTGAGCAAACTTTTGTAAAGCTTCAAGGTCCAGTTTGTCCTAACTGTGATAAACAACAAATGACGCATAAACTATGTAAAGATTGTCAAAAATGGCAGAGCCATTATGGATATTTGATCGCTAACAAAAGTTTTTATCGCTATGACACGCAAGCGATGAAAGATTACTTCGAACGGTATAAATTTTTAGGTGAGTATCGATTGTATCAAGTGTTTGCCCCACTTTTAGTGCAGTATGTCAAAACTTATTTGCGTCTGGGTTGGGGGCTAGTTGTGATCCCAAGTGATGAAGAGACTTTAAAAAAGCGTGGTTATGATCAGGTCAAGAGTTTTTACCAAGGCCTTGAATTTGAAGAGTATTTTTACCATAAGCAAAATTTTGGACGAAAAAAGCAATCACATAAAGCTCGAGCTGAGCGTTTGAGTTCTAACTGTCCTTTTATATATAAAGGTCCAGCCGATCTAAAGCAAAGATCATTTGTGATCGCAGACGACATTTATACGACAGGTAGTACGCTTTATCATGCTGCCTCGTTACTAAAAGCACATAATTGTGGAACGTTACGCTTTGTGACGTTGGCTCGGTAATTTATAAAAAAATCTAAATAATCTGAGTGTATTAATTGTTAATTTAACCGCTTTCCATTATACTAAAGATAGAGATCAGGAAGAGTTAAGAAACTTCCTTGGATCTTTTAAGCATGCTGAATGCTTAGTTGTGAAAGGAGAGGTTATCATGTTAAAGATTAATGTTCGTGGTGAAAATATTGAAGTTACAGGTGCAATTCGAGAATACGTTGAAAAGAAGCTTTCTAAGCTTGAAAAGTATTTCGAAGATACATCCAACTCAACGGCTCATGTAAATTTAAAAGTTTATTCAGATAAAAACAGTAAGGTCGAGGTCACGATCCCGTTACCATACTTAGTTTTAAGAGCTGAAGAAACTTCACCTGATATGTATGCAAGCATTGATCTGGTGACAGATAAGCTTGAGCGTCAGATCAGAAAATACAAAACAAAACTCAACCGTAAGTCGCGTGAACGTGGCTTCAAGAACTTAGGTTTCGTACCGACAGCTGATCCAAAACAAGCTGAGGCCGAAGATAAGAAGTTTGAAGTCGTTCGAACAAAGAACATCTCATTAAAACCGATGGATGTTGAAGAGGCGATCCTTCAAATGGATATGCTAGGGCATGACTTCTTTATCTATGAAGATGCTGAATCTGAAGGCACAAACATCGTATATCGCCGTAAAGACGGACGTTACGGTCTGATCGAAGCTAATAACTAAAAATGATAATCAACGTGATCGCTAGCCTAAAGGTTAGTCGGTCTAGTAATAAACTTTAAAGGTGTTTGCGAAGAGCTTCTTTGTCAAACACCTTTTTGTTGACTAAAAACTTAAGAAACACTTGCTTGGTGATTGTTTACTAATTAATAAAATGATAAAATAAGAAGAAGTATCTTTTTTCCAAAGTGACGCTCAATGTCAGGAATATTCAAAAAAGAATACAGGAAAAACTATTGGACACACTCGTATTGACCTTAAGTGGCTTAAGGGGGATACAAGTGTGTCCAAACAAGATAAATTAAGTGAAGAAAGGGATTATTGATCAAATGGCAAATATCCTCAAAAAATGGGTCGAAAGCGATAAACGTGAATTAAAACGTTTAGGTAAGATCGCTGATAAAGTCGAATCCTATGCTAGTGAGATGGAAGCTTTATCTGATGAAGAGCTACAAGCGAAAACCCCTGAATTTCAACAACGATATAAAGATGGTGAGAGTTTAGATGCGCTTTTACCAGAAGCTTTTGCGGTCGCTCGTGAAGGTGCTAAGCGTGTTTTAGGTCTCTATCCTTACCGAGTACAGATTATTGGGGGGATCGTTTTACATGAAGGTAACATCGCAGAGATGCGGACGGGTGAAGGAAAAACTTTAACAGCTACGATGCCGGTGTATTTAAATGCGATCTCTGGTGAAGGTGTGCATGTCGTAACTGTTAATGAATATCTTTCAGGGCGTGATGCGACTGAGATGGGTGAATTATATAATTGGTTAGGTTTATCTGTTGGGTTGAATATTGCAGATAAGACACCTGAAGAAAAACGAGCTGCTTATGCATGTGATATCACCTACTCGACTAATAGTGAACTTGGCTTTGACTACTTACGCGATAACATGGTCGTTTACCGCGAAGATATGGTCCAACGCCCATTGAACTTTGTTATTGTCGATGAGGTCGATTCGATCTTGATCGATGAAGCAAGAACCCCCTTGATCATTTCAGGACAGGCTACGACACCAACACAACTTTATACGCGTGCCGATCGCTTTGCTAAAACTTTAGTCAAAGATGAAGACTTCAAGATCGATCTAGAATCAAAAACAGTCGCTTTGACTGAAGACGGGATCCGCAAAGGTGAGAAATATTTTGGTTTGACGAACTTATTTGATCCTGATAATACAGCTTTGAACCATCATTTAGATAACGCTTTGCGGGCTAACTACATTATGTTACGGGATAAAGACTATGTGGTCCAAAATGATGAAGTTATGATCGTTGACCAATTTACAGGACGGATCATGGACGGACGTCGTTATTCTGATGGATTGCATCAAGCGATCGAAGCTAAAGAACATGTTAAGATCGAAGAAGAAACAAAGACGATGGCAAACATCACTTACCAAAACTTCTTTAGAATGTATAAAAAACTTGCTGGGATGACTGGGACGGCTAAAACAGAAGAAGAAGAGTTCCGTGAGATCTACAATATGGAGGTTATCACGATCCCGACAAACCGTCCGATCCAACGTGAAGATCGCCCAGATTTATTATATGGAACGCTAGAAGGTAAATTTAGAGCTGTCGTCCAAGATATCAAAGAACGCCACGCTAAAGGTCAACCAGTCTTAGTCGGGACCGTTGCAGTCGAGACTTCTGAACTTCTTTCGCATATGCTTGACCAAGAAAAGATCCCACATGCTGTTTTGAACGCTAAAAACCATGCCAAGGAAGCTGAGATCGTTGTGAATGCTGGTCAACGTGGAGCAGTTACGATCGCAACGAACATGGCTGGGCGTGGGACTGATATCAAACTGGGACCAGGTGTGCGTGAATTAGGTGGATTGGCGGTTATCGGAACAGAGCGCCACGAATCTCGCCGGATTGATAATCAGTTGCGCGGTCGTTCTGGACGCCAAGGTGATGTAGGGCTTACTCAATTTTATCTTTCACTGGAAGATGATCTGATGTTACGCTTTGGTTCTGAACGGATCAAGCGTTTCCTTGAATCGATGAATTACGAAGATGATGATGATGCATTAGTTCAATCAAAATTGATCACACGACAAGTTGAATCAGCTCAAAAACGGGTTGAAGGTAACAACTACGATACGCGGAAACAAGTTTTGCAATATGATGATGTGATGCGTGCTCAGCGTGAAGTCATCTATGATCAAAGACAACAAGTCATCATGGAAGAAAAGTCACTTAAAAATGTGATCATGCCAATGATCAAGCGGACAGTCGAGCATAACGTGCAAATGAATACGGCTGGTGACAAAAAAGATTGGAATTTAGATGGGATCGTTGATTTTGCGATCGGAGCAATGGTCAAAGAAGATAGTCTAAAGAAGAACGATCTTTTAGGCAAATCGGCGCAAGAGATCACAGATCTTTTGATGCAAAAGGCCGAAGAAAACTACGCTACAAAAGAATCTCAACTTGCAGATCAAGCTCAGATGCTCGAGTTTGAAAAAGTTGTGATCTTACGAGTTGTTGATGCACGCTGGACAGACCATATCGATGAGATGGACCAATTACGGCAATCGATCGGGTTGCGTGGTTATGGACAATTGAACCCGTTAGTCGAGTATCAAGCAGATGGTTTTAGAATGTTTGAACAAATGATCGGTGATATCGAATATGATGTGACGCGTCTCTTTATGAAAGCAGAGATCAGACAAAATATTAGCCGCTAAGCACCAATTTTAGGAGATTTTTATGGAATTTAGTGAATATAAGAAAGAGATCGAAATGATGGGAAATAAGATCTCGGACTTTAGGGGGTCTCTTTGACTTAGAAAGTCTAGAAGAGATCATTTCAGAAAATGAGATGAAGATGGCTGAACCAGGTTTTTGGGATGACCAAGAAGCTGCTCAAAAGATCATCAATGAAAATAATGAGCTCAAAGCTAAATATGATAATTTCCATCAATTAGCGACTGGTGTTGAGGAACTCGAGGTATTGCTCGAATTAGTACAAGAAACACCAGATGATCAAGATAGTTTAGCTGAATTAGCTCAAGTTTATGAAAAAACGACTAAACAGCTCGAAGCCTACGAACTATCCTTACTATTGAACGAACCATATGATAAAAATAATGCGATCTTAGAGATCCATCCCGGAGCTGGGGGGACAGAGTCGCAAGATTGGGGTTCGATGCTACTAAGAATGTATATTCGTTGGGCTGAACAACATAATTTTAAAGTAACGACAGAAGATTACCAACTAGGTGACGAAGCGGGGATCAAGTCAGTCACTTTGACGATCTCAGGACATAATGCATATGGCTATTTGCGTAGTGAAAAGGGTGTTCATCGGCTGGTGCGGATCTCGCCTTTTGACTCAGCTGGGAGAAGGCATACTTCATTTGCTTCTATCAATGTGATGCCTGAACTAGAAGACGATGTTTCGATCGAATTACGTCCAGAAGACATCAAAATGGAAGTCTTTCGGGCTAGCGGTGCTGGAGGACAACATATCAACAAGACTTCTTCGGCAGTTCGTTTGATCCATATCCCAACGGGGATCGTTGTTTCTAGTCAAGCGCAACGGTCGCAATTTCAAAACCGAGCAACGGCGGAAAAGATGCTACGGTCAAAACTCTATCAGATCGAATTAGAAGAGCAAGAAAAAAAACGTGCTGAGATCCAAGGTGAACAACTGGATATTGGGTGGGGCTCACAGATCCGTTCTTATGTCTTTCATCCTTATTCAATGGTCAAAGATCACCGCACAAATTATGAGACTGGGAATACTCAAGCGGTAATGGATGGAGACTTAGATGGATTCATCAACGCATATTTACAATGGAAATTACAACGGTCCAATCCAAGCTAAGCTAGATTGGGCAGAAGGGAGCAAAATTTTGATAGAATTTAAAGATGTTGTCAAAGAATATCCAAACGATACTTTGGCGACAGATCATATCTCACTTAAGATCGACCAAGGTGAGTTTGTTTATGTGGTTGGTCCTAGTGGTGCTGGTAAGTCGACTTTTATTAAGATGATGTATCGGGAAGAAGTTCCAACTTCCGGTCAGATCAAAGTCAATGACTATGAACTTGAGACGATGAAACATAATCAAGTGCCTTTTTTGCGACGTGAATTAGGCGTCGTTTTCCAAGATTTCAAACTTTTACCGCGGTTGACAGTCTTTGAAAATGTGGCTTATGCACTTCAAGTTATCGAAAAGACCCCTGATGAAGTCAAAGAACGGGTCGAGTATGTGCTTGAATTAGTTGGGTTAGCTGATAAACGCGATAGTTTCCCAGATGAATTATCTGGTGGGGAACAACAACGGGTCGCTATTGCTCGTGCGATCGCAAATAAGCCAAGTATCGTGATCGCTGATGAACCAACGGGAAATCTTGATCCAGATACAGCGCGTGAGATCATGGAGATCTTCGAAAAAGTCAACGCACAAGGAACAACGGTCGTTATGGCAACGCATAATAGTTTTATCGTTAACGGATACAAACATCGCGTGCTCGAGATCGCAAATGGAAAGATCGTCCGCGATCAAGAGAAAGGAGAATACAACGATGAAAGCAGTAACGGTTAAACGCCATCTGACTGAGAGTTTAAAGAGTTTAAAACGCAATGGTTGGATGTCTGTTGCCGCAGTCAGTGCTGTCACTGTGACGCTGATCTTAGTAGGGGTCTTACTTTCGATCCTTTTAAATATCAATAAAGTTGCGCATGACGTTGAAAATGACGTTCAAGTTCGCGTGATCATCGATCGTGGGACAAATAAAGATCAACAAGCTGAGTTAAAACAAAAATTACAAAAATTAACAGGTGTTAAAAGCGTTAAATACTCGAGTCGTAAAGACGAGTTGGATAATGTTGTTGGAACTTATGGAAAAGAATTTCAACTCTTCAAAGGTGATGACAACCCGCTTTACGACGTTTATATCGTAAATACGACTTCACCAGAACAAACGATCCAAGTTGCTAAAAAAGCTAAAAAATTGCAATATGTTTATGATGCTCGCTATGGGGGAGCTTCGGCTAAGAAACTCTTTAAAGTCGTAGCGTCGATCCAAAGCTGGGGACTTGTGATCAGCCTCTTGTTATTGTTTGTCGCAGTCTTTTTGATCTCAAACACGATCAGGATCACGATCTTATCACGTGAAAATGAGATCTCGATCATGCGTCTTGTTGGGGCAACGAATAGCTATATTCGCTGGCCGTTTATTTTAGAAGGTGCTTGGACTGGATTTTTTGGGGCTTTATTGCCGATCATTTTAGTTGACGTGGCTTATATTTGGCTCTACAACGTTATGACAGGTGCATTAGTAAGCACAAATTATCATCTGTTGACACCAGGGATGTTCTTATGGCAGATCGACCTTCTCTTAGCTGTGATCGGGATCGGGATCGGTGCGATCGGTGCAGGGCTTTCAATGAGTCGTTTCTTGAAGATCTAAATTATCAAGGTATTAGCTAAAATTATTTGGCTGATGCCTTTTTTATTTGAAAGGGTCAAAATGTGTTTCTCACTCAAAAAATTGGTATAATAGAAGCAAATTGTTTAGAAAGGAATTGAAGTTGTTGCAAGTTATCCAAACTCTAGGTCTATTTTTGATCCAACCACTTTTTTTGTTAGGCCTCTTTATGACAGTTGGAAGTTATTTTTTACGTTTGAAAAATGAACGTCAAAACTTCCGGATCGCGATCGATCGTGATTTTTATGAAGGTAGACATTTTATCAAACAAGGACTTTTATTTTTAGTATTTGGCTCGATCGCGACTTTGATCTTCCATTATACTTTACCACTAGAGATCTTTTATCTTTACCAAGCTTTAGCCTTAGTGGCTTTGTTATTGATAAATTTTTGTGACCTGAGTTTATGGGCTCTCCTTCTTTCGGGAGCAACACCCTTAGTTCTCCAAATATTTGCGATAAAGACAACAAATATGTTTATCCCAACCACGCTACCTACAAATTACGGGCTGATGCTTTTTTTGTTAGTTGCTTTACTGGCTTTGTTCCAAGCTCATTTGACACGTTTAGACCGTGCAGAATGGTTTAGCCCAAAGATCAGCCAAGGTAAACGTGGACGTCGGATCGTCGGCTATTTTTGGCGGACTTTCACGGTCTTTCCACTAGTGCTTTTTATGCCCCAAACTCCGTGGAGTGCTCTAGGAGATCTCAATAGTTATGGAACAAAGATCTTGATCGTCCCATTTTTGGTGGGCGCTGTTTGTCATATTTACAAGCAAGTTCCAGCAGCAGCGTTAAAATTTCGGCGAGGTCAAAGCCTAGTAATTGCAGGTTTAGCGTTGCTTTTAGGGGGGCTCAGTTACTTTTTACCTGAGACGACTCTATTCGGATTAGCTTTGCTAGGGGGCGTTTTACTTTGGCAAGCATTTAAACGACGTCAAGTCGACCGTCAAGCTAAACGGTGGTATGTTGAAACATCAGAAGGTGTTCGGATCGTAGCGATCAAGCCAGAGACACCTGCAGCGAAGATGAAGTTAGAAATTGGAGATATCATTTTAGAATGCAATGGGTCAAAAGTTGCAACGAGTGATGAATTATATAAAGCACTCCAAAAAGATCCAGCTTATTGCCGTTTAAAAGTCAAAAATTTTGAGGGTGAACTAAAATTAGCTGAAAGTGCGATCTACTCCGATTCACCACATGAGATCGGACTTGTGCTATTTGGCTAAAATGAAATTACAAGGGGGCCTATCTAGATAATGATAGGACAAGAACAGTGAAAAAAATATTAGTAGTTGAAGATGATGTGGCGATCCAATTGTTATTAAAGTATAATTTGACTCAAGCCGGTTATGAACCAACGATCATCGCAGATGGAAAAGAAGGTTATTTAGCGGCACTTAAAGGTAATTACGCACATATTTTACTTGATGTGATGTTACCTAATTTAGATGGCATCGAGATCACTAAAAAATTGCGTCAAGAAAAAGTTAAAACTCCGATCATGATCATCACTGCTAAAAATCAGGAGTATGATAAGATCATTGGTCTTGAGTTAGGCGCTGACGACTATTTGACGAAACCTTTTTCGCCTCGTGAAGTGATCGCTCGCTTAAAGGCCATCGAGCGTCGGATGGAACTTACTAAAGAAGAACAATATGTAGCGCCCAAAGAAGAGTTGAACAATGTCTATGTTTTCGAAGATTTTACACTTGATCTTGATCAAGTCAAAGTTTTAAAAGACGGTGTTGCAGTCAAATTGACCCCAAAAGAATTTGAACTGTTAGCATATTTCGTCAAACGCGCAGGTAAAGTTTTGAGTCGCGAAAAGCTCCTCAATGGTGTTTGGGGGTACGATTATGTTGGTCAAACCCGGATGGTCGACATGCACGTTAGCCATTTGCGTGAAAAGATCGAACCAGATCCAAAAGCTCCTCGCTATATTCAAACTTTACGCGGTTTTGGGTATCGTTTCAATGGAAAAGAAAAAACTTTGGTCTGATCATTTGTTCCGATATTTTTGGTATGCTTTAGCTGAATTGATGCTAGTCGTCACTATTTATGGCGTGATCTTTCATGAGCATTTTTGGGCGGTTTGGCGTAAAGAAGGCGTTGCTTGGATCTTACTTGCGATCGTTATCGTAAGTGGGGGTAATTTTTTGATTTTTGAATATCAAAAAAGAGAACGTCAAAAGAGTAGCCGATTATTGGAACAAAAATTAGAAGAATTGATCATAGGTCGACCTTCACGGCACGTTTTATTAAATCCAGCAGATGAATATTACGAATTAGCCAAGCAAGTCAACCGCCTGCAGTCGAAACAACGACAAAGGAATCGGCGTTTCGAGCAACAAGGTCGTGATTACTTGACTTTGCTCCATTCTTTGAAAGGTGGCGTGGCAGTTTTTGATCAAAATAAGCAGTTGAACTTGACAAACCATGTTTTTCGTAATGAACTCCAAAGTATGATCGAACCTTTAGGAAAACCATTTTATTTGATCTTTTTAGATGCTAAATTGATCGCTTTGACTGAAAAAGTTTATCAAACTAAGCAAGATCAGCACACTTTATGGTATGATCGTGGACGAGACTCTTGGTTTGATGTGCAATTTATCTATGTACCATTGAGTAGTTCTCATTATTCTGTGATGGTGATCTTTAATGATATTACGAATACTAAACGTTTAGAACAAAAGCAACGTGATTTTATGGCAAATGCAAGTCATGAGTTACGCACGCCTTTGACGGCGATCCAAGGTTTTAGTGAGACTTTGCTTGATGGAGCTTTGGCAGATGAAGCGACTGCGCGTGATTTTTTAGAGATCATTTTAGCGCAAAGCAACCATTTAAAAGAATTGATCGATGATATCTCGGCTTTGGCTAAAGATGACCCACAAGCTGAGTTGCAATTGACGCAGTTGCAGATCGCCGACCTCTGTCAGCAACTTTTGGCCGGCTATACTGCTCAGATCGAAGCAAAAAAATTAACAGTTATGTTAGAGATCGAACCTGGGCTCAAGGTTACGACCGATCGACGTTACTTACAACATATCATGACCAATCTTTTTCAAAATGCAATACGTTATAACACTTTGGGTGGTCAGATCAAGATCGTGGCTAAGAAGGCTGAGACAACTTGGTCGTTAGCAGTCACTAATACAGGTCCAGCGATCAAGGAAACTGATAAGGCTAAGATCTTTGATCGCTTTTATCGAGCTGAAAGCTCACATACGACGAAAGGCAGTGGCCTTGGACTTTCGATCGTCAAAGAATCTGTTCAGATATTAAGGGGCAAGATCACAGTTATGAGCGCTGAAAATAAGCCGACTTGCTTTGAAGTTACTTTGCCCCTAGACGAAAATTATCTTAAAATAAAGAAGGACAATGAATATTATGAAAAAGAAATTATATCGTTCAAATGATAGTGTGATCTGTGGTGTTTGTGGTGGGATCGCTGAATATTTTGGCCTTTCACCCTGGGTCGTACGGATCACATATTTAGTGGTCGCGATCTTATGTAAGTTCATTCCACTATTAGTTTACGTTCCGATCATTATTTATGCAGTGCTAGCTTTTACACTACCTAAAAAACCAGGTAAAAGTTATAATGATCTGATCACTTTACTTGAAAGCTGGAATAAAAAAGCTGATGGTGAGCGTAAAGAAGTGGTCGATGCTAAAGAAAGAGATGTCAAACAAAATAAAAATAAGTAAAGAAAGGAAAAGCTATCGTAGCACAACAGAATTTGAAAGTCAGTGCACAGGATAGTCGCAACAGAAAATGAATTTTTGGCAACGAACATTGATAAATGTATTGGTCTTTTTAGCAACAGCTGGTTTTTTCCCAGATTACTTCCATGTTTCTAGTGTTTGGGTCGCATTTATCGCCGCAGTTGTTTTAGGACTTTTAAATATGTTCGTCAAACCGTTATTAGTAGTATTGTCGTTACCGATAACGGTCATGACTTTGGGTGTTTTTTATCTTTTTATCAATGGATTTATGCTCGAGATGACTTCATTTTTAGTCGGGTCATCTTTTGAATTTTCGAGTTTTGGTTCTGCGTTGTTAGTTGCGATCATTTTAAGTGTCGTTAATTTGATCATTACAAATTATGCAACGCAAAATCGTATTTAAATAAGGAAGGTGTATCTGATGGAAAATGCAGTCAGTGTTAGAGAACTTGTATTAGAGACGAGTAATCTAGAAGTATATTCTGGAATGCAGTATTTGGATGAAAGAATGGTCACAACGGAAGATATCTCTCGTCCTGGACTTGAGTTGACAGGTTATTTCGATTATTATCCCGAAGAACGCATCCAACTTTTTGGAATGACTGAGATCTCATATGGAAATAAGATGTCAAAAGAGGATCGAAAAAAGATCATGGAACGTTTATGCGGTAAAGATACGCCTTGCTTTGTCGTTTCACGTTATTTGGTCGTTCCAGCCGAAATGAAAGAAGCTGCTGATGAACACCATATTCCGATCTTACGTTCAAAATTACCGACAACGCGGGTCTCTGCTAAGTTGACTGATTACTTGAGTGGACGGTTGGCACCTAAAAAATCTCTGCATGGGGTCTTGATGGATATTTACGGTCTGGGGGTCTTGATCACAGGTGATTCAGGTGTCGGTAAATCAGAAACAGCTTTAGATCTGATCAAACGTGGGCATCGCTTGATCGCAGATGATCGGGTCGAAGTCCACCAACAAGATGAACAAACTTTAGTCGGCGAAGCACCTAAGATCTTGCGCCATCTGTTAGAGATCCGAGGAGTCGGGATCATTGATGTGATGAATCTCTTTGGGGCTGGAGCAGTTCGAGCCAAAACAGATATTTCTTTGATCATTCACTTGGAAAATTGGGAAAAAGACAAGCAATTCGATCGCTTAGGCAACGGTGAACAAAAAGAGCTGATCTTTGATGTTGAGATACCTAAGATCTCGATCCCTGTTAAGGTCGGACGCAATATGGCGATCATCATTGAAGCGGCTGCGATGAATTATCGTGCTAAAACAATGGGATATGATGCCACAAAAGCTTTTGAACGTAATTTGAATGCTTTGATCGATGAAAACTCGAAACAAAAGAAGTAGAGGAAAGAGACAGTGAGTGAGATTTTAGGGGTGATCGATCCGATCGCCGTTCGATTTTTAGGAATAAAAGTTCATTGGTATGGAGTCATCATTGGGCTAGCGATCATGTTGGCGCTTTATCTAGCAGTGAGTGAGGGAAAGCGCCAAGGGCTTAGACCAGATGATTTCTATGACTATCTTCTTTATGCTTTGCCGATCGCTTTGATCTGTGCTCGGATCTATTACGTTATTTTTCAATGGGATTATTACAAGAAGTTTCCAGCTGAGATCTATCGCATTTGGGATGGAGGGATCGCGATCTATGGTGGCCTTTTAGGTGCTTTGCTTGTTTTAGTGATCTTTTGTAAAAAGCGTCAGCTCTCACCGTGGCTCTTTTTAGATGTGATCGCTCCAACCGTGATCTTAGCACAAGGGATCGGACGTTGGGGAAATTTTATCAACCAAGAAGCCCATGGTGAAGCAGTTAGTCGGATTTTCTTAGTCCAGATGCATTTACCCAACTTTATTATCGAACAGATGAATATCGGAGGCACATATTATCAACCGACCTTTTTATACGAATCTGTTTGGGATATTTTAGGTTTTTTAGTTTTGATCTTATTACGACATCGAAAAAAACTTTTTAAACAAGGTGAGATCTTTTTGACATATGTTGCTTGGTATTCTTTTGGACGTTTCTTTATCGAAGGGATGCGGACAGATAGTCTGATGCTTTTGGGCTTAAGAGTTTCGCAATGGCTCTCAGTCATATTGTTTATTGGAGCGCTTAGTACGATCATTTATCGTCGCTTAAATAACAAGCATCTCCCATGGTACTTAGTGGTACAAAAGGAAGATGATCAGGCATAGCTATTTAGAAGATGATTATTGCCGCTCTGATCTCAGATCTTATCTATGATTGGATAAAAGACCGGCACTAGATGAAAAATGCCACACTTGAAAAAGATCAAGTTGTGGCATTTTTCATTTTAGTAGGCCAAATTCTTCTGCTAGGAAGAAATTTTACCTGAAAATACTCGGCAAGTCAGTCAAATATACAGTCACAATTACACACTGAAGTCAAAATCATTGATAGATAAAGGATTTTTTAAGTGTCTTCGAATAGCGCAGTATTTTTTATTAAAAATAAATAGAAATCTGATATCATATTAAGAGAGAAAAATCTTGATATATAGTATACTGTACTTGATAGAGATAATTGAGGTGATATTAATGAGTTGGAAAGATACTTATAAGATCTGGAATGAACAAACAGAGCTTGATGCAGATGTTCGTGCTGATCTTGATCGTTTAGTTACTGATCAAACACAGCTTGAGGACGCTTTTTATGCTCCTCTTGAATTTGGAACGGCTGGAATGCGTGGAGTGATCGGCGCTGGGATCAACCGAATGAACATTTATACAGTTCGGCAAGCGACTGAAGGTCTAGCACGTTTGATGGATACTTTAGATGAAAAAACACGTTTACGTGGGGTAGCGATCAGTTATGATTCACGTCATAAGTCACAAGAGTTTGCTTTTGAAGCTGCGAAAGTTTTAGGTGCACACGGGATCCCAACTTTTGTATTTGAAAGTTTACGTCCAACGCCTGAGCTTTCCTTTGCAGTGCGTCATTTACACACTTATGCTGGGATCATGATCACAGCTAGCCATAATCCAAAACAATATAATGGCTATAAGATCTATGGTGAAGATGGGGCTCAGATGCCACCAAAAGAGTCAGATTTGATCACAGGTTACATTCGAGAAGTAACAGATCTTTTTGATGTTGCAGTTGAAACTAAAGAACACTTGATCGAAGCAGGACTTTTGAAGATCATCGGTTCTGAAGTTGATCAGGCCTACTTAGAAAATGCTAAAGAAGTTACGATCGATCGTGAATTGGTAGCTGAAGAAGGTAAGACGATGAAGCTCATCTTCACACCACTTCATGGGACTGGTGGGATGTTAGGTGAAAAAGCTTTGCGTCAAGCCGGCTTCGAAGATTTTACTTTAGTGCCAGAACAGGCGTTACCTGATCCTGATTTTTCAACAGTTGAGCATCCAAACCCAGAATTTACAGAAGCTTTTGATCTAGCCATTAAATTAGGTAAGGCTGAAAAAGCCGACCTATTAGTTGCGGTAGACCCAGATGCTGACCGTTTAGGTGCTGCTGTTCGTCAACCAGACGGTGAATATAAACTTTTAACGGGTAATCAGATCGCTGCTGTTATGTTGAATTACATTTTGACAGCACGCAAGAAAGCTGGTACTTTGCCTGCTAATGCTGCTGTTGTCAAATCGATCGTTTCGAGTGAATTTGCTACTAAAGTTGCAGAAGATTTTGGAGCAAGTGCGATCAATGTTTTGACAGGCTTCAAGTTTATTGCTGAACAGATCCAACACTTTGAAGAAACAAATGAACATACCTTTATGTTAGGTTTTGAAGAAAGTTATGGTTACTTAGTGCGTCCGTTCGTACGTGACAAAGATGCGATCCAATCATTAGTTTTACTAGCCGAAGTTGCTGCTTTCTACAAGAAACAAGGTAAGAACTTATATGATGGCCTGCAAGAGCTCTTTGAAAAGTATGGCTATTTTGCTGAAAAGACGATCGCTTTGACTTTTGATGGGGTCGAAGGTGCACAAGAGATCAAGAATCTGATGGTCAAATTCAGAGAAGATGCTCCAGCTGATTTTGCAGGACAAAAGGTCGTTGCTGTAGAAGATTATGCGTCATCAGAACGAAAAGTTACTGACGGACAAGTTGAAGAGATCAAACTGCCAAAATCAAATGTTTTGAAGTATATTTTAGCTGATGGAACATGGATCGCAGTTCGACCTTCAGGGACTGAACCAAAAATCAAGTTCTATATTGGAACTCAAGGCAAGACTTTAGCCGAAGCTAATGAAAAATGTCAAAGCTTTGAAGAGGCGATCAATGCCTTTATCAAAGGCTAATATCTAAACTATAAAAAGGATCTCTGTTTCAATTTGAAATGGAGGTCTTTTTTTTGCGAAAATATGTTCTTTTTTTGGGTGCAAAAATACGTTTGGTGTAGTATGATAGATAGAGCGAAATAAGTTTTTACACAAGGGGGTATAGATCAGATGATCGAACGTCAAGCTGATAAGGAGTTCAAATTAGTTTCAAAATATGAACCAACTGGAGATCAACCTACTGCGATCGCAAGTTTAGTTGATGGGATAAAAGCAGGAAAAAAAGAACAGATCTTACTTGGAGCGACTGGGACGGGGAAAACCTTTACCATCTCAAATGTGATCGCAAAAGTTAATAAACCGACGCTCGTTTTAGCTCATAATAAGACGCTTGCCGGTCAGCTCTATGGGGAATTCAAAGAATTCTTCCCAGAAAATGCAGTTGAGTATTTTGTTAGTTACTATGATTACTACCAACCAGAAGCTTACGTCCCCTCAAGTGATACGTACATTGAAAAAGATTCAAGTATAAATGACGAGATCGATAAATTGCGCCACTCAGCTACTAGTTCGTTGCTCGAACGAAATGATGTGATCGTAGTTGCTTCGGTCTCGTCGATCTTTGGTTTAGGTGATCCAAATGAATATCGCGATCAAGCTCTTTCTTTGCGTGTTGGGCAAGAACTTGAACGCGACAAATTATTACAACAATTGATCGAAGTTCAATTCGAACGAAATGATATCGATTTTCAACGGGGGCGTTTTCGTGTCCGAGGCGATGTAGTCGAGATCTTTCCAGCTTCACGAGATGAACAAGCATTGCGTATTGAATTTTTTGGCGACGAGATCGATCGGATCCGTGAAGTTGATCCTTTGACAGGCGAGATCTTAGGAGATCGCAGTCATGTTGTGATCTTCCCAGCGACCCACTTTTTAACGAGTGGTGAAAGGTTAGAAAGTTCGATCCAAAGTATTGAAGCTGAACTCAAAGAACGCTTAGAGGTTTTACGTGAAGAAGGTAAACTTTTAGAAGCTCAGCGACTTGAACAACGTACAACTTATGATATCGAGATGTTGCGTGAGATGGGATATTGTTCAGGGATCGAAAATTACTCTCGCCATATGGATGGACGCAAGCCAGGGCAAGCACCGTATACGCTACTTGATTTTTTCCCAGATGATTTTTTGATCGTTGTCGACGAATCACACGTGACGATGCCTCAAGTACGCGGGATGTATAATGGTGACCGCTCGCGCAAGCAAATGTTGGTCGATCATGGTTTCCGTTTGCCAAGTGCCTTAGATAATCGGCCGTTAAAATTAGCTGAATTTGAAGACCATGTCGATCAGATCGTCTATATGTCAGCTACTCCTGGTGAATATGAAAAAGAGCATACTGATGAAGTTGTGCAACAGATCATTCGTCCAACAGGGCTTTTAGATCCAGACGTTGAAGTTCGCCCGATCATGGGGCAAATGGACGATCTTGTTTGCGAGATCGAAAAACGAGTCAAACGAGATGAGCGTGTTTTTGTAACAACTTTGACCAAAAAGATGGCTGAAGACCTAACTGACTATTTCAAGGAAATGAGTATCAAAGTCAAATATCTACATTCGGATATCAAGACACTTGAACGAACAGAGATCGTTCGTGACTTACGTTTAGGTAAATTTGACGTCTTAGTTGGGATCAACTTATTGCGTGAAGGGATCGATGTGCCAGAAGTTTCCCTTGTTGCGATCTTAGATGCTGATAAAGAAGGATTTTTACGCAATGAACGCTCCTTGATCCAAACGATCGGGCGGGCAGCACGTAACGAAAATGGACATGTGATCATGTATGCTGATAAGGTGACAGATTCGATGCAAGCTGCGATAGATGAAACAAAGCGGCGGCGAACGCTCCAAATGCAATACAATGAGGAGCACCATATCAAACCAAAAACAGTCAAAAAAGCGATCCGTGATGTGATCACGATCACAGCTAAACCAGAAGAGCACCTAAAAGATCTTGATCGAGAGATCGCTTTTGATGAATTAGATAAGAAAGAACAGTTAGAGATGATCGCACGTTTAGAAGAACAAATGCGGACCGCGGCTAAAAACTTAGAATTTGAAGATGCAGCTGCATTGCGGGATACTGTTTTAGAGTTAAAAACACAGATCGGACAGTAATAGAGGGGGAATTATTGTGGCTAAAAATAAGATCACGATCCGAGGAGCACGTGAACATAACTTAAAGGATATCAATGTTGAGATCCCAAAAGATAAATTAGTCGTGATCACGGGTCTTTCAGGTTCAGGTAAAAGTTCTTTAGCGTTTGATACGCTCTATGCTGAAGGACAAAGACGTTATGTTGAAAGTCTGTCATCTTATGCTAGGCAATTTTTAGGACAGATGGATAAACCAGACGTCGATTCGATCGACGGTCTTTCGCCAGCGATCTCGATCGATCAAAAAACAACTTCAAAAAATCCACGTTCGACTGTTGGAACAGTAACTGAGATCAATGATTACTTGCGTTTGCTGTGGGCACGGGTAGGCACGCCGATCTGCCCCAATGATGGAAATGTGATCACAAGTCAATCAGTTGAACAAATGGTCGATCGGGTCTTAAGTTTGCCAGAACGGACGAAAGTACAGATCTTAGCTCCGATCGTGCGTGGCAAAAAAGGACAACATAAAAAACTTTTAGAAAAGATCAAACGTGAAGGTTTTGTGCGTGTGCTCATTGATGGTGAGATGCATGATATCGAAGAAAACATCGAGCTAGATAAAAATCAAAAGCATGATCTGGCTGTTGTTGTTGATCGGATCGCATTGCGTTCTGGGATCAGGTCACGGTTATTTGACTCATTTGAAGCGGCTTTACGTTTAGCTGATGGCTATGCAACAGCTGATATCATCGGAGGTGAAACGCTACAATTCTCTGAGAATTTTGCTTGCCCGTACTGTGGATTTACGATCGGTGAATTAGAACCACGTTTGTTTTCTTTTAATGCTCCTTTTGGGGCTTGTCCAGATTGTGATGGCCTGGGTGTCAAATTGGAAGTCGACGTTGATCTAATTGTGCCAGATCGCACTAAAACGTTGAATGAAGGCGCAATGGAGCCTTGGAATCCGATCAGTTCAAAATATTATCCGACTCTTTTAAAGCAAGCTTGTGACGCCTTTGGGATCGATATGGATACGCCTTTTGAAGATCTTTCAAAAGAACAACAACAGTTAGTTTTATATGGGGCAGGTGAGCAAACATTTCATTTTACCTATGAAAATGACTTTGGTGGGATCCGTGATATCGATACGACCTTTGAAGGGATCATTCCTAATATCGAGCGCCGTTATCGGGAAACAAATAGTGATTTTACCCGTGATGTGATGCGAAAATATATGACAAGTCTGAAATGTAATACTTGTCATGGTTATCGTTTAAACCAAAAAGCCTTAGCTGTCAAGATCGCAGGTAGACATATCGGAGAAGTTTCTGAATTGCCGATCGCTGAAGAATTAGCCTTTTTTAAAGAGTTAAACTTTGATGAACAAGCAGAACAGATCGCTCGTCCGATCTTAAAAGAGATCATTGATCGCTTGACTTTCTTAGTCAATGTTGGCCTAGATTATTTGAATCTTAGTCGCTCAGCCCGAACGCTCTCTGGTGGTGAGGCTCAACGGATCAGATTAGCAACTCAGATCGGCTCCAACCTTTCTGGTGTCTTATATATTTTAGATGAACCGTCGATCGGGCTGCATCAACGCGATAATGATCGGTTGATCGCTTCTTTAAAAGCAATGTGTGAGTTAGGCAATACGCTAGTTGTTGTGGAACATGATGAGGATACGATGCGTGCAGCTGACTATTTGATCGATATCGGTCCTGGAGCTGGAGCACATGGTGGACAAGTGATGGCGGCTGGTACGCCTAAACAAGTGGCACGTAGTACTAGATCATTAACAGGTCAATATTTAGCTGGCAAAAAGTATATTCCGATCCCAGCTAAACGGCGCACAGGCAACGGCTTAGCTTTAAAACTTTATGGAGCTTCTGAAAATAACTTGAAAGATGTTGATGTAACGTTCCCGTTGGGCGAGTTTATCGCTGTTACAGGTGTTTCTGGTTCTGGAAAATCGACCTTGGTCAATATGATCTTAAAACGTGCTTTAGCACAAAAACTACATCATAATTCTGAAAAACCAGGTAAATATAAAAAGTTAACAGGTATAGAAGCGTTAGAAAAAGTCATCAATATCGATCAAAGTCCGATCGGACGCACACCAAGAAGTAATCCAGCAACATATACAGGAGTCTTCGATGATATTCGTGGTCTTTTTGCGCAAACAAACCAAGCCAAGATGCGCGGTTATGGTAAAGGACGCTTTAGTTTCAATGTTAAAGGCGGACGGTGTGAGGCTTGTAAAGGTGATGGGATCATCAAGATCGAGATGAATTTCTTACCAGATGTGTATGTTCCATGTGAAGTTTGTCATGGCGCTCGTTATAATTCAGAGACGCTTGAAGTTGAATATAAAGGGAAAAATATTGCAGAAGTTTTAGAAATGAATGTTTTAGAAGCACTTGATTTCTTTGAAGCGGTCCCTAAGATCAGACGGAAATTACAAACGATCGTGGATGTTGGTTTAGGCTATGTTTCTTTAGGACAACCGGCGACGACTCTTTCTGGGGGTGAAGCCCAACGCATGAAATTAGCTTCTGAATTGCATCGGAAATCGGCTGGAAAAACATTTTATATTTTAGATGAACCGACGACAGGACTACACACAGACGATATCAAACGCTTATTAGAAGTTTTGCAGCGCTTAGTCGATAAGGGAAATACTGTGCTTGTGATCGAACATAATCTAGATGTGATCAAATCGGCCGATCATTTGATCGATCTTGGGCCTGAAGGTGGCAAACTCGGGGGGCAGATCGTAGGAACTGGAACACCAGAAGAACTTGCCCAGTTATCTGAAAGTTATACTGGTCGATATTTGCGCCCACTACTTGAAAATGGACACTATGAAGAGCGGATCGAATAAAGCACTTGATTTTTAGTAAGAAAATGCTAGAGTTAAATTAGTTGATCGACGACGATCAAGTCATAAAGAAAGGAAAAACTGTTTAAAAAGGCTTTAGACTATGTTTTAAACAGTGGTGAAGAACTTGGCAGAAGTAGAAAGTTTTACACTAGACCATACAGCAGTCAAAGCACCTTATGTGCGGTTGATCACAGTTGAAGAAGGAGCTAAGGGCGATCAGATCTCTAACTTCGATCTGCGCTTAGTTCAACCAAATGAAAATGCGATCCCAACTGCTGGCTTACACACGATCGAGCATATGCTAGCGGGGTATTTACGCGACCATATGGATGGTGTGATCGATTGTTCACCGTTTGGATGCCGGACTGGTTTTCATTTGATCATGTGGGGAGAGCATGATACAGTCGAAGTAGCTCAAGCGCTTAAAGCTTCTTTGAATGATATTTTGAATGCATCTTGGGAAGATGTTCAAGGAACAGACATCAAGAGTTGTGGAAACTACCGTGACCATTCACTTTTCTCTGCAAAAGAATGGTGTCAAAAGATCTTAGCTGAAGGTATCTCAAGCGATCACTTTGAGCGAAAAGTTATCTAAAATAAAACAAGCTTTCCTGAAAAATGGAAAGCTTGTTTTTTTATTGGAATGGGTTATAAAAACGCCCATGATCAACGTGAAATAGATATAAGCTACATAAAAAGAGGAAAAGTGCTAGTAAAACAATGCCACGATCTTTTGCAGTAAAAGGCTGCTCAGTATACCAAGTACGTTTGCTTTTAGAACCAAAGCGACGTAATTGCATAGCTGTGCTGATCGTATTGATCCGATCTAAACTTGAAAAGATCAAAGGAATGATGATATTGAGCATACCTTTAGCTCTTGTTAGTAATGATGCTTTTTTGGAAAGCTCGTTACCGCGCGCTTGTTGCGCAAGTGAGATCTCCCAATAAGTAGTTTGGATATCAGGAATATATCGTAGAGCTAAGGCCACAGCATAGCTGACTTTATAACTGATCTTGAGCTTGTTCAAGCTCGAAGCAAAGGCGCTTGGATCTGTAGTCAGTAAAAAGAGTAACGCCAGTGGTACAGTGCAGATATATTTTAAAGCGACATTAAAGAGGTAGAAAAGCTCTTCAGCTGTAACTGTAAAATATCCAGCTGCAAGCAAGACATGCCGTGAACCGTAGAGCGTTTCTCCGTAAGTCGGTTGAAAGAAAAAGATCGCAACTAAATTCAAGAGTGAAAAGAAAAAGATAAATTTAACAACAAAAGCGACTTGGGCCCACTTGATCTTAGCAAGTCTAAAGAGTGCTAATGACAAAACACTGACAACGACTAAAAAGCGTGTATCAAAAGTAGTCATGCATGCAAGTGAGACAAGGAAAAAGAAAAAAAGTTTAGCTGAAGCATTGAGTTGATGGAGATAACTTGTCCCTGGACGAAAGCCAAGGATATTTTGCTCAGGCATAAAGCATGTTTGCCAGACAAATATAGCACTGCCAAGTGAGAAAGTCGTCTAGCATTCCTTTCTTAGATTTGAATCAAAAAAGATACACGTTCACCCTATATTTTTCTTTCTGATGAACGAATTAAGCTCAAGTTTCTTCGTGATAGAGACTAGAGAGCATTGCTTTAGCTGAAAGGTCGTATTTTTTAGCTAATTGATATAAGCTCGTCTGGCGTAAAGAAGCTTTTTCTAGTAGTTTAGGGCGCGCTAAAAGTTCACTTGGATGAAGATCGGCTAATAAACGGCCGTGACTGATCACTAATGAGCGGGTCGTATATTCGAGCATCAAATGCATGTCATGTGTAACGATCACGATCGTACAGTTCTTTTTACGGTTAAGATAACGTAAAAATTGCATGATCTCGGTATACGTGCGGTAGTCTTGCCCTGCTGTCGGTTCATCTAGGATCAAGATCTGAGGTTCAAGAACTAAGATCGAAGCGATCGTGACGCGCTTTTTTTGTCCATAGCTCAAAGCTGTGATCGGCCAATTTCGGTAAGCATAGAGCCCACAAACTTTCAAAACTTGCATGACTTTTTCTCGCACGCTCTGCTCGTCTGCTCCACGTAAGCGCAATCCTAAAGCGACTTCGTCAAAGATCATTTTTTGTGAGATCATCTGATTTGGATCTTGCATGATATAGCCGATCTGTTCAGCGCGTTCTTTGATCGATGTCTTAGAAAGATCTGTTTGATCAAGCGCGATCGAACCAGTGCCATTTAAAAAACCACAGATCAATTTGATCAAAGTTGTTTTACCGGCTCCGTTTTGACCAACTAAGCTGACAAAATCGCCCTTATTGAGCGTAAAGCTGATCTGTTGGAGCAAAGGTGAATTTACTTCGTAACTAAACGAAAGATCTTTGACTTTTAAAAGTGGGACTGAAGGACTTTTCTCAGATGTTTTTGGACTGAGATAACTTTTAGCGAGTGCTTTTTTGATCTGCAGATCGTCTGGTAAGGCCGACACGTTCGTCAAATCTGGAAAATTTGTCACATCGATTCCAGCTTTGATCAAAGCTTCTAAAAATAAAGGGCGCCGTAGTCCGACTTGTGGCAGAAGAGCGGTCTTGAAAAGCTCTGTTGGGGTTTGATCTGCGACGATCTGACCGTTTGCCATAACGATGATCCGATCGGGCTGGCAAGCTAAAACATCTTCGAGCCGATGTTCGATAATGATCACAGTTGCTTTTGTCTTAGACTGAAGCTTATCGATAAGTTCCATCGTCTGTAAGCTAGCAACAGGATCAAGATTGGCTAGTGGTTCATCAAACAAAAGGATCGGTGAACCATCAACTAAAACACCCGCTAAGGAGACGCGTTGCTTTTGCCCCCCAGAGAGCTTTTGAGGGGAATGGGTGAGTAATTCAGTCAAATTCAGCTCTTTAGCCCATTTTGCAACTTGTACTTGCATTTCATTTTTAGGTAATGCATCATTTTCTAAAGCAAAGGCGATGTCTTCGGCAACAGTCAAGCCTACAAATTGGCTATTTGTATCTTGTAAGATCGTTGAAGTTGTGAAAGAAAGCTCAAAGATATCAGTAGTCGTGATATCTTTTCCGTTGATCAAGCATTTTCCAGTAAGTTCACCGCGGTCCTCATTTGGGATCAATCCGTTTAGACACTTAGCTAAAGTAGATTTACCACTTCCTGAAGGACCAGCGATCAAAATTTTTTCGCCAGCTTGGATCTCTAGCTCGATCTGTTTAAGCGTTGGTTCGGCCTGACTCAAATATTGAAATGAGAAATTATTAAATGAAATGATCGGTTTTTCCATAATCTATTCCTTACGTAAACTTCCTTTTTTAGTTTGTGAACTTGCATAAGCTTTGATCAAAAGAGTACCTAAGATCCCAACAGAAAGACTATTCGATAAAGCTGAAATGGCTCCTTGTAAAAAAACTTTATTAGCAGTTCGCTATAGATCAAAATGTCTAATAGGGGTGCAAATAAGCTCCAGGTGAGGAAATTGGCTAAGATCTGAGATAAATTAAATAAAATGATATCTTTAGTTGTAAAGCGACCTTGGGTGATCTTGAGGCGCTTACCGATCAAACCAAAGAATGCCCCAATGATCCCTGAACAAATGACCCAACTCCACCAAGGATTACCATAGCTGATCAAGTCTTTTAAAGTATGACCAATAAAGCCAGTCAGAAAGCCAACAAGAGGACCAAATAAAACGGCAAAGAAGGCTAAGAATGGATATGTTGTTTCAAGGTTTGTGTTTGGGATCCCAGTTGGGATCGAAGCAAACCGACCTAAAATAACAAAGATCGCTGAGCCGATCCCGATCGCGACAACACTTTTGACAGATAATTCTTGTTTCATTTTAAAACTTCCTTTCATTTATATATATTATTCAACTTTTTGTAATGTGACAGTCCAATCGCTTCCAGTTTCGATATGATAAGCGGCCGAAAAAGAAGCCTGATTCAAAGCGATCCCAACATTTAGAAGCGAATTGATGTAGAGCAAAGGTGCATTGACGGAAACTTCAGCAAAAGAGCGCACAAAGGGGAGCTTGGCACGATAGACTTCTTTTTCCTTAAAGGAGATCGTGACTAAAATAAGATCACCACGTTTGATCTTGAGCTCTTTTAATAGCTGGAGCGAAATGTTCGTCCAAAGTGAACCGAAACGAACATCTAAAATATCGACCATACCTGAGATCTGCTCATTTTTTAGTGTAGGTTCAAGTAATGGTAAGGTCGTGAGTTCTGATCGAGAGATCTCTTGGCCAAGTTCAGCTAGTGTTAATTGGCCGCTAGCTAATTTGGCGCCATTATAAGCATAGACATCGCGCCCATGAAAAGTATGGCTTTCTGCTGAATCGGGTAAGCGACGCGTATTTTCATCGATCCGATAAACTTTGACTAGACCGAAGTAGTGGGCCACATGAGTCAAGGTCCCATTATCTGGTGTGAGGATATAATGCCCACTTTTAGTTAAAGCACAGACGCTTTTGCGCTCACTGCCGACTCCAGGATCGACGACAGAAACAAAAACAGTTCCTTTGGGCCAGTAGTTGAGTGTTTGATATAGCCGATATGAGCCTTCCCAAATATTATACGGAGAGATCTCATGTGTCAGATCGGCGATGAAAAGGTCCGTTGCAACAGCCTTAGCAACGCCATACATCGCGCTGACTGCTCCATCGCCCAAACCAAAATCTGTTTGTAAGACAAGTTGTTTATTTGTCATAAAAAAGCTCCTTTCTTTACTAAAAAAACGCCCAATACGAACTAAGTCGTAAAGGACGTTTGCACGTGGTACCACCTTAAGCTTTGTGGGTAATTCACATGACCCACCTCAGTAACTGTTTACCAGTTTAGATGTTAACGATTCTCATCGATCTATCAGCTTACACCGCTAGATTGCTCCGAGTTCATCTGTAACTATATTCTAGTACTCTCAGCTATTTACTAGTCTCTGTCATCGCATAGTTACTCTTCTCATCAACGCAGTAGTTTATAAGTTAATGAGATTATAGCTATTTTTTTAAAATTCGTCAACGTTTTTTTAATTGATTTTTTTTGTGCAAATTATATAATTTTTGTCTTATTTAAAAGTATAATGTAAATAAGTGATCTTGGCTCCTACTATAACTTAGTTTAGCTAAAGATCAAACAATTAAAACAATATTTAGTTAAAAACGATCAAACTAGATCATTTAAGTGAGGGTGAGCGATCAGTGAGTGAAAATTATAAAAGTGTTTTTGATATTATTGGACCAGTGATGGTCGGTCCGTCAAGTTCGCATACAGCTGGTGCTGTCATGATCGGTCAAGTGGCACATAAGCTCTTTTTAGTACCATTAAAAAAGATCACAGTCGCTTACTATGAATCTTTTGCTCAGACACACCAAGGACATGGAACGGATTATGCGATCGTGGCTGGTATTTTAGGGATGCAAACGGATGATCTTAGAGTTCCGAATGCGGTCGAACTTGCAAGAGATCAAGGGATCGAGGTCATTTTCAAGGAAATGCCTGGAAATAGTCCGATCAAGCATCCAAACACAGCGATCATTACGCTGGAAAATGAATTTAAAAAGATCACAGTTGCTGGTTGTTCGATCGGTGGTGGGACGATCGAGATCCGTAAACTTGAGATCGATGGGCAAACATTTACGCCACTTGGGCCGTTACCGATTATGTTATGTTGGGGCGTCAAAGATATTCCAAAAAGTATCAAAAAGAGCCTTGATCAAGGAAATGTCAAGATCAGGAAAGCTGTTGCGCCAGTCAAACTAAAAGAAGATTATCTGTGTGAGTTTGATCTAGATAAGATCCCACATCAAAACATATTAGAGCAGATCAAAGCTGTTAGTAAAAATCTGATCTGTTTGTAAGTAAGGTGAGTAAATGTATCAAAGTGTAGCTGAGATCGTCGAACAAGCTGAAAAGAAGGGGTGTCCTATCTGGCAGTTGATGGTCGAACAAGAGATGGAATATTCCAACTTGAGTTTTGAAGAAGTCTGGCTCAAGATGAAAAAGCAATTAGCTGTTATGAAAAATGCAGCTAAACGTGGATCGAAAGGTGAGGGCGTCTATTCGCCCACTGGCTTGACAGGTGGTGAGGCCGCTAAGATGCGCAAGTATCGAGAAGCTGGGCGTGGTCTAACAGACGAGACCGTTTTATTGGCGATCGAAAAATCACTAGCCACAAATGAAGTCAACGCAGCGATGGGTTTGATCTGTGCGACTCCAACAGCCGGTTCATCAGGAACGATCCCAGGGGTCTTGTTTGCTTTAGAAAAAAAACGAGATCTGACAGAAGATCAAATGGTCGCTTTTCTCTTTTGTGCAAGTGCTTTTGGTATGGTGACTGCTAATAACGCAATGATCGCAGGAGCAACTGGAGGGTGTCAAGCAGAAGTCGGAAGTGCTTCTGGGATGGCAGCAGCTGCCGCAGTTGAGATCTGTGGCGGAACGCCGACACAAGCAGCTGAAGCTTTTGCAATGGCTCTTAGCAATCTTTTAGGACTTGTTTGTGATCCTGTTGCTGGCCTAGTTGAGATCCCATGTGTTAAACGTAATGTTGTTGGTTCAGTCAATGCTTTGGCAGCTGCCGATATGGCCTTAGCTGGCTTGACGAATAAGATCCCAGCGGATGAAGTTATTCTAGCAATGAAACGGATCGGAAAAAATTTACCTGCACAATTACGCGAGACTGGTCTAGGTGGTTTAGCAGCAACTCCGACTGGGATCCAAATGAAAGTTAAGATCTTTGGCGAAGATCTTGATCTAAATAAAGATTAAAGGGACTACAGTAAGTGTAGTCTCAGAATGTAGACTAAGTCATCAGAGTATGTGCTCTGGTGACTTTTTTTGTATAATTAAAGAAAACGATTACGGAGGTATTTGTCATGCTTCGCAAGAGTGATCCCAATCTCAAACGCCGTGAATATGCTCGTACTTCTCTAGATGATTTGGTCCCAAAAGATCATTTACTCCGTAAAATTGATCAAATTATTGATTTCTCTTTTATTTATGATCTTGTCGAAGATTCCTATTGTAAAAATAATGGCCGTCCCAGTCTTGATCCTGTATTACTCATAAAGATTCCTTTGATTCAAAATCTATTTGGTATTCGTTCTATGCGTCAAACGATCAAAGAAATTCAAGTTAATGTCGCTTATCGATGGTTTCTAGGACTGGGTTTAAATGATCCTGTTCCTCATTTCTCTACTTACGGTAAAAACTATAAAAGAAGATTTGCTGAAAATCATGTAATAGAAGCCATTTTTGCTCATATCTTGAAACTCTGCTTAGAAAATGATCTTATCGACACAACTGATATTTTTATTGATGGAACTCATTTGAAAGCTGCTGCTAACAGCCGTAAATATACTACTGAAGTTATTGAAACTAAGTCAAAATTTATGAGTGAAGATCTCGAAAAAGAAATAAATGTAGATAGAGCTAAACATCAAAAGAAACCCTTAAAAGAAGAAAAACCTAAAAAAAAACTAGACAAGTAAAAATATCTAAAACTGATCCTGATAGTGGATGGTTTCATAAGGGTGAACACAAACAGGTTTTTGCCTATAACGTTCAAGCTGCCTGTGATAAAAATGGGTGGCTCTTAGCTTATGTGGTCGGTGCGGGAAATATCCATGATACGCAACTTTTTCCTGAAATATTTGAAAAAGTACGGAAGTACGACCCACAATATATTATCGCTGATTCTGGCTATAAAACACCCACGATCGCACACTTTTTACTATCTCAAGGCATAATTCCCATTCTTCCTTATAAACGCCCAAGGGGCAAAGTTGGTACGCTTAGACCCAAAGATTTTGTTTATGATGAATATTATGATTGTTATTTATGTCCTGGCGATCAAATCTTAATGTACTCCACAACTAATCGAAGTGG
This sequence comes from Ligilactobacillus faecis, assembly GCF_029889745.1. Classification (NCBI taxonomy): domain Bacteria; kingdom Bacillati; phylum Bacillota; class Bacilli; order Lactobacillales; family Lactobacillaceae; genus Ligilactobacillus; species Ligilactobacillus faecis. The sequence goes on from NZ_CP123639.1 coordinate 1,621,550, forward strand.
TTATCGTGAATATAAAAGTGATCCTACAATCTGTGAAAAATGTCCTTTACTGCACAAATGTACACAAAGTAAAAATCATCAAAGAGTTATCGCTCGTCATGTTTGGCAAGATAGTATGGAAAAATGTGAGGATATCAGGCATCAAACTGGCTCAAAATTAAAGTATGAAGCGCGAAAGGAGACGATCGAAAGAAATTTTGGTTCGGCAAAAGAATATCACAACTTGAGATACGCCCGAGAAGTAGGAATTGATAAAATTCTAGCTCAAGTCGGGTTGATATTTGCGTGCCTAAATCTAAAAAAACTGGTAAAAATACTGGGGAAAAAACCTGTTATATTCGTATATTTCAAAGTATATAGTTATAAAAATACATAAAAAAACAAACTCTATCCGATTTGAATAGAGTTTGTCTACGTTCTGGGACTACAGTAAGTGTAGTCTTTTTTACTATTTGCGAAGCTAACTTTACTAGTCGACACACCTGGTGTGTTATAATATAGTAATTGGATTTAATTGGGGGGAAGTTCAATTGGCAGAAACAATACAATTAGTAGTCGTAACTGGAATGAGTGGAGCTGGTAAAACAGTAGCTATGCAAAGCTTTGAAGATCTTGGGTATTTTTGTGTAGATAATATGCCTCCAGCTTTACTTGGAAAATTTTGGGAATTAGTCAAAGAATCTGGTAAGATAACGAAAGTTGCGCTTGTAATGGATCTTCGTTCGCGAGCTTTTTATGATGAGATCTTTTCAATGCTACAAGCTTTAGATGATGGTGACGAAAACTTTGTGCCTAAGATCCTCTTTTTAGATGCATCTGATGAAGAATTAGTTGCCCGCTATAAGGAAACAAGACGCGCTCATCCATTAGCGATGGAAGGACGGATCTTAGATGGGATCCAACGTGAGCGTGAACTTTTAGCGCAGATCAAATCCAAGGCTCAACTTGTGATCGATACAAGTACGATCTCCCCGCGACAGTTACGAGAAGAGATCTTTCATAATTTTGAAAGTAACGAGCACACAGCTTTTCATATCAATGTGATGTCGTTTGGTTTTAAGTATGGAGTGCCGATCGATGCTGATATCGTGATGGATGTTCGCTTTTTACCTAATCCGTATTATGTAAAGGAATTACGGGAAAAGACTGGGCTCGATCAGGCAGTTTATGATTATGTTATGAATTCTCAGATGACAGAAGGTTTTTATCAAAAATTTATCGAAACATTACGCTTTGTCATACCGGGTTATAAAAATGAAGGAAAATCAAGTGTTACGATCGCGATCGGCTGTACTGGTGGGCAACATCGCTCAGTTGCCTTAGCCAAACGGATCGGTGAAGCGCTTGCTAAAGATCATCCTGTCAATGTGACCCATCGTGATATGAATAAAAGAAAGGAAACAGTCAATCGGTCATGACCCACATAAATCTCAATCGAAATCGCCCTAAGATCGTTGTTATCGGTGGAGGAACAGGCTTACCTGTTATTTTGACTGGTCTTCACCAGTATAATGTTGATATCACTGCTGTTGTTACAGTAGCAGATGATGGTGGCTCGTCTGGGGTGATCCGTGATTATATCAATGTGGTCCCTCCAGGGGATATTCGCAATGTTTTAGTGGCGTTATCTAACATGCCAGAGATCTATAAGCAGATCTTTCAGTATCGCTTCAACTCAAATGATCAATTCTTTTCAGGACATGCGATCGGAAATTTGATCATTGCTGCTTTATCTGAGATGGATGATCGGGGGATCTTTGATGCGGTACAAGAGCTTTCAAGTTTGATGCAGATCGACGGTCATGTCTATCCGGCTTCAGATACACCGTTGATCTTGAATGCTAAATTTACTGATGGTAGCCAATTGGCGGGAGAATCGCATATTTCTGCTGCTGGTAAAACGATCGACCATGTTTGGGTGACTTCTGTTGATGGGAAGACACCAGAAGCCAAACAAGAAGTCATTCAAGCGATCATGGAGGCTGATCAGATCGTTTTAGGACCGGGAAGTTTATTTACGAGTATTTTACCTAATTTGATGATCTCAAATGTTGGTCAAGCAGTAAGAGAGACAAACGCAGAAGTCATCTATATTTGTAATATTATGACGCAAAAGGGCGAAACAGAACGTTTTACAGACGCTGAACATGTCCGCGTTTTAAATAGACATTTAGGAAAAAATTTTATCGATACAGTTTTAGTTAATACTGAACCTGTGCCTAAAGATTATCTCGATCGGCAAAAGTATGATGAATATCTTTATCAAGTAGCTTATGATTTTAAAGGATTACGCGAACAAGGGTGTCGAGTGATCTCAGATAACTTTTTGAAGTTACGTGATCGTGGTGTCTTTCATAATGGTGAGCAAGTGGTTGAAGAACTGATGCGTTTACTAGGACGCCCTCGTTCATGGGATGCAAATGAATTGAATTAAAGGATGAACTTTGATGTCTTATGCAAGTGATGTAAAAAAAGAATTAACGACACTTGAAGTCCATTTTGGAAATGCTAAAGCTGAATTGATGGCTTTGATCCGAATGAATGGCGCTTTAAGTATCGTTAATCATCAATTTGTTTTGAGTGTGCAAACTGAAAACCCTGCGATCGCTAGACGGATCTACGTTTTATTGAAACAGTTTTATGATGTGGAAAGTGAACTTTTAGTGCGGAGAAAAATGAAGTTAAAAAAGAATAATTTCTACATCGTGCGTTTAAAAACGGGAAGTGACCACGTTTTGAAAGATCTAGATATTTTAGATGGTTTTCAAGTCAAAGAGACTGTTCCTTTAAATTTTTTAGATGATGATGCTAAAGTCCGTTCATATTTGCGAGGCGCATTTTTAGCGACTGGATCAGTCAACAATCCTGAAAAAAGTCGCTATCATCTGGAGATCTATTCGCTTTATGAAGATCATAATAAGACGATCTGTGAGATGATGAATCGTTATGGATTAAACGCTCGAATGACAGAAAGGCGCAGTGGTTATATCACCTATTTGAAAGAAGCAGAAAAGATCGCTGATTTTCTTTCTTTGATCGGAGCCACAAATGCGATGTTAAAATTTGAAGATATTCGGATCGTTCGTGATATGCGTAACTCAGTCAATCGGATCGTCAATTGCGAAAATGCGAATATGAACAAAGTGGCAGATGCCGCTAACCGACAGATCGAAAATATCCATTTTATCGAAGAGCAAGTTGGTTTAAATAGCCTGCCTCCAAAACTACAGGAGGTGGCACAGGCGCGTTTAGCTCATCCTGAAGTGAGTTTAAAAGAACTTGGTGAATACGTTGCTAGTGGACCGATCTCAAAATCAGGGGTCAATCATCGGCTACGGAAATTAAATGAATATGCACAAAAACTAAGGGCAGAGGTCGTATCATAAGGATACGGCCTTTTTGCTTGCAAAAATAAAGAAGACATAGTAATTTAATTACTAACTATCAAACGGATAGGATGTCACAATTAAAAAATACGAGGGGGAAAAGAGATGAAGTTTACTTATCGCGAATATATGTTTCATATCTTAAACGGGATCAGTATGGGCGTGATCGTAGCCTTGATCCCTTCAGCTTTATTGGGGCAATTGATGCAAGCTTTGAGTGGGATCTGGCCAGGATTTTCTAGCTCGATCTTAACGATCACGACCTTCAACATGAGTTTATTACCGGCCATGGCTGCTTTTAGTGTGGGGTATCTGTGTCAAATGAACATGGTCCAGATGAGCTCATTAGCTGGGGCGGCCATGGTCGGCTCAGGGGTCATGCACCAAACAGCACAAGGTTTTCTATTAGCCGGAACAGGCGACGTGATCAATACTGGGATAACGATCACCTTTGCAGTTTGGTTAGCACGATTAGTAGGGGAACGTTTCAAAAATTATACAGTCTTGTTACTACCGATCATTGTGATCGTCGGAGCTGGTGCTTTTGGCTTATTCACTTTACCATACGTTCAAGCCTTTACAGGTTTGATCGGAGCGGGGATCAAGACTTTTACCGAGCTCCAACCGCTTTTGATGGGAATTTTGATGGGGATCACCTTTGCTGTTTTGATCTGTTCACCGATCAGTTCAGTCGGGATCGCCACTGCGATCGGGATCACTGGTATTGCATCTGGGTCAGCTAATCTAGGGATCACAGCTGGAGCCTTTACGCTTGCGATCATGGGGAGTTCTGTTAATAGTCTCGGAACTGTGTTTGCTCATTTCTTAGGGACGCCAAAGCTTCAGATGGGAAATATGCTTGAAAAACCAAAACTTTTTTTGCCAGTGATCATCAGTGCTGGGATCATGGGTGGTTTAGGCGCACTATGCAATATTCAGGGAACAAAGATGAGTGCAGGTTTTGGTTTCAGTGGGTTAGTCGGACCTTTGGCGGCTTATCAAGCAATGCCGGCTGGTCTAGTTAGTGTGGGGCTGGTTACACTTCTATTTGTGATCTTGCCACTTATTTTAGGATATAGTTTACGTTATCTTTTTATTACACGGTTTAAATTATTCAGTGCAAATGATCTTTTGATCGAAACTAAATAAAAAAATGAGGTCACACCTTTGACCTCATTTCAGAACGTAGACAAACTCTATTCAAATCGGATAGAGTTTGTTTTTTTATGTATTTTTATAACTATATACTTTGAAATATACGAATATAACAGGGTTTTTCCCCAGTATTTTTACCAGTTTTTTTAGATTTAGGCACGCAAATATCAACCCGACTTTAGCTAGAATTTTATCAATTCCTACTTCTCGGGCGTATCTCAAGTTGTGATATTCTTTTGCCGAACCAAAATTTCTTTCGATCGTCTCCTTTCGCGCTTCATACTTTAATTTTGAGCCAGTTTGATGCCTGATATCCTCACATTTTTCCATACTATCTTGCCAAACATGACGAGCGATAACTCTTTGATGATTTTTACTTTGTGTACATTTGTGCAGTAAAGGACATTTTTCACAGATTGTAGGATCACTTTTATATTCACGATAACCACTTCGATTAGTTGTGGAGTACATTAAGATTTGATCGCCAGGACATAAATAACAATCATAATATTCATCATAAACAAAATCTTTGGGTCTAAGCGTACCAACTTTGCCCCTTGGGCGTTTATAAGGAAGAATGGGAATTATGCCTTGAGATAGTAAAAAGTGTGCGATCGTGGGTGTTTTATAGCCAGAATCAGCGATAATATATTGTGGGTCGTACTTCCGTACTTTTTCAAATATTTCAGGAAAAAGTTGCGTATCATGGATATTTCCCGCACCGACCACATAAGCTAAGAGCCACCCATTTTTATCACAGGCAGCTTGAACGTTATAGGCAAAAACCTGTTTGTGTTCACCCTTATGAAACCATCCACTATCAGGATCAGTTTTAGATATTTTTACTTGTCTAGTTTTTTTTTAGGTTTTTCTTCTTTTAAGGGTTTCTTTTGATGTTTAGCTCTATCTACATTTATTTCTTTTTCGAGATCTTCACTCATAAATTTTGACTTAGTTTCAATAACTTCAGTAGTATATTTACGGCTGTTAGCAGCAACTTTCAAATGAGTTCCATCAATAAAAATATCAGTTGTGTCGATAAGATCATTTTCTAAGCAGAGTTTCAAAATATGAGCAAAAATAGCTTCTATTACATGGCTTTCAGCAAATCTTCTTTTATAGTTTTTACCGTAAGTAGAGAAATGAGGGACAGGATCATTTAAACCTAGTCCTAGAAACCATCGATAAGCGACATTAACTTGAATTTCTTTGATCGTTTGACGCATAGAACGGATACCAAATAAATTTTGAATCAAAGGAATCTTTATGAGTAGTACAGGGTCAAGACTAGGACGACCGTTATTTTTACAATAGGAATCTTCGACAAGATCATAAATAAAAGAGAAATCAATAATTTGATCAATTTTACGGAGTAAATGATCTTTTGGGACCAAATCATCTAGAGAAGTACGAGCATATTCACGGCGTTTGAGATTGGGATCACTCTTGCGAAGCATGACAAATACCTCCGTAATCGTTTTCTTTAATTATACAAAAAAAGTCACCAGAGCACATACTCTGATGACTTAGTCTACATTCTGAAATGAGGTCACACCTTTGACCTCATTTTTTTTATTATTTGATCTTCTTTTTATTTTTCATGATCCCATCGATCAGCCCATAGTCGACTGCTTGTTGAGCCGTCATGAAATTATCACGTTCAGTATCACGATCGATCGTTTCGATATCTTGACCAGAATGTTCAGCTAAGATCTCGTTGATCAATTTACGTGTCTTCAAGATATGTTCAGCTGCGATCTGGATCTCAGTTGATTGACCTTGAGCGCCACCTAAAGGTTGGTGGATCATGATCTCTGAGTTAGGTAGAGCAAAACGTTTGCCTTTAGCCCCAGCTGTTGCTAAAACGGAAGCCATTGAAGCTGCCATCCCCATCACGATCGTTTGAACGTCAGCATTTACAAAATTCATTGTATCGTAGATCGCAAGGCCAGCCGAAACAGAACCACCTGGAGAATTGATATACATATAGATATCTTTTTCGGAATCTTGGGCATCAAGGAAAAGCAATTGTGCGATGATCGCATTAGCCATATCGTCGTTGACTTCACCTGAGACCATGATGATCCGATCTTTTAATAAACGCGAATAAATATCATAAGCGCGTTCCCCTTGTGAGGATTGCTCGATGACTGTAGGAACTAAATTCATAATGAGAACCTCCGCAAATATAATATTGTCGTAATTGACTACGTAATGCTATTTTAACTTATTGGTCAAAAATGGTCAAACAATTAACTATATCTTTTTAAGACCTCGATATGTAAAAAATCCCGTACTCGATCAAAGTACGGGATCAATGGTTCGATTTTCTTCTGATGCATCACCTGGGAGTCGAACCCAGATTACAAGAACCGGAATCTTGCGTGCGATCCATTACACTAGCGATGCGTACTTTATTATATTAAAATATATTCAAGGAAATTACAAGTAAAATTTTTTAGAAAGGCTAAAAAAATGAGATTGCAACAACAAAACAAGCTGCAACAAAGGCAATTGCCTAAGCTAGTTATGAATCAAAAAATGCAACAATCGATCCAAATGCTGAAATTCAATGCAAGTGAATTGAATGAATATTTGACTCAGGTCGAATTGGAAAATCCTTTTATCAAAGTTTCAAATCAACATGTTGGTGTCAGTTCAGTCAAAGATCAAGTTGATCTTTTGAGTTTTGTGCCTGATAAAAAGACGCAATCATTATTTGATTATTTAATGGATCAAGTCAATCTGACGATGCGAAAGACGATCTTGCGTGACTGGGTCGTTTATTTTATTCAACATTTAGATCAAAATGGTTATTTGAAACTAGATACAGCCAAGCTCGTTTCAGAAGGCAAGCTCGATCAAACGACTTTAGATGATGCTTTAACTTTACTTTGGCGTTTAGATCCGCCAGGTGTCGGAGCACGTGATCTACGAGAATGCTTATTATTACAATTAGAAAATGAAGGTGATCGCACAGATCTTGCATATCAGATCGTTTGTAATGATTTTGATGACTTAGTACAACATGCTTGGGAAAAAATAGCCCAAAAATATGCTTTGACGTTAGCCGAAGTTGATGATATCCTGACGCAGATAAAAAATTTATCAGCAGCGCCAGGAAAAGCGTATGATCAAACTGAGATCAATTATATCGCTCCTGATCTGGTCGTGACAAAAAAAGAAGACAGATACGTAGTTGAACCAACTAAATTATTGTGCCCTCAGATCACATTTCGCAAAGAATATTATGATAGTTTAGTAGGAAGTTTAGATCAAACAGTTGTAAAATATCTCCAAGAAAAGAAAAAACAATATGCAACATTACTAGCCGAATTAGAGGCTAGACAAAATACAGTCGCGCGGGTCGGGCAAGAGATCGTTTCACGGCAACACGAATTTTTTGCTAATAAAGAACACCCCCTAAGGCCTTTGTTGTTGCGAGATATTGCTCAAAAGCTCCAATTACATGAGTCAACGATCAGTCGAGCTGTCAATGGTAAGTATCTTCAAAGTGATTTTGGGATCTTTGAACTACGGAGTTTCTTTTCACATGTCGTTAGCTATACAGAAACAGGAGAAGCGATCGGAGTTGAGCCGATCTATACACGCTTGCGTCAGATCGTGGCAACTGAAAATAAGCAAAAGCCACTTTCAGATCAAAAAATTGCTATGCAACTTGCACATGATGGACTAAAAGTGTCCCGTAGAACAGTTGCAAAATATCGTGAAAAGTTAAATATCCCAGCGTCAAGCCAGAGAAAACGTTTTTAAAAAATAATTTTTATTAGAATTGAAATTCGGAAATTGTTCCTTTTTTGGCTTATTTAAATCGGTGTTTTGAGCGAAAGTTCGGTCCTTGTTGCTTTGTAAACAAATAAAGCAAAATAAATTTCGGATAACCACTAAAAATCATTTGATATGCATAAGGATTTCTCAGTTTTTTTCTGGTATTTTCACGTGTAAGACCTTGCAAAAGAAAAATATAGTTGTTATAATTTCATTGTGCTTGGGAAGGCGTGAACGATTTGATCGTGGGATCAAATTTTGTGAACGTACCTTAAAGATAGAAGGTTTTGAACTTTCCCTTGGACGTTTCGTGTCCCAAAGAAAGAGAGACGTTGCAGTTATGCACCAAGAGATCGAGTGGATCGAAAGGATAATTCCTGATGTGATCGATACCATTAGTGAAAGATATGCAATATTAAAGGATATTGCAGCATCTGGTCCGATCGGACGACGCTCGTTAGCACAAGCTTTAGGTGTGAGTGAACGTGTCTTACGGACCGAGGCAGATTTTTTAAAACAACAAGAACTCATCACTGCAACAAAAGCAGGGATGGTCTTGACAGATAAGGGTAAAGAAGTCATTCAAGGACTATCTAGTTTTATTGATCAGTTTTTGGACTTAAAGCAGCTAGAGTTGCGTTTGAGTCAAAAGTTAGGGATCACAAATTGTCTCGTTGTTGCTGGCGATAGTGATCTCCAACCAGAAGTCATCGCTGAGATGGGGAAACTGGTCACTAATACCTTAAAAACATTATTACCACATGGCCTAAATATTATTGCGGCTATGGGTGGAACAACGATGGCACAGATTGCCTCGTGTTTGACACCTGAGATCGGAAAAGAACGAGAATTACTTTTTGTTCCGGCTCGTGGTGGCTTGGGAGAAAGGATCGATATCCAGGCTAATAATGTTTGTGCGCGCATGGCACTTTGTACGGGAGGAAAAAGCCGTTCGTTATATGTGCCTGAGCAGGTAAGCGAGAGTACGTACCGTCCTTTATTAAAGGAACCGGCTGTTCAAGAAGTCGTCACTTTGATCAAAAAAAGCAATGCAGTGATCCATAGTATCGGAACTGCAAAGCATATGGCTGATCGACGTGCAATGCCAAAAGAGATCGTTTCTTTGCTTGACCGAGGTCATGCAGTGGGCGAAGCTTTTGGATACTTCTTTGACGAAGCTGGGCAGGTCGTGTACAAGATCCCTCGGATCGGGATCCAGTTAGAAGACCTCGCTTCTATGAAATGTGTAGTCGCTGTCGCAGGTGGCCATTCAAAGGCTAAAGCGATCGTGGCTTACATGAAACACGCTCCAAAACAAACGTGTTTGATCACGGATGAAGGAGCAGCAAAAGCGATTTTAAAAGAGTAGTGCTTGCATTACTTTTTAAAATAAATTTTTATTTCCTAAAGGAGGAAATTTTAGTATGACTACTAAAGTAGGTATTAATGGTTTTGGTCGTATCGGCCGTTTAGCATTCCGTCGTATTGCTGAAACATCAGAAAACTTGGAAATCGTTGCTATCAACGATTTGACATCTCCAGCAATGTTGGCTCACTTATTGAAATATGACACAGCTCATGGTCAATTCAAAGGTGAAGTTTCTGCTACAGAAAACGCACTTATCGTTAACGGTAAAGAAATCCCTGTTTACGCAGAAGCAGATGCTCGTAACATTCCTTGGGTTAAAAATGATGGCGTAGACTTGGTTCTTGAATCAACAGGTTTCTACACATCTCCAGAAAAAGCACAAGCACACATCGATGCAGGTGCTAAGAAAGTTCTTGTTTCAGCTCCAGCCGGCAAGATGAAGACGATCGTTTACGGTGTTAACGATGATACATTGACACCAGAAGACAAGATCGTTTCTGCTGCTTCATGTACAACAAACTGCTTGGCACCACTTGCTAAAGCTGTTAACGATGCATTCGGTATCAAAGCGGGTACAATGACAACGATCCACGCTTACACAGCTACACAAAAATTACAAGATGGTCCAGATCGTGGTGGTAACGTACGTAACGCACGTGCTGCTGCTCAAAACACGATTCCTCACTCAACAGGTGCTGCTAAAGCTATCGGTATGGTTGTTCCTGAATTGAACGGTAAATTAGATGGTCATGCACAACGTGTGCCTGTTATCACAGGTTCATTAACAGAATTAGTTGCAACTCTTGACAAAGAAGTTACAGCTGAAGAAGTTAACGAAGCAGTTAAGAAAGTTACAGAAGGTAACAACTCATTTGGTTACAATGCTGACGGTATCGTTTCATCTGATATCATCGGTACAGAATTCGGTTCTGTCTTTGACCCAACACAAACACAAGTTGTTGGTTCAGGTGATGGCCAAGTTGTTAAGACAGTTGCTTGGTACGACAACGAATCTGGCTTTACAGCTCAAATGATCCGTACATTAGAAAAATTTGCAAGCATGCTTTAAGATTTAGCTGACGCTAATTTTTAACTTGTTATGCAGGTTATGAGGCGGGGGGAGGCAACTCCTCCTGCCTTTTTAATTTTTGATATCTCAAACTCATGGAGGGTTACTTTATGTCTAAACTTATTGTTTCAGATTTAAAAGATCTTAAAGGTAAAAAAGTTTTAGTTCGTGTTGACTTTAATGTTCCGATCAAAGATGGTGTGATCGGTGACGATAACCGTATGGTAGCAGCTTTACCAACGATCAAATACATCATCGACAACGGTGGCAAGGCTATCTTGTTCTCACACCTTGGTCGGATCAAGACTGAAGAAGATAAAGAAAAGTTATCTTTAAAACCAGTTGCAGAACACTTAGCTGATCTTTTGAACAAACCAGTTACATTTGTTCCAGCTACACGTGGTAAACAATTAGAAGATGCGATCGCTGACATGAAAGATGGCGACGTATTAGTTGTTGAAAACACACGTTTTGAAGACTTAGATGGCAAGAAAGAATCTGGCAATGATCCAGAACTTGGCAAATACTGGGCTTCACTTGGTGATGTTTTCGTAAATGATGCTTTTGGGACAGCCCACCGTTCCCACGCTTCTAACGTAGGTATCGCAAGCAACATGCCACAAACAGCTGCTGGTTTCTTATTAGAAAAAGAGATCAAGTTCTTAGGTGAAGCAGTTGACAACCCACAACACCCATTCGTTGCGATCTTAGGTGGTGCTAAAGTTTCTGATAAGATCGGTGTGATCGAACACTTATTAGATAAGGCTGACAAGATCATCGTTGGTGGTGGGATGACATACACATTCTACGCTGCTAAAGGTATCAAGATCGGTAACTCTTTAGTTGAAGAAGATAAGATCGAATTAGCTAAAGAATTACTTGAAAAAGCTGGTGACAAGATCGTCTTACCAGTTGATAACGTATGTGCAACAGAATTCAACAATGATGCTCCTTCTAAAGTTTTTGAAGGCGACATTGAAGATGGCTACATGGCGCTTGATATCGGACCAAAATCTGTTGAATTATTCAAGAGCGTCTTGAAAGATGCTAAGACAGTTGTTTGGAACGGACCTATGGGTGTCTTTGAAATGCCTAACTTTGCTAAAGGTACACTTGGCGTAGGTGAATTCTTAGGTACATTGTCTGATGCAACAACGATCGTTGGTGGTGGGGACTCTACAGCCGCAGTTAATGAATTAGGCGTTGCTGAAAAATTGACTCACATCTCAACTGGTGGTGGCGCATCCCTTGAATATCTTGAAGGTAAGACACTTCCTGGTATCGCTGCTGTTTCTGATAAATAAGAGATAAGATAACTGACAGGGGTGCTCTCATCCCTGCCAGTTTGTTTAAAGAATTACTTTGAAAGGATGATTTTAGTGCGTACACCAATTATCGCAGGTAACTGGAAAATGAACATGAATCCAGAACAAACTGCTGAATTTGTAAAAGCTGTAAAAGATAAATTACCAAAGGCAACAGAAGTTGAAGCAGTGATCGCTGCTCCAGCTGTTGACCTACCAGCTTTATTAGAAAATGCTAAAGGTTCAGAACTAAAAGTTGCAGCTGAAAACTGCTACTTTGAAGATGAAGGTGCCTTCACTGGTGAAACTTCACCAAAAGTTTTAAGTGAAATGGGCGTTGACTATGTTGTTATCGGTCACTCAGAACGTCGTGATTACTTCCACGAAACAGATGAAGATATCAACAAAAAAGCACATGCGATCTTCAAGAACGGCATGACACCTATCATTTGCTGCGGTGAATCTTTAGAAACACGTGAAGCTGGTCAAGCTGAAGAATGGGTCGAAGCTCAAGTAAAAGCTGCTTTAAAAGATCTTACAGCTGACCAAGTAGCTAGCCTTGTGATCGCTTATGAACCAATTTGGGCGATCGGTACAGGTAAAACAGCTACATCAGATCAAGCAGAAGAGATCTGTGCAGTTGTAAGAAAGACTGTTGCTGATTTATACGACCAAACAGTGGCTGACAAAGTTCGCATCCAATATGGTGGTTCTGTTAAACCAGCTAATGTGAAAGAATTGATGTCTAAAGAAGACATCGACGGTGGTTTAGTCGGTGGTGCTTCTTTAGATCCAACATCATACTTGGAATTAGTTAATTTCAATAAATAATCGATAAAATTTTGCTTGAACCTTCATTAAATAGATTGAAAGTCAGGCGCAAAACCTTTAAAATATCAATGAGGACAATATTTCTCAAATGTCAATCAAACTAAAAGGAGAGTAATATTTTATGTCTGCAATTACAGAAATTTATGCTCGCGAAGTCTTAGACTCACGTGGTAACCCAACAGTTGAAGCTGAAGTTTATACAGAAGATGGCGGCTTTGGTCGCGGTATCGTACCTTCTGGTGCATCTACTGGTGAACACGAAGCTGTTGAATTACGTGACGGCGACAAATCTCGTTACATGGGCAAAGGCGTTACAAAAGCCGTTGCTAACGTTAACGATGTGATCGCTAAAGAAATCGTTGGCTACGAAGTAACAGACCAAATTGCGATCGATAAAGCTATGATCGCTTTAGATGGTACACCAAACAAAGGTAAACTTGGTGCTAACGCTATCTTGGCTGTTTCTATCGCTGTTGCACGTGCAGCTGCTGATGAATTGCAAGTTCCATTGTACAACTACATGGGCGGTACAAACGCACACGTATTACCAACACCAATGATGAACGTTATCAACGGTGGTGCACACTCAGATAACAAAGTTGACTTCCAAGAATTCATGATCATGCCTGTTGGTGCTTCTTCTATCAAAGAAGCTGTACGTATGGGTTCAGAAACATTCCACAACTTACAAAAACTTCTTGCTGCTGACGGCAAGGTAACTTCTGTTGGTGACGAAGGTGGTTTCGCACCTGACTTTGCAAACAACGAAGAACCATTACAATACTTGATCAAAGCTATCGAAGCAGCTGGTTACAAGCCAGGTAAAGATATCTCTATTGCTATCGACGTTGCTTCTTCCGAACTTTGGGATGCTGAAACAGGCAAGTACAAACTTCGTTGGTCAACAGGTGAAGAATACACAACTGCTGAATTCATCAAGTACCTTGAAGGTTTAGTTGCTAAATACCCAATCATCTCGATCGAAGATCCTATCGATGAAAACAACTGGGATGACTGGAAAGAAATCACAGCTGAACTTGGCAAGAAAGTTCAATTAGTTGGTGACGACTTCTTCGTTACAAACACACAATACTTAGCTAAAGGTATCCGCATGGGTTGTGCTAACTCGATCTTGATCAAAGTTAACCAAATCGGTACTTTGACAGAAACTTTCGAAGCTATTGAAATGGCTAAGGAAGCTGGTTACACAGCTATCGTTTCTCACCGTTCTGGTGAAACAGAAGATACAACGATCGCTGACTTGGTTGTTGCTACAAACGCAGGCCAAATCAAGACAGGTTCTATGAGCCGTACAGATCGTATCGCTAAGTACAACCAATTGATGAGAATCGAAGACCAATTGACAAGCGGTGTTGCTCAATACAAAGGTATCAACTCCTTCTACAACTTGAGCGAACAAGCACGTCAAGCAATCGAAGAAAAATAATTAGTTGATTGACTGTTTAGTAGTGTTAGCTACTAAAAAAGAGGCCTGTTTTGCAGGTCTCTTTTTATACATAAAAATAGAAAGTATTTGGGGATAATAATAAATCGAGTTCAGTTAGTATTTTTGAACATTTTCTTTAGATAGTAGGTGGATGCAACGAATAAATTGTTGAATTTTGGAAAGAAACTAAACTATATTCGCTTTAATTTCATCTTACGGGGAGTCCTTGTCGGGATCGTTGCGGGGTTTATCGTAAGTTTATTTCGATTAGCGATCGAAGCTCTTTTAGAAGGAATGAAAAAATTATTTGGGCAGTTACCAAGTACACCTAGCCTATGGAGCATCGTTATTGTTTTTTTCTTGATAGTGATCTTTGTTAATGCTAAATTTTTGAAAAAAGAGCCACATATCAGTGGTTCTGGGATCCCACAAGTTGAAGGGCAGCTTTTAGGAATGTTGGAGCTCAAGTGGTGGCCAGTCTTATGGCGAAAATGGTTAGGTGGGGTCCTTGCGATCGGTTCGGGTCTTTTTTTAGGACGTGAGGGACCTTCGATCCAGTTAGGAGCGGCGGCCGGGCAAGGTCTAGCAGAACACTTTAAACTGGATCAAACAGCACGAAGGTGTTTGATCGCCGGGGGAGCAGCGGCTGGATTATCAGCAGCTTTTAATGCTCCGATCGCAGCTTCATTATTTATCGTAGAGGAAGTTTATCATAATTTTTCACCATATATTTGGACGACTGCGCTTTCAGCCGCAGTTACAGCCAATTTTGTGGCATTTAATTTTTTTGGACTGACACCAGTTCTACACATGCAACAAAAAGTTACTTTTCCGATCGCAGCGTATGGACATTTAATTGTCTTGGGCGTTGTCTTAGGTTTTTTAGGCATACTGTATGAATACTTGACGCTTAATTGTTCTAAATTTTATCAGCGCCTATCTTTTTTACAGCCACGTTTTTACAGTGTGATCCCTTTGTTATGTTTACCTTTGATCGGGATCTTTTGGCCAATTGCTTTAGGGGGAGGCAATGGTTTGATCGTTGCCTTACCAACGCTTGATCTAACAACTAAAGCACTTTGTTTTCTATTTATTTTACGGTTGCTTTTTTCAACTCTATCATATGGTTCGACTTTGCCAGGCGGCATTTTTCTGCCGATCTTGACTTTAGGCGCTTTGATCGGTGCGCTTTATTTTAAGGTAGCACATGCAAGTGGACTTTTAGCTGATGGCTTGATGATCAATTGCATCATTTATGCTATGGCAGGGTATTTTGCTTGTATTGGTAAAGCACCTTTCACTGCGATCTTACTAGTGACAGAGATGGTCGGGACACTTGAACATTTGATGCCTCTAGCACTAGTTTCTTTAACAGCCTATACTGTTTGTGATATTTTCCATGGGCGTCCGATCTATGAAGCGATGTTAGCTAAAATGACTAATGAACCTAAAGTTTTAGCTTTACGAAGCGGTCAACAAGATCGGTTTGAATATCCGATCTTTGCTGGTTCGAAATTGCAAGATCGAGCTGTCAAAGATATTGCGTGGCCTAAAGATTGTTTGATCTTGGCATTGCGTCGGGGCGAAACAGAGTATATCGTGCATGGTGATTCGGTCATGAAAGCAGGCGATACGTTAGTCATTTTAACGACGCAAAGTGCACGAATGCGGATAAATGAAGAATTGACACGGCTAAGTGCACTTGGTGAAAACTAAAAGTAGATTTGTGACTGGAAAATTGTGTGTAAATATGCTAAATTAGAGTAGATATAGATTATCATAGCGAAAGGTATATAGTAGATATCAGTGTTTGAGCTAGAAAGAAAAAAGTGTGTGGCCAAGTACTGAAGATAAGGACTATATTTCTTGTGCTATTAGAGCCATTATGTCATTTTGTATGGCATAAAGACGAAGGTCGGCAGTAATAAATAAGTTTAGGAAAGGAAGCTCTATATTTCTTTCTCAGATAGATCTTTAACCATCTGAACACATTTGATATAGTAGGTACAAAAGATTGTATAATATACTTTTAACACTATTATTGATCGTTTCTGTCTTGATCATTATTTCTGTTTTGATGCAACCAGCTAAAACGGATAATGCTTCAACTGCATTATCTGGTGGTGCCACTGACTTGTTCAGTAAACAAAAACCACGCGGCTTTGAAGCGTTTATGCAAAAGGTAACGGCAGTTCTTGGAGTTATTTTCTTTGCGCTTTCATTAGCTTTAGTATATATCTCAGCACACTAGTTTTACTGAAAAGCCTCCTGCGTGTTAAAGTTCGACAGGGGGCTTTTCCTATATATTTTGATTGAATGAATATGAGGATTTAAATGGAAAAAGAAAAGATAAGAAAATCATTATTAGATTATTTTGAAGCTGAGCCGGAAAAAAATTTTACGGTTCAAGAACTTGCTGATAAGATGAAAATGAATAAAGCAGGTCAATTCAATTTTATCGTGCAAGCCGTTGCACAACTCGAACACGATAAAAAGATCAAACTTGATGACGCAGGAAATTTCAGCTTAGTAAAAGAAGTGACTGCCCCGCGGTTTGAAGGGGTCTTTCATGCCAATGATCGTGGTTTTGGTTTTGTAACTGTCGATCCTGAAAAACAAGATTTTTTCATCAATCCAACACAAACGCTTTCAGCTTTAAATGGTGATGAAGTTGAAGTTGAGTTGATCGCTGAAGGTGACGAAGAAACTGGCAAACGGCCAGAAGGTAAGATCACACAAGTCTTAAAACGTGAATTGACACAAGTCGTTGGTGAATTTTTACCAGCTGAAGATGAAGATGAAAACTTACCGGCAGGGATCATCGGTACGATCCGTTTACGTGATAAAAAATTATCCAATTACCGTTTTTTAGTTGAAGATAAGGGACTTCATCCAGTTGCGGGTGAGATCGTTTTAGCTGATATCACAGCTTACCCAAGTGTGACTTTGCCAGGACTTATCAAAGGGGTCGCTACTAAAGTTATTGGTAACGTCAATGATCCTGGCGTCGATATTTTACAGATCGTTTATCAACATGATATCCCACATGAATTTCCTGAAGATGTCATGGAACAAGTGGCTAAGATCCCTGATCATGTGACACCAGCTGAAAAAGTTGGTCGTCGGGATCTGACTGACGAACCAATGGTCACGATCGATAGTATCGAGTCAAAAGACTTGGATGATGCAGTCAGTGCTTGGAAATTACCAAATGGAAATTATCACTTAGGCGTTCATATTGCAGATGTCTCCCATTATGTGACCCCAAATACGCCGCTTGACCGCGAAGCGTTTGAGCGTGGGACTTCAGTTTATTTGACAGACCGTGTGATCCCTATGATCCCGGCTAAGTTATCAAACGGGATCTGTTCATTGAATCCAAAAGTTGAACGTTTAGCGTTGACTTGTGCGATGGAGATCGATCCTAGCGGTCAAGTCGTTAAGCATGAGATCTTTGAAAGTGTGATCAAAACAACAGAACGGATGACGTATAAAGCGATCAATAAGATCTTGGAATCTGATGATGCCAAGACAAAAGAACGCTATAAAGAACTTGTACCGATGTTTGAGACGATGGGGGAATTGCATAAGATCTTGTTGAAGATGCGTAAACGCCGAGGCGCGATCGAATTTGAAGATACTGAAGCAAAGATCATCGTGGATGAAAAAGGGCATGCTGTAGATATCCAACTGCGTGAACGTGGTACAAGTGAACGCATGGTCGAATCTTTTATGTTGGCAGCAAATGAAACGGTCGCTGCGCACTATAAAGAGTTGCATGTACCATTTATTTATCGGATCCATGAAACGCCAAAAGAAGAAAAGATCAAGACCTTTTTTGAGATGTTATCTGCTTTAGGCGTCGAAGTGACTGGAAAAGTCAGCGCGATCGAACCAAAGATGTTGCAAAATATTTTGAAAAAAGTTGCTGGTAAACCAGAAGAGCCGATGGTTTCGGTAATGCTTTTGCGGTCGATGCAACAAGCTAAATATTCTCCAGAACCGCTAGGACATTTTGGATTAGCCGCTAAAGACTATACACACTTCACCTCTCCGATCAGACGTTATCCTGATCTGATGGCACACCGCATGATCCATTATTATGCCGAACATGGACTAGGTGAAAGCAGTCAAGAGCGTTTTAGAGCCCAGCTTCCAGAAGTGAGTCAACATAGTTCGACAGCTGAACGACGGGCGATCGACGCCGAACGCGATACTGATGCGATGAAAAAAGCTGAATACATGGCAGATCATGTGGGTGAAGAATTCGAAGCAGTCGTTAGTTCAGTGACAAAATTTGGGATGTTCGTTGAACTTCCAAATACAGTTGAAGGTTTGATCCATATCAGCCAGTTAGACGATGATTATTATGTTTTTGTTGAGAAGCATATGGCTTTAGTAGGAACAAGATCGAAACGGACTTATCGGATCGGACAACCGATCAAAGTCAAGTTAGTCAATGTCAATGCTGAGCAAAAAGAGATCGACTTTAAACTTCTAGAGATGAAAAAAGCACCTAAATCAGATCTTCTAAAAGATATTGATCCAAAAGATCTACCTACTAGACGTAACGACCGCTCGCGTGGTGAGCATTTTGATAAGCGAAATGGTGGCAAACGTCCGTATAAGAAGCAAGGAAATGGACGCTTTAATAAAAACAACGATGCTAAAGATAAACGTCGCAATGGTGGTAAAAATAATAATAAGCGTCCTTTTTACAAACGTCGCCGTGAAGCTAAAAAATAATTTAGCGATAAAGGACTGAGAAGATGGGAAAAGAAAAACAAAAAGAACGTCCGTTAGCTCAAAATCGCAAAGCTAATCATGATTATTATATTTTAGAAACGCTCGAAGCTGGGATCGCCTTGACTGGGACTGAGATCAAATCAGTCCGAGCTGGCAGGATCAACCTTAAAGATGGTTTTGCCCAGATCAAAAATGGCGAAGCCTGGCTGATGAATGTGCATATTTCAGAATATACCCAAGGAAATAGATTCAATCATGATCCTTTACGGAATCGTAAACTTTTATTGCATAAAAAGCAGATCACACATTTGGCCGAAGAGACGAGTGGTAAAGGGATCACTTTAGTGCCTTTGAAAGTTTATCTAAAGCATGGTTTTGCTAAAGTTTTACTTGGGGTGGCTCAAGGTAAGCATAACTACGATAAACGTGAAACCATCAAACGGCGCGATCAAGAGCGTGAGATCAGACGGACCTTAAAAAATTACGGTTGAAGCAAAAAAACCTCTAAGATTTGATTTAGAGGTTTTTTTATGTGTGTTTGCATCAGGCTAAAGGACCAGTTGTCTGATTAAGGTCTTCTAAGCGATATCGAGCTCGTTCGCCTCCGATCAATTTAGGACGCGAGCTCAAGAATGTTACGTGAGCTTTGCCGATCTCGGTGATCGATGTTCGTACAGGGATCTGAACGAAACGAACATGCATCCCGATCGCTGTATCACCGATATCCATCCCAGCTTTAGCGACAAGATGCTCAACTTCAACTGGTTCAGTAAATTGTTCAAAAGCAGCTACTTGTGCTGCGCCACCGGCATGCAAAGTCGGGACGACAGTAACGATCTCTAAGTTGTGATCTTTAGCAACTCGTTTTTCAATAACTAAAGCGCGGTTCAAATGTTCGCAACCTTGGACAGCCAAGTGGACTCCTAATGGATCTAAGATCGAACGGAGCGTTTTAACAATTATTCGTCCAAGTTCAAGATTAGAGTGTTTGCCGATCTTTTGCCCTTGGATCTCGCTTGTACTACAGCCAAGAACAAAAATATCATTTGGCTCAAGTGTCGTTTGAGCTAGAAATTCAGTCATGCTTGTTTTTATTTGTTGTGCGATCTTATTTAGATCATTTTCGTGTGTCATAATAAACCAGCTTTCTTTGGAACAAAGATTGAATACCTTGATATATCAGATATCCAAAGATATTGTAACAAAAAAGATCGAGGGTATCAAAAAATGGACTGGTGCGCAATTGAACTACCCCAACTTAACCTAAAACTACCGTTTTTTAACGGCTTGAAGTTGGGAATTCTGAGAATACAGCAAACTTGCCAGTCTAGCTTTTCACTGAGTCGGTAGCGGTCACTGCTTTGTTACCATGGTACCGTTTTATTATCAGAATAGAGTTTCTAATCCTCTAGCTAAGATATTTTTAGCCGCGTTAACATCTCTATCAAGATGTGAATTACAGTTAGCAGAATGTTGATTTTTATCTAATTCCATAGTTATACTCATTTATTATATTATCTGAATTAAAATTATCAAGAAAAAGAAGCGCTTTTAGTGCTTCAGAATGGGATGATTCATCCACCACTTATAAAAGTGGAAGTCTTCTCGCCATTTTAGGATAAATTTGTTTCACAAAAAGGTCAAAAGAGCTCTTTTCTGATTTGATGCGTTTGCGCTGAGGTATATTGTAATCAATGTATATTGTGTCTTTTGTGAAACTAAACACTATATATTGTGTTTTTTGAAAAAAGAAGCTATCATATATAGTACCAAATATGATACATATGTACGATTTTGATAGAGAGGATCTGACAAAAATGATGGAGATGAATACGAAAGTCAGCTATGATTTTCCTAAAACAGTAGAAAAAACCGATGGGTATCGGGTCCCCTTTGCACTTTATAAGTTAGAACGGATCTTAGATATTTTAGGACTAACTCCTGTAAAAGACGAGATCTTAGCGACTTTAGCGCTACGTGTCGCCAATTACGATGTTCTAAAGACAAGTGCACTTGCAACTGAACTTATGACTACTTTGAACGAATTGGGATATATAGCGGAAGCTAAGTCTTATTTAGAAGCACACGAAAAAGAAGAGCAGACCTGGCGAGAACAAACTGATCCGACGTTGCGCTTAGACCGTTTACAATCAAAAGATCCAAGTTTAGTGCATGAAAATGCCAATAAAGATAGTAATGTGTTTAATACGCAACGTGATCTGACGGCAGGAACAGTCGGGAAAACATTAGGGCTCAAAATGATGCCTAAACATATCGCTAAAGCTCATTTACGGGGAGATATCCACTACCATGATCTTGATTATACTCCTTGGAGTCCAATGACAAATTGTTGTTTGATCGATTTTAAAGAGATGTTGACAAAAGGCTTTAAGATCGGGAATGCCGAAGTTGAAAGCCCACATTCGATCCAGACTGCGACTGCACAGATGTCACAGATCATCGCAAATGTTGCTTCAAGCCAGTATGGGGGCTGTTCTGCCGATCGAGTCGATGAAGTTTTAGAACCATTTGCTTATAAAAACTATGAAAAGCATTTGGCTGAAGCGAAAGAATATATCGTTGAAGCAGAGAAACAAGTTGAATTTGCACGCAAAAGGACTAAAAAAGATATCTATGATGCGATGCAAGCTTTAGAGTATGAGATCAATACACTTTTTTCTTCGCAAGGCCAAACGCCTTTTACGACACTTGGTTTTGGTTTAGGGACGTCATGGATCGCACGTGAGATCCAAAAGTCGATCTTAAAGATTCGGATCGAAGGCCTAGGTAAAGAAAAACGAACTGCGATCTTTCCTAAGTTAGTTTTTACGATCAAACAAGGGTTGAATTTAAACCCAGGTGAACCTAACTATGATATCAAAGAATTGGCGCTTGAGTGTGCTACGAAACGAATGTATCCTGATGTTTTGATGTATGATAAGATCAAAGAGTTGACAGGAAGTTTTAAGGCTCCGATGGGGTGTCGTTCTTTTTTGCAAGGCTGGCAAGACAAAGACGGGCAGGAAGTCAATTCAGGTCGTATGAATTTAGGCGTCGTTACCCTTAATCTTCCGCGGATCGCTTTAGAATCAAAGGGGGACCAAGAGCTATTTTGGCAGATCTTGCACGATAAGATCGCACTTTGTAAAGAAGCATTAAAGTTTAAAGTTGCTCGTGTTCTAGAAGCTTTACCAGAAAATGCACCGATCCTTTATCAGTATGGAGCTTTTGGACAGAGACTGAAACCAGGTGATGATGTCTCACAACTCTTCTTAGATGAACGCGCAACTGTTTCCCTAGGCTATATCGGCCTTTATGAAGTTGGAACACTTTTTTACGGACCTGATTGGGAAAGCGATCAAGCGGCCCATGATTTCACATTACAGATCGTCAAAAAACTATATGATGCCTGTGTTGCGTGGTCTAACGAAACTGGTTATCACTTTAGTGTTTATTCAACACCAAGTGAGTCATTGACAGATCGTTTTTGTAAGATCGATACAAAACGTTTCGGAAAGATCAAAGATATCACTGATAAGGAATACTATACAAATAGTTTTCATTACGATGTGCGCAAGCATCCAACGCCATTTGAAAAAATATTGTTTGAGATGGATTATCCTAAATATGCAGCTGGTGGCTTTATCCACTATTGTGAATATCCAAATTTGCGCCAAAATCCTAAAGCTCTTGAAGCAGTCTGGGATTTTGCTTACGATAAGGTTGGCTATCTAGGGACGAATACACCGATCGATCGTTGTTATAAATGTGGCTTTCAAGGTGAGTTCAAAGCGACTGCTCGTGGGTTTGAATGCCCCGCTTGTGGCAATCATGATCCTAAGTCTTGTGATTGCGTCAAAAGGACATGTGGTTACTTAGGAAACCCACTCCAACGGCCAATGGTGCACGGACGACATGCTGAGATCGCTGCGCGGGCTAAAAATATCGGACCGGGGATGGTAACTGATGACAAATGAAAAAAGACCGCTAGTCCGAATCAGCATTGGTGGGGACACGATTTTTGTTGAGCAGACCCAGATCAAAGAAAAACGGTTGCCTCAAAAAAAGTCTAAAAGAAGACGTCTGCCTAAAGATCCTAAGCCTAAGGAATGGTTAGCTAAAGAACTAAGCCAACTAAGGATCGCTGATTATAAACCATTTAACTTTGTAGATGGTGAAGGTGTCCGTTGTAGTTTGTATGTGAGTGGATGTAAGTTTGCTTGCCCAGGCTGTTATAATAAAGCAGCTCAAAGTTTTAGTTATGGTTTTGAATATACTAAAGAGTTAGAAGATCAGATCATCGCTGATCTAGGCAAAGATTATGTCCAAGGTTTGACTCTGTTAGGTGGGGAACCGTTTTTAAATACTCAAGTTTGTCTGCAACTAGTGGATCGGATCCGAGCTGAGTACGGTACGACAAAAGATATTTGGTCTTGGACTGGTTATACGTGGGATGAACTACAGTTAGAGTCAGCAGATAAGTTAGAACTTTTGTCCAAGATCGATATTTTAGTTGACGGTCGTTTTCTAGAAGCTAAAAAAGACTTGACTTTACAGTTTAGAGGGAGCTCAAACCAGCGGATCATCGATGTACAAAAGTCACTGAGGCAAAATAAAGTCGTCATTTGGGAAAAGTTATCTAAGTAAAAAATATTTAGGTTTGTTTATTAAAATATTTTCTAAAAAACTTGTCTACATGAATAAATATTAGCTTAGCTGAGGCTTAAATAGATATATGTATAATCTCTTGGTTAATTGATAATAATTTATATTTTATGTTTTACAAAAATTAAAAAAGTGATCATGGTTGAAAATTACTCATAGATCAAGCAAAAAAAATTAAATTTTTAGAATGATTATAAATCATAAAATCGAGCGAAGTTGATTTTTCTACCAAAAAAAGGTATTAATTTTTTGAAATAGGTGTATAATGTGAATGAGGATATATATTGTATGGTTGCACCAGGTTTTATAAGAAGGGGCGATTTATATGGTTACCTTATACACATCACCAAGCTGTACATCATGTCGAAAGGCACGTGCATGGCTTAAAAAACACAATATTTCATATAATGAAAGAAATATTTTTTCGGAACCATTGAGTATTGACGAGATCAAACAGATCTTGCAAATGACTGAAGATGGAACAGAAGAGATCATCTCGAAACGTTCAAAAGTATATCAAGAACTTGATATCGACATCGAGGAAATGCCATTGCAAGAATTACTTGATCTTGTCCAAAAACATCCCGGCCTGTTAAGACGACCAATTATTATGGACGAGAAGAGACTTCAAGTTGGTTATAATGAAGACGAGATCCGTCGCTTTTTGCCACGCGAAGTACGGGCGCTTGAATTGCAACGTGCACGCGAACTTGCGGGTTTCTAAAGTTTATAATAAGATACTTTATATAATAAGGCTACCCGAGTATTTTGGGTGGTCTTTTTTATCAATTTTTGTTATGATAATTGTTGCAACCAAGGTGTTTTTAACACTTAAATGAGGAAGGGGAGGATCACAAATGGAAATGGAAAAAGTCAATGAGAATACGATCAGGGTCTTACTTGGTACTGAAGATTTGACTGAACGTGGTATCACCGTCCTTGATCTGCTCGGTAATCAAAAAGAGATCGAAAATTTCTTTTTCAGTATTTTAGAAGAGGTCGATAAGGATCATGAGTTCCGTGATAACGAAGCGGTGACTTTTCAGCTGATCCCTAACCAAAATGGTTTAGAGCTCTTTATTACAAAAGTTGATCCTAACCAAGCTGAAAGTACCTTAAAAAATATTAGTGGCAACCAGACTAAAGATCAGACTGATGATCAAAAAATGGGGATGCCTAAAAGTGGGATCACAAATGATCTTGCTGAGTATATTCGGAAACAGCTTAGTGCAGATGATCAAAAAGATCAAGTATCAGGAAAAAAATCGTTGTTAGCTAATAGTGATCGGAAAACACGCCTAAAGGATGAAGTATCTCATCGATATTTAGTCAGTTTTGCAGAATTTGAAGATTTTATCCAGCTTGCAAAGAGTTTTGAATGTGACGATGTTATCTCAAATCTATATCGTTTAGATGGAAAGTATTATCTTGAACTAGTCTTTTTTGTCGATCAACTAAGTCCAACAGATATCAAAAATGCGATGGCTTTAGTTTATGAATTTAGTGTAAATGAGCCTTTTGATCCAGCAGTTATCAAAGAACGTGGCCAGTGTTTGATGGAACAAGCTGCTTTGGAAATGGCACGGTATCATTTTAAATAGGCTTTGCAGAAAAAAAGTTCTCTAATATTTAGAGGACTTTTTTTATTGGGCATAAAAAAGAACTTTCTTTGCGTATTTATTTAGTAGAACGTTTACTATTTCTTATTAAGCTAAGCGTACTATGTGTCGACTAGAAAGGAAAAACTATGATGTGCGTATAAGCTATCTTCTTTAGCTATAGTTTAAGGCGCATTTGGATAGTAGGTGTGTTGATGTTTTATGCTTTAAAAGATCCTGATCACTTAGTTCGAGCTGATCGGGCTCGAATAGCTGAAAAATACTATTGTCCTTTTTGTCACGCCCAAGTTATTTTGCGAAAAGGAACATTTTACCAGAGTCATTTTGCCCATAAGAAACAATGTTTGAGTAAAACACCCCTTGAAACAAGCGAACATCAAGATGGAAAAGCCTTACTCTTGATGTGGGCTAAAGCAGCAGGATATTTTGCCAGATCTGAAGTTTATTTACAAGAATTAGCTCAAAAGCCAGATATTTTGGCAAAGAAAAAGGAACAAGAATTTGTAATAGAATTCCAATGTGCTCCATTATCTTATCAAAGTTTGTGTCAGCGCACTACAGGTTACAAGCAGGCAGGATACCAAGTTATTTGGGTTTTAGGGATGAATTATCGCTTAAAATCAAAATTAGATCAAAAAACGGCTCAATTTATGCACTATTCAAAAAAACTAGGCTTTTATCTGATCTATTTAGACGTTTTAGAACAAAGATTTGAGATCGATTATGCGCTTCAGATGGCTGATCTATTAGAGTTGCGCTACTCTCGTGGTTATGCGACTGATCTTAATGCTTTGAAAGAATTTTGTCAGACTGATCATCATGTCAGTTTGGCTCATTTGTCTTTACAACAACAAAAACAGCAACTTTTAGCGTTAGAAAGTTACGTTGACAAGATCAAATACCGCTTACGTAAGCAGGCTTATGCTGAAAATATAACGTTACAGCAATTATTTAAAGCTAATTTGAGTAAACGTTATTACTATCCTCTTTGGAGAACTGCTTGTTTTTATTGGAAGAGTAAAATATATTTGCAGTATGGTGAGGGAAGTAGCGCTTTAGCTCCAGCCTATATCGTTCACCATTTTGCTTATAAGTTTGCCTTTATTACGATCGAAAAAAAGAAAATAATTTTTAATGAGATTCAGCCGGAAATCCCGTGACTTCTATCGAGACTGCCGAATTTCCGGGTGTCGACGTAAGAAAATAAAGGCACTTCTGCCTTTGAGCGCTTTGATGGCGCTAGTCGGTGCCTTGCTAGGCGGAAAGCTAATTAAGATATGAACATGGTCAGGCATAACTTCCATTTTCTCGATTAAGATTTCGTTATCCTCGGCTACTTGCCATAGGATATCCTTCATTTCGTTTGATAACTCATCAGTAGTAAAAGTTTTATGACGATATTTAGTAACCCAAATTAGATGGAAATGGAAGTTATAGATATATCGTCTGGTATATACTGCGTCTTTGATTTTATCTTTACTCATTTTATTTACCCCTATATTTATTATCATTGACATATGATACAATATCATTATATCAATTAAGGAGGTGAAATTAAATGAAGTCAATGGCAAAAATGCAATATCATTATGGCCTGAAAATGCGTTGCTACCCTAGTGACCAACAAAAGCAGTTGATTAAAATTAACAGTGACGCTAGTCGCTTTATCTATAACGAAATGGTTGCGATCGGTAAGGAACTGATGCAACTTCGCAGAGTTAAGTTATCGATTGACACAGTCCAGGAGCGTATTAAGCAACTAACTATGCGTCAAAACGCTAAACAAATGTCTAATCACTATCAATTTTTAGAAGATAAACGAATTGACAGTTTGGCGAAAGCTAATGCCATTCAGAACTACCGAAAAGCTTGGAATGCTTTTCGGAAGATTCACACTGCTGGTGTTCCTAAATTTCATCGAAAGAGTTATCGCTGGCGTTATCAAACCAATTGTCAATACCCAGGGCAAAAGACTGCGTTGCTAACTAACGGTACAGTATGTTTTCTAGATAATAGCCATATCAAAGTACCTAAAATAGGATTGTTACGTGTTGCCGGTTCCCAAGCACGTCTCTTGAGGAGAATGTGTGAGACTAGAATTGGTACTGTGACATTGACTAAAGATCCAGCGGATCACTTCTTTCTATCAATGCAACTAGCTTCAGATGAACCTTTTGTTAAAGTGTCCAAGGCTAATCACGGACATATTGGAATTGATCTTAATACTGATAATTTCTTAACCGATAATGAAGGTAACACAGTTCCTAATCCACGATATTATCGCACTATTAAAGGTAAATTAGCTAAAGAACAGCGTATTCTATCTAGACGACAACGGCGTGTCAAAAAAGAACATCGTTCTTTACGCGATAGTAAAAATTATCAAAAGCAACGCTTGTTAGTTGCTAAACTCCATGCCAAAGTAATGAACCAAAGACATAATTTTCTCCAACAAATCTCTACTGCACTAATCAAGAACCACGATTTAGTAGTAGCTGAGGAGTTGCGTAGTAAGAATATGCTCAAGAATCATGCTTTAGCGCTTAGTATTTCTGACGTTGGCTGGCGTTCCTTTCTCGGCATGTTGGCTTATAAAGCTAAGCTGTATAATCATCAGTTCGTGACTGTCAGCCCGAAAAATACTACTCAAACTTGCAATGATTGTAGTTTTATCATGGGAACTAATAACACCGAGAAACTAACCTTGGCTGATCGTGAATGGACGTGTCCTAATTGCGGTATTCATCATATTCGTGACTGGAATGCAGCTAAGAATATTCTTGATAAGGGAATAGCTAAACTAGCCTAGCTTATCTGTCCCTATGGCAACCTGGGGACATAAAAGGCGTTGGTAATTAGACGACCGCTACTTGATTGCAACTTTGGTTGGTCAAGCAAGTTGTCCCTATCTACGCAAATTGTGGTCTGAAATTCACGAGGATTTTCGGCTCACAAGCCATTGACTTTAGTCAGTGGTGGTTGACTGATCGTAACTTTGTAATGGAAGCTAGTGGTACTAAACAACGAACATTAGCTGAACATGAATAGACGAGACCATACCATATCCGAGATCAGAAGGGTTAGTGTGGCCGATCCAGACAAGCTGATAGGCTCAAATATGCACAAGTCTATGAGCATGCACAGACATTAAAGTAGGTAGACAAAATATTTTCTTGAAAGCAAACGGTACTAGCGCGATCATATCTTCTGAGTTAAAATCAATGAAGATAGGTAAACACACCTAGCTGGATAACATAGCGTTCATGCTTGCGTGCAGATGCTTTGGAAACTCGATCTTTAAAACGGGATCGAGGGAGAAAAAAAGATATAGGGGGATTTTTTATGGCAAAAGTAAAACGATTACCACAACGGACAGAAGTTGCGCAAGAATTGACCTGGGACTTATCGCAAGTTTTTAGTGATGATGTAGCCTTTGAAGAGAGCTTTGATGCTGTTAAGCAAAAAGCGATTGATTTTACCGCATATAAAGGAACTTTAGCAAATGGAGCTAAACAGTTTTTAACTGCTTTAGAAGCTTTATTGGCACTTGAACGTGAACTTGAGAAAGTTTATGTTTATGCAAGTATGAAAAATGATCAGGACACATCTGAGACAAAGTATCAAGCGATGATGGCTAAAGTTCAAAAATTAGTTGCAGAAGCCTCGGCTAAAAATGCCTGGTTCCAACCAGAATTGCTAGCCTTGACGCCAGCCAAACTAGCTGCTTATTATGAAGCAGAGCCGAAATTAGCTGAGTATCAAACTTTGATCACAAATTGGACTCGCTTGAGAGCGCATGTTTTGAGTGAAACAGAAGAAGCACTTTTAGCTGGAGCAAGTGATATCTTAAGTACGGCCTCAAATGTTTTTGAAGTTTTGAACAATGCAGATTTGAAGTTTCCAGTCGTGACAAATGAAAAGGGAGAAGCCGTCGAGCTTTCAAATGGTGTCTATGGTACTTTACTCGAATCGACTGCACCTGAGGTAAGAAAAGAAGCTTTTGAAAAGCTTTATCAAGTTTATCATCAATTTAGACATACTTTAGCGACAACTTTGGCGGCGCATGTGAGAAAACATAATTTTTCAGCTAAATTGCGCCATTATAGTAGTGCTAAAGAGGCTTCCTTAGCCCAAAATGAGATCCCCGTGACGGTTTATGATACGTTAGTTACAACGGTCAATAAAAATTTACCTCTCTTGCACCGGTATGTTGCTTTACGGAAAAAAATCCTGGCTACAAAAGAACTGCATATGTATGATCTTTATACGCCACTGACAGGTGAACCTGCTTTGACATTTACGTACGAACAAGCTAAACAAATGACATTAGAAGCCTTGAGTGTTTTAGGTCCAGACTATGTGGCTCAAGTAGAAAAAGCTTTTGACAAACGCTGGATCGATGTTGTGGCTAATACAGGGAAGCGTAGTGGAGCTTATTCTGGTGGATCATATGATACCCCACCATACATCTTATTGAATTGGCAAGATACGCTAGATAACCTCTTTACTTTAGTGCACGAATTAGGACATTCGATGCATAGTTACTACACAAGAACAGAACAACCTTACCAATATGGAGACTATTCGATCTTTGTAGCAGAGATCGCTTCAACGACCAACGAGAACCTTTTGACGCAATATTTACTAGAGACGCAAACTGACCCTAATATTCGAGCTTATGTTTTGAATCACTATCTAGATGGTTTTAAAGGAACAGTTTATCGCCAGACGCAATTTGCTGAATTTGAAGAATGGATCCATCAACAAGATGCGGCACAAGTTCCGCTAACAGCTGAAGCAATGTCAAGTTATTATCATGCACTAAATGCACGTTATTACGGTCCCGCTGTAGTCAATGATAAACAGATCGCAGATGAGTGGGCGCGGATCCCTCATTTTTACTATAATTTTTATGTTTATCAATATGCTACAGGTTTTGGAGCAGCTACGACATTAAGTAAACGGTTATTAGAAAATGATCCTGCCAAAACGAAAGCATACTTAGATTATTTGAAAGCCGGTAGTTCAGCAGCGCCACTTGAAGTAATGAAAAAGGCTGGAGTCGACATGACTGATAGCGTTTATTTAGAAAAAGCTTTTACTGTTTTTGAAAAGCGCTTAGTTGAATTAGAACAACTTTTAGGATAAGAAAATAAAATAAGCTTAACATAAAACGAAGAAGTTTAACTTCATTTGGACTTATGTTAAGCTTATTTTTCATATTATTTTGTATTCTTGGCGGGTAATATCTTTTTAGAACAAGTAAAGTCTTTAGTGTTTTCCTCAAAAACCAATTCTTCCAGCTTGGCTAATGAATCGCAATTTCGGACACAAAGCGCACAATCAAAGTCATCTAAGTTGTAGACCACCATCTCAGTAGGCATCGTAACGTGCATTTCTGCGGCCAACTTTTGATCTTTGCGAAAACTTTTGACTGCAAGCTCAGAATGACGATCAGCTTCAAACATTGAAAGAGCTAATTTGCTCAATTTAGCAGCTTTGTGAACTGTTTCTTCATTATATTCTTGGTGCTCTTCATAAAGCAGATGCTGAATATTTAGCAAGAAGTTGTGTCCACGTTTTCTCCCTTGGAACAAAGCAGCTTCATAGTCTAGAATAGCGTGGTACAAAAGATCTGAGACTTTATTGCGCAGTGACAGATCAGTTTGTTTGAGCCCCCATGTTGTCATCACTTTCGAGACCGATTGCAGATTTAAAAGTGGGATAAAACGGATCTGGATCTTTTGCGAAGATCTTCCAGCAAGTTTTAAAATGTTTTGTTCTGCTTCATAGCATTTTGCGCCAAGAGGATTAATAAACAAATACATCTCTAACATGGTGTTTTTCCTCCACTTGAATGATATTCCTTTTTTCTATATTTATACTTTAAGCAAAAAAACATATTTTTGCAATAAATCTGACTTAATCGATAAAAAAATATTGAAAATTACTATAAATTCTTGTTGACAGATGAAAATGAAACGTTTTCTTTCAGAAAATATAAAGTAACCCGTGGAGAAAGGAGAAAAAACATTTTTTGCGACTGCAATTCAAAGCATGTCTGTGTTAAACTGTTAAGGTATGAAAGGTGGCGAGATATTTGATAAATGACGAGTGGGACATTTTTTTAGCACCATATGAGCAGGCGGTGAACGAACTAAAATTAAAACTCCGTGACTTACGTGGGCAATTTAAAAAAAGTGGGCAACGAAGTCCGATCGAATATGTCACTGGAAGAGTGAAACCACCAGCGAGTATCAACGAGAAAATGAAACGACGCTGTATCAAGCCAGAGCGAGTGACACAAGATATGGAAGATATTGCTGGGATCAGAGTGATGTGCCAATTTGTAGAAGATATTTATTACGTAGTCAAACTTTTGCGAAAACGTAAAGATATGCAAGTGATTGAGGAGCGTGATTATATCAAAGCTCAAAAAGCAAGTGGCTATCGCTCTTATCATATCGTTATCTTATATCCAGTTCAGCTTCTAAATGAAGAGCGTCACTTGAAAGTGGAGATCCAAGTCAGGACACTAGCAATGAATTTTTGGGCAACGATCGAACATTCTTTGAATTACAAGTATCAGGGATGTTTTCCAAAGGAGCTCGAACAGCGCTTACAAAAAAGTGCGGAGATCGCTTTTGCGTTAGATAAAGAAATGTCTAGTATCCGTGAAGAAGTAAATGAAGCCCAGAGTTTATTTGATGATAAACAAAAAAGACTAGATTAAATCAGCATTCGACGATGGAAGTGAAAGAAATGAAAATCGCTATTTTCGCTAATAATAGACCTAAATCACAAGCTGTTAAGCACAAACTACAACAAAAATTTATCGAACGTCATTTTATCTTAGATGATGAAAAGCCAAATGTTGTGATCTCGATCGGTGGCGATGGGACACTTTTAGCAGCTTTCCATCATTATGAAGATCAACTTGGAGATATTCGGTTTGTCGGAGTCCATACAGGTCATCTTGGTTTTTACACTGATTGGCGTGATGATGAGATCGATGATCTTGTGATCAGTTTGCAATCTGACAACGGGCAAGCAGTCAGCTATCCACTATTAGAAGTGATCGTCAAATATGCTGATCGGCCGATGCGAGAGCGCTACTTAGCTTTGAATGAGTCGACTTTGAAACGTATCAGTGCAACGATGGTGACGGATGTTTATATCGGTGGTGAGCTTTTTGAAAGGTTTAGAGGCGATGGTTTATGTGTCTCAACACCGACAGGCTCGACGGCTTACAACAAGTCTTTAGGTGGAGCAGTCGTCCATCCTAATTTAGAAGTCTTACAGATCGCTGAGATCGGTTCGATCAATAATCGGGTCTTTCGTACCTTGAGTTCGCCGATGATCGTAGCGCCCAATGATTGGATCACATTCAAACCGACGAAAGGGAGCGACTTTACTTTGACAGTCGATTCAAGTGTCTATCATGATCGTGAGATAACAGAGATCTTATATAAAATTTCTAAAAAACGAGTCTATTTTGCGAAATATCGACATAATCATTTCTGGCAACGCGTTCAAGATGCATTTATAGGAACAGAAACAGATGAAGATAGAATGGATCTATGAGGGGACAAGTCCATGTCACCTAAAAACATTTTTAAAACAAAAAGGCGTTTCACGCCGTCTTTCCGCTAAGATCAGGCATGAAGGGGGGCAGCTTTTAGTTAATCAGAATTCAGGTAGGATCGTTGATCAAGTAAAACAAGGTGATCACGTGACGATCATATTACCACCTGAAGAACCGCGTAAAAAAGAAGTTGTTGCCTCTTATGTGCCGATCAATATCGTTTACGAAGATGAACATTTTTTGATCGTCGATAAACCAGCGCGTTTGACGACGATCCCTTCTCCTTTGGCACATCAACGTTATGATTCGCTTGTCAATCGAATCGTTGGGTATTATAAATTGCGCGGGTATACTCAACAAGTCGTGCATATCGCAACTAGATTAGATCGTGATACGACTGGACTAGTTTTAGTTGCTAAGCATCGTTATGCGCATGCTTTGATCGACCAACAACAAAAAGCACATACGATCAAAAAAGAGTATTTAGCTTTATTGACAGGAAAAGTGACGACGCCAGCTTTTACAGCTGTGTTGCCGATCGCACGTAAACCAAACAGTATGATCGAGCGCACGGTCGCTTTATCAGGACAATATGCTAAAACTGAATATCATTTTGTAAAAGCTTATGCGCATGCTACACTTTATCGGATCAGATTGCATACAGGTAGAACACATCAGATCCGTGTTCATAGTGCTTATTTAGGTCATCCGCTAGTCAGCGATCGACTGTATGGCACAACTTTAGAATTGCCATTAGAACGGCAAGCACTTCATTGTGCCTATCTTAGTTTTTATCATCCTTTTTTAGAAGAGCAAGTTGAA
The DNA here is from genome assembly GCF_029889745.1 of Ligilactobacillus faecis. NCBI lineage: Bacteria > Bacillati > Bacillota > Bacilli > Lactobacillales > Lactobacillaceae > Ligilactobacillus > Ligilactobacillus faecis. The sequence goes on from NZ_CP123639.1 coordinate 1,655,337, forward strand.
TTTAGAAGTGAATTACCAAAGGATATGATCGATTATATTGAGAAAGAAAGAAAAGAGGGATAAGTATGGCTGAAAACCTGGTGAAATCTCATAAAGAAGAGCAGATCATCCAGCTCCTAAATAGTCAAAGAGCACGACAATTTAGGGAAGCATATTTAGATCTCCACGTCTACGAACAAGCCCAGATCTTTACTGAATTAAATAAACAACAACGTGCGAGGCTTTATCGCTATTTAACGGCTAATGAAGTTGGGGATATGTTTGATGCGATCGAAGATGAACCAGAAGAAGTTGTTAAATATTTTGAAGAAATGACGCCACAATATGCCGCCAATGTGATCGACGAAATGTATACTGATAATGCGGTCGATATTTTAGCGCACGTCCCGAAAAAAGATCTGGCCAGCTATTTGCGGTTGATCCCGCAAGAAAAAGCGGCTGAGATCCGTGAAATGTTACACTACGAAGATAAAACAGCTGGGGCGATCATGTCGACAGAATATGTCGAGATCTTAGGCAACCAGACTGTTCGTTCGGCAATGCATGTTGTCAAACGTGAAGCAAGTGATGCCGAAACGATCTACTATGTTTATGTCGTTTCGGCTGAAAATAAGTTACTCGGAGTCTTGACTTTACGGGATCTTTTGATAAATGCTGATGATGTCATGATCACTGATATTATGACGACACCAGTTATGTCAGTTAAAGTTTCAGATGATCAAGCCGAAGTTGCACAGACGATCCGTGATTATAATTTCTTAGCGATCCCTGTGACGGATTATGAAGGTAAATTGATCGGGATCATCAACGTTGACGACATCATTGATGTTATCGATGAAGAATCGGCTGAAGATTACTCTGGATTGGCTGCTGTTGATACTGAAGAGGATTCAGATAATCCTTTAAAAGCGGCTGCGAATCGCTTGCCGTGGCTGATCGTCTTATTATTGTTAGGGATGTCGACAACGACTTTGATCTCGCATTATGAAGGCATGATCAGTCAAGCTAGTATTTTAGCGATCTTTGTAACTTCGATCACGGGGACAGCTGGGAACGCTGGTACGCAAAGTTTGGCGGTCGCAGTACGACGTTTGGCGAGTCGAGATGAAAATCAACCTTCTGTTTATCGGCAATTTTTGATCGAACTACTGACAGGATTAGTGACAGGACTAGTGACTGGACTAGCGATTTTTCTGATCGTTGGTTTTTGGAAGCAAAACTTTTTACTAGGTTTTGTGATCGGGATGGCCATGATGTGTGCGATCACAGTTGCTAATTTAGCAGGGAGTTTTATTCCTAATTTGATGGATAAGATCGGGGTCGATCCTGCGGTTGCCTCGGGACCGTTTATTTCGACTTTAAGTGACTTGACTTCAGTCTTGATCTATTTTAATATCGCAAAACTCTTTATGCGCTTCTTTATGGGACAATAACTTATAAAATGGGGGAAATATGATCTTTTTTATTTTATTTTTTTTAATGGCGACTGGTTGGTTTATTTTTACGATGGTTCATGAAAGACGCTCTCTTTTAGCAGGTGCCTCTTTTACAGCTTGTTTATTCAGCAGTGCACTTCTTGCAGTCGCGATCGCTTTTCAATATAGTCAGTTTATTTCAGAACAGCGCTGGCTTGTATTTTTGCTGGCGGTTTTGATCGTTATCGTCGTTTTTTGTGGCATGATCTGGCCCTTTGCTTTGATCGTTGTCTTTTTCTATAACGGGATCAAAATGGTCTTAAAAGAGGGGACGAATTTAAGAAATTTGCTATCACTAGGCTTTGGTGTTTTGATCATTGCTTACTTGTTCATTTGGCCGTTTGTCGGGCATTTGAGTGATAAAACGATCTGGCGTTACACCTATGCCTATCTTGGAACATTAGCGCTATATTTGATCGCGATCATGCTGATGTATACGGTGACTTTAGTTTTGAACTTGATCAATTTGCGTCCGAAAAAGCTTGATTATATCGTTGTTTTAGGGGCGGGATTAAATGGGAAGAAAGTTAGTCCGCTACTTGGAGCTCGGATCGATAGAGCGCTTGAGATCTATCATCGCTATCCAGGTATAAAATTGATCATGTCTGGTGGTCAAGGGGCTGATGAAGTTATCTCTGAAGCAGAGGCGATGGCGAATTATGCTTATGAAAAAGGGATCAAAAAAGAAGATGTTATTTTAGAGGATCGCTCGACTACAACGTATGAAAATATTGCTTTTTCACGGCGTCTGATGAAACCAAATAGTAGCTTTGCGATCGCAACAAATTCATTCCATGTTTATCGCGCTTTAGTGATCGCTAAGCGTCAAGGTCTAAAATGTATCGGCTTTGGTGCTAAAACAAAGTGGTATTTCACGTTAAATGCCTTTATCCGTGAATTTATCGCTTATTTAAAGATCACGTATAAATTACAATTAACAGTCGTTGTTTCGTTGGGTGTTATCTATATGCTCTTAGCAGCGTTGAAAATTTAAACTAAAACCCCCTAAGTTAGATCCTTTTGTCCAACTTAGGGGGTTCACTTCATGGCTTTAATGAAGTCAAGTGGTTTTTTAGTTTAAAGTAATTTTGTCCCATGAACGGCAGAAACACCAAGTTCAGTTGCGATCTGTTCAGCATTTTTGCTTGTGAGACCGCCACCAGGTAAGATCGTGATCCGTCCGTCAGCATAGGCGATGAGCTCTTTTAAGTGTGAAAGATTTGCTTCGATCGGGGTCGAAAGGGGGCCGCCGTGAGTAAGGATCCGACTAAAACCTTGTTCGATCGCCCAATCGATCGCTTCTTTTTGGTGTTTGAAGTCAAGTTCATCAAATGCCATATTGAAAACAAGCTCCATACCGCCAGCAGCCGCGATCAAATTCTCTAACGCATCGTAGTCGAGCTCATTATCTGCTGTTAAAGCGCCGATACAGACAGCATCGGCTCCAAGTGCTTGAGCTTCTAAAATATCGGCTTCTATGATCTTTAATTCGATGTCATTATAGACAAAATCGCCTCCGCGAGCTCGGATCAAAAAAACTAGTGGGATCTTTTTTTCGTGTGTATATTTGATCGCTTTTGCCATCACACCTTTGCTGACAGTCGTTCCCCCTACGGCTAAATTATCACAGATCTCGATCCGATCAGCGCCGTTTAAAACAGCTTTAGGTAGATCAGTATAGTTTTCTAAACAAATTTCTTTATAAAGCAAATTTAAATTCCTTTCTATGCAACAAAGTAGACACAGACTCCTTCAGGTAAAGGAATATCATTTTTTAAGCATGTCAACATGCCGGTTTCTAAGTCGCGTGAGTATAAAACAGCGTTATCTGTTTCTTGGTTAGCTAAGACAAGGTATTTTTCAGTCAAGTCTAAAGCAAAGTCGCGCGGAAAATGGCCTTCACTTGAGATCAGTTGAGTCAAGACAACTTTATCTGCTTGAGCCTCAAAAACAGCAAGCGAGTCGTGACCACGGTTGGAAATATAAATAAAACGGCCATCTTTTGAAAGTTTGATCGCAGCAGCACCGTTGTGTTTTGTCCAATCAGCTGGGATCGTAGCTACAGTTTCTCGTAACTTGAAGGTCCCGCTTGTTTGATCATAATCAAGGACTGCTAATTGACTGGAGAGTTCGCCGACAAGATAAGCTGTTTTTTTGTCAGGTGCAAAGGCAAGGTGTCTAGGGCCAAATCCAGCTTCAGTTTCAAAAATAGAGTGCTGTGTTAGTTTTCCGTCTTCAGAAACATCGTAAAGTGTGACTGTATCGCTTCCAAGATCAACAACTGCTAAGCGTCCATCAGGGGTTAGATCAGTATAATGAACATGCGCGCTTGTTTGTTCAGGGCGCGGGCCATTGCCTGTTTGCGTCACTTTATCGCATAAAGTCAAAGTTTGATCTGCGTTTAAACGATAGACTGCGACGGTCCCTAGGTGGTAATTAGCTGTATAAATGAGTTGTCTAGGTGCATCAAAAGCGACATAACAAGGATTAGGGCCATCTTCTAAAGCATCATCTAATAGCGTATAGGCTTCATCTTGTAATGCGTAAGCACTGATCCCACCTAAAGATCCCTCTTTGGCGATGGTGAGCAGAGTTTTAGCTGGTGTTGTAGTTAGATAAGTAGGGTTTTCGATCGAGACAACATGTTTTGGCTTTGAAAGTGTTTGGAGTTCAGTATCTAAAGTAGCTTGGTAGATCCCTTGACTACTCTTTTTAGTATAAGTACCAAATAAAATTTCTTCTTTCACAAGGCTACACCGCTATATCTAAAGTATCGATATAGTTTTTCCTTTCTTGACTAGATCTAAAAGCATCAAAAGAGAACGACACTTTAGCTATATTTTAACATTTTTATCGTTGATTAGCGATCCAGCGCATCTTTTACGTGTGAGCAACTTTTAGCAAAAATTTTAGAAGTAGTGAGTCGAGCTGATTTTTTTAATGGAATTGGGGTATAATGGAAAGGTGAGTAAGATCAGTTTGATCTTCAAATACAGTTTAAATGATAAGTGAGGTTTTATACGGATGATCAAAAGTGAAATTATGGCTATCGGTCCAGAAGCAGTCTCAGCAAAAGAACCAATGTTGATCTTATTTGATGAGACAGCGTCAGAGCGTTTACGCGAAGTATCTGTGATCCAACGTTTTGAAAATGATGCTACTAAAAATTACGATCTTCAAGTCGGTTCAAAGATCCAGATCGACGCAAAAGAGTATACAGTCAAATATTTAGGTGAACTCGTCGAAAGTAATTTGACTTCGATCGGCCATACGGTCTTTAATTTTAAGGAACTTCCAAGTAAAGATCATTTGCAAGAAAATGTGATCTATTTAGAGCCACATGTATTGCCTCAGATCAAGGTCGGTAGCCAGATCATTTATGGTCATTAAAAAACAAGCTTCCTAAAGCTAGATCTGATCTGAGACCCGTCAAGTGAACAACTAAATAATTAAAATTCTAGGCAGCCTGATTCCGGTATTCTTCTGGAGTCAGGCTGTTTAGTTTTATTTGGTAACGTTGGGTATTGTAGAACTTGATATAGTTTTCGATCATTTCTACAAGTTCTCCATATGTTTCACATTTTAGCCAATAATAACATTCTGTCTTGAAATGACTCCAAAAACTTTCCATTGGTGCGTTATCGATACATTTCCCCACTCGAGACATACTTCTTGTAACACCATGCCTTGAGGTCAACCGAAGATATTCCTTTGAAGTATATTGAAATCCACGATCACTGTGAAGAAGTAGATTAGCTTCATTTAAATGCGTGAATGCTTTTTCTAAAGTCTTCATGACAAGCCGATTATCATTTCTTTTACTAATTTCAAAACTTATGATAGATCCATCGTATAGATCTTTGATCGCACTTAAATAAGCTTTTTGTCCTAAGCCATATTCTAAATAAGTGACATCAGTCACCCACTTTTGATTAGGTCTAGTAGCGGAAAAATCACGACCTAAAGTATTTTCTTCGTAGTTTAAATGTTCTGAACGAGTACAACCTCGGCGTTTGCGACGAATTACTGAATATAAACCAAGGACTCTCATTAAGCGACGAATACGTTTGAAGTTATATTGTTTTTGATACTTTCGATTGATAAGAAGAGTCATTCTTCTAGAACCGTAAATTCCATTTAAAGCATGAAATTCTTTTTTTATGATCTCACTTAACCATTCATTTTCCAAAGTACATTGTGATTTTGGAGCAGTTAAATAACGATAATACCCTGAGCGCGATACATTTAAGATCGCACAAAGGATCCAGAGTTCAATTTGTGGAAACTCTTTAAGAACTTCCTGAATAGCTTTAAAACGCAGATTTTTAGGTATAAAGCTTATCTCCTCCTTTCGAGTTCGTCCAATTTTTTTAAAACGATATTTTCTGCTTCTAGATATTTATTACGTTCTTTCAAACGTAGGATCTCAAGCTTGAGACGCTCAGTTTCAGAAAGAGTCTTATAATCACGATCTTTAACTGTTTTACCACGATTATCGTATAATGCCTTTTCGCCATCTACTTCAAACTTTTTGACCCAATTATAGACTTGGGAATAAGAAACATTATATTTATCGATCGCTTTGTGATAATTCTTATTATTAGCAAGTGTATACTGAACTATTTCGAGCCGTTCCTTAAAAGTAGTTTTACGTCCATGTTTCATTCTATTACGACCTCCAATGGTAGCTTTAAAGCCTTTTCCATTAGTATACAAGTTGATCCATTTACGTAAAACCGAAACACTCGAAATATTGTATTTATCACAAATTTTCTTTGGTGAACGTCCATTTTCTAAATATTCTAGAACCGCAGTTGTTTTTAATTCAACTGAATATTCTTTCCAGGTTCTAGACTCTTTTAAGCCATCTAAACCGCCAGCTTTGTATTTTCTGATCCAATTATCAAATGTATTTTTAGAAATGGTATATTTCCGGCAGATAAAGTACTTACTATATTGTCCACTAAGATACTCGGAGACTGCCTGGTATCTTTCTTCAAGTGTATGTTTAGTAGTTCTTCTAGACATAAAAAATCCCCCTAGAGTGATCACAGAATCTTTATTATTTCCGTGTCCACTCTAGGGGAATCATATCAATCCAGCTTTAGGAAGCTATTTTTTTAATATTGGTCGCCGTTGAAGATCGAGTTTTTAACGATCACGTAATCAACTTTACGTAAAGCTTCAAGATCACGACCGCCAGCATAAGATACTGAAGATTGGAGATCTTCTTGCATCTCACGTAAAGTATCAGCGATATGCCCGCGATATGGGACAAGTAATTTTTTACCTTCAACGTTTTTATATTCACCTTTTTGGTACTGTGAAGCTGAACCAAAATAAGTTTTATATTTCTTACCGTCTTGTTCGATCACTTCGCCTGGTGTTTCAGCATGGCCTGCAAACATCGAACCGATCATGCACATCGAAGCGCCAAACCGAACTGATTTAGCGATATCACCATTAGTTCTGATCCCGCCATCAGCGACGATCGGTTTACTTGCTGCTTTGGCACATAGACGCAAAGCGGCCAATTGCCAGCCCCCAGTGCCAAAGCCTGTTTTGATCTTTGTGATACAGGCCTTTCCTGGACCGATCCCGACTTTAGTTGCATCGGCGCCAGCATTTTCAAGCTCGCGGACTCCTTCAGGGGTCCCAACATTACCAGCAATAACAAAAGCACCTGGAAGTTGTTTTTTGATGTGTTTGATCATTTCGATCACAGTGTCAGCATGACCATGAGCGATATCGATCGTGATATACTCAGGAGTCAATCTTTCTTTTGCCAGTTCATTGATCAGTTGATATTCTTGTGGCTTGACACCAACTGAGATCGAAGCAAATAGACCGCGGTCATGCATTTTTTTGACAAAAGGTAAACGCTCTTCTTCGTCAAAACGATGCATGATATAGAAGTAACCATTTTGAGCAAGCCAAATAGCTAGATTTTCATCGATCACGGTCTGCATATTTGCAGGTACGACTGGGATGTTAAAAGTCATCGGTCCAAATTTGATACGCGTATCGATCTCTTGCCGACTTTTAACGATACATTTATTTGGAACTAACTGAATATCTTCATAATCAAATACTGGCATGTTATTATACCCCTTATCTAAAACTGTGATTATTCGTAAAAAAATACTTTGCTCGTCTGAGCAAAGTTAAATATAACTTATTAGTCAAAGTAAGTCAAATAGAATTATTCGTTTTTGTTAGTAAAGTTCGGATTTTGCTCAAAAAATAAAGCTTTGAAAAAGTGAGCAGTTTTACAAGTATTTGAAATCACGCTACAATAAATCAGAAAGTGAGGGACGAAAATGGCGAAGAAAACAAAAGAGAAGAAGACAAATGAAGAGCGGATCCTTGATCAACACCAGATCGCATATACAGAAAATACTTTTGATTGGATCAAACAAGGAGCAGGTGCTTTAAACGAAGCTAAAGCGCAAGGGGTCGAACCTAAAAGCATTTTAAAGACGATCGTTTTGCAAGCTAATAAAGATCCTAAAGATTACGTCGTGATCTGTTTGCCACTTGAATATGAGATCGATCTCAAAGTTTCAGCTCGTGAACTTGGCAAAAAGCAATTGCATCTAGCTGATAACAAAAAATTGATCAATATCACCGGATATATCCATGGAGCTAATACACCGATCGGGATCAGTGCACGGAAAGGTTTTCCGATCTATTTTGACGAACGGATCAAAGGATTAGAAGAAGTTTCGGTCTCGGCTGGAAAGGTCGGTCGTTCGGTTCGGTTGAAACAAGTTGATCTTGTTAGACTGGTCAAAGGAAGTTATATCAAAGTAACAAAATAAGGATGGTTTTTATGAAAAAGATCGAACGTGGTGCTAATTATGTAGCTGAGAATTTAGAGCTGTTTAGCTGTCCAGTTTGTCAAAGTCGGTTTGAACATGTAGAGCTACATAGTGTTTTTTGTGAACAAAACCATCAATTTGATCTGTCGAAAAAAGGTACGCTATATTTATTGAAACATGGTGTCACAAGTGATTATGATGATGATCGTTTATGGCAAGCACGCCGAAAATGTCTGCAAGCCGGACTTTTTGATCCGATCATTTCAGAACTACAAGCTAAGATCCCCGCTAAAGGGCAAAAGATCCTAGATATCGGTTGTGGTGAAGGAACGCCTTTACAGCGACTCGAACATTTACGAACTGAACCAAATGATCGCTATCTTGGGTTTGACATTTCAAAACGCGCGATCAATTTGGCGACGCAACAAGAGACTAACGCTTTCTTTTGTATCGCAGATCTAGCAGCCTTACCGTTTGCGACTGAGGCTTTTGATCAGTTGATCGATATTTTTTCACCCTCAGCTTATCAAGAATTTTCACGTGTTTTGAAACCTGGGGGACAGCTTTTAAAAGTCATTCCTAATGCAGATTATTTAGGTGAATTACGCCGAGCTCTTTACCCTAAAGAAACAAAAAATCATGCTTATTCTAATGCCAGTGTGGTAGCGTTATTTGAAAAGCATTTTCCAAAAATGGAAAAGCAACGGATCAAATATCATTTTGCACTTGATCCTGAATTATTTTCAGCACTTTTACAAATGACGCCGTTACAATGGGGTGCTTCAAAAGAACGGCGAGCTCAAGTACTTTCTGAGCCACTAGATCAGATCACGGTTGATGTCACTTTGTTATGCGCCCAAAAATAATTTTGAAAAAGCATTGAAAATAGATCTTTTTAGTGCTATGATATTCAATAAGAAATCGGTTATGAGCAATTAACGGAACTGGCGTTAGTTGCTATGTGATTGTACTTCATTAACGTAACTGTTCGCCGTGCCCACACCGAACAGTTACGCTTTTTTTATGTAAATAAAATTTGAATGAAAGAAGAAAAAAGATGGCTAATCATATCGTATTATTTGAACCTTTGATGCCAGCCAACACAGGTAACATTGCCCGAACATGCGCTGGAACAAATACTGAATTGCATTTGATCGAACCATTAGGCTTTTCGACAGACGATAAATACTTGAAACGCGCTGGGCTTGATTATTGGGATAAAGTTAAAATCACCTATCATCCTAATTTACCAGCATTTTTAGCGACCTTACCTAAAGAGGCTAAGTTACATGTCGTTTCGAAGTTTGCTGACCATGCCTATACGGAAGTTGATTATGCTACGAATACAGATCATTACTTCCTTTTTGGAAAAGAGACGACGGGTCTGCCTGAGATGTTTATGCGTCAAAATAAAGAAAAATGTATTCGGATCCCTCAAAACGATGAGCATATCCGAGCTCTCAACTTATCGAATACAGCCGCGATCGTAGTGTATGAGGCTTTACGTCAACAAGGTTTCCCATGTCTTGAAAAAACACATACGTATGAAAATGACAAGTTAAAATAAAAGAGGTTTTAAGGCTATCATAGTCTTAAAACCTCTTTATAGTTTAAGGTGAGATCAGTTAGTCACATAGACTTCTTTAAAGTTATTGATCAGACCGGCAGTATTTTGGACCATATCGTGGACGTTTGGACGGAGTAATTCAGGATCGCTCTCTTGGATCAAAGGCACGACCGGTTGATCTTCGTTCAATAATTTGGCAGCTTTGACCATGTCGGCAAAACGTTTTTCAGTGTTGAGTGCGTCAGTCGTCTTTGCAGCCGTCACAAGGTCGTTATATTCAGCGTTGTCATAGTGCCCCATATTAGTGAAGTTTGTCCGTGTTTCAACGTCTAAGAAATTGATCGGATCAGCAAAGTCAGCTAGCCAACCAGTCAATTGGGCGTCGAAGTTACCTTTGGAAGCTTGTTCGATGATCACTTTACCAGGGATGTTTCTAGTTACGACTTTAACTTCTGGTAAAGTTTCTTCGATCTGACTTTGGATGAATTCTGTTTCTTTTTTAGCAACATCTCCATCGCGGCCGAGTAAAGTAAATTCAAAGTGATCTTCACCTAATTCGTTTAGCCCTTCTTTGAGTAATTTCTTAGCTAATTTTTTGTTTGTAGTTACACCGACTTTAGTAGCGGCTAGATCAGCAAAATCTTTGCCGTTATAACTTGCAAGGTCACGTGGGACAAAGTTTGTCAATGGTAGCGAGCCACCTCCAGCAACTGTTTGGGCAAATTGTTTTCGATCGATCGCATAAGCTAGAGCTTGCCGGATCTTTTTGTTTTTGAATTCTTTTTTCTCTAAGTTATACTCCATGTAGGTCGTTCGTGCTATGCGCAGTGCTTTATAACCAGGAGTGCCTTTTAATTGCTTAGCTTGTTCGGCTGTTAGTTTGGTGAAGTCGACTTTATTAGCTTGATATAAGCTATAGCTAGTTGTTAAGCTCTTGTCGACTTTGAAGTTGATCGTTTGCATCTTAACGTGCTTTTTATCCCAGTAATTGTTATTTTTAACGAATTTCCAGCTTAGATTTGAACCTGTCCAACCTTTAAGTAAGAATGGACCATTATAAACGATCTTATCTGCTGAAGAACCATACTGTTTACCATATTTTTCGACTACTTTTTGATTTTGTGGGAAAAAGCGCGCATCACCCATCAAAAGTTTAAAATACGGGGTCTGTTGTTCAAGTTCAACGACTAGTTCATGATCGCCGTTAGCTTTGACGCCTAAAGTTTCAGGTGCCATCTTCCCTGCGATGATCGCATCGGCGTTTTTGATCCCGCTATATAAGTAAGAACCAGGAGCAGAATTTTTAGGATCGACGGTCCGGCGCCAAGCATAGACGAAATCATGGGCAGTAACTGGATCACCATTTGACCATTTGGAGTCGCGCAAAGTCAGCGTGTAAGTCAAGCCGTCTTTTGAAACTTTAGTTTTAGTAGCGAGGCCTGGTTCGGCGTGATTATTTTTGATCCGAAAGAGGCCTTCCATGACGTTATTGATCATTTCCGCACTTGTCATCTCAGGTACAGTTGTCGAATCAAGTGTGGCGATCTCGCTTTGAAGTGACCAGTTCAAAACTTGTTTTTCTGCTGGTTTGTTTGATGCTTGTGAAGATCTATCATGACCACAAGCGCTTAAGGTCAGAGTTGCAACGAGCAGTGTTCCGCTAGTTGCAAGTAATTTTTTTAAATGCATAGTTATATCCCCCTTGTAAAATTATAAGTGACCCCATAAATTAAAAATATTTTTTAATTTATGTTATTATATTTTATAAAAATTATAATTTCAAGGTAATTATTTTATTTTTCTCAAAAATGTTTTACACTATAATATTTGATATAAAAGTATTTATCTTAATTTATTATTTATGATAAAACTAAGAAAATGATTATTTTTGTTTAAAATAGTATCGATGGGGATATGATATAATTAATTTTTAAGCAATAATTTCACAGAAAAAGAAGGGGTAGTGTTGACAAAGAAAAAAACAAAGAGAACGCCACAGACTAAAAAACGCTCTTCAAAAAAAAGAAAGCAATTTAAAATGACCTGGCGGATGACAGGGTTATTGGTTGGGCTAGGCGCGATCCTAAGTCTTTTTGATCTAGGTTTTTTAGGCGGACTTTTTTCAAATTTGCTCCGTTTAGTTGTGGGAAATACTTATCAATTTGGAGCCCTTCTTTTAGGGGCTTTAGGCTGTTATTGGTTGCTTTTTGACCGGCAGCCTAAACTTCGTGCGAGTTATTTAGTGGGTGGAGCTTTGCTTTATTTAGGGGTCTTACTTTGGATCAGTGCTGCATCATTTCAAAAGTTAGCGATCCATACTGGTTTTAGTGGGGCTTTTTTTGAAAGAGCAGGGCATGACCTAGTAGCTGGAACATTGAATGAAGACTTAGCTGGCGGGATCATTGGGGTCGTAAGCTATAGTTTGACATATTTTTTGACAGGACAGATCGGGTCGTATTTGATAGCTTTTATATTATGTGGACTAGGATTGTTATTTATTTGTCAAATATCATTTGGAACGATCGTTGAAAATCTAGGGCAACTTTTAAAGACTATAGGGACTAAACTCAAAAGCGTCGCTCAAAGAGCATATGCTGAGCTAGTTCAAACTAAAACTAAAAAAGAACCAGTTGCTCCTCTAGTCAAAGAGCCAACAGTTGGTGCAAAAGAACAGTCAAATATCGCTGATCCAGTGACACCTGAGATCCCCGAGATCCCGATCTCTGCTAAAATGCCAGTCACGCCGTCTGCTTCACCTGCGCCGAAAAAGAAGCGAAAAGTTGGCGATCTTAACTATGAACTTCCAAGTTTAGAACTTTTACGAGAAGCACCGTTGCCAGATCAGAGTGGTGAAAAGCAAAAGATCGCCGAAAATCAAGTCGTGTTGACTGAGACTTTAAAGAGCTTTGGTGTCCAAGCTGAACTGAAAAATATCATTTTAGGTCCAGCAGTGACAAAATATGAATTACATCCAGCGATCGGTGTCAAAGTTTCAAAGTTTGTCAGTTTGGCTGATGACCTAGCGTTAGCGCTAGCAGCAAAAGATATTCGGATCGAAGCGCCGATCCCTGGAAAAGCTTTAGTTGGGATCGAAGTGCCGAATCAAACAGTGGCGATGGTCTCATTTAAAGAGTTGATGCAAGAATTCAGTCAAGGAGAACATGAACCTTTAGAAGTACCACTAGGACGAGATATCTCAAATGGTTTGATCACAGCCGACCTAGCTAAAATGCCACATCTTTTGATCGCTGGTTCAACAGGAAGTGGGAAATCTGTAGCGATCAATGTGATCTTAACTAGTTTATTGCTGAATTGTGCTCCGACAGATGTCAAACTGGTTTTGATCGATCCTAAAAAAGTCGAACTTGGGATGTATCATGATCTCCCACATTTAATGACACCAGTCGTGACAGAACCGCGTAAAGCTGCTGTTACGTTAGATAAAGTCGTTCAAAAAATGCAACAGCGCTATGAAGAATTTGCTCAAACAGGCCAAAGGAATATCACTGGCTATAATAAGTTAGCTACTACAGACCCAAGTAAATATGAAAAAATGCCTTATATCGTTGTGATCGTTGATGAATTAGCTGACCTCATGATGACAACTGGAAACGAAGTAGAAGCCTCGATCACGCGGATCGCTCAGATGGGGCGGGCAGCTGGGATCCATTTGATCTTGGCAACGCAAAGACCATCAGTTGATGTCATCACGGGGATCATCAAAGCCAATGTGCCGTCGCGAATGGCGTTTGCAGTCTCGAGTGGAACTGATTCACGCACGATCATCGATCAAGTTGGGGCTGAAAAACTTCTAGGGCGTGGAGATATGCTTTATTTACCGATGGGACAAAATAAACCGGCGCGTGTTCAAGGAGCCTACGTGTATGATGAAGATGTCCAAAATGTCGTTGATTTTATCAAACAACAAGCCAACGTAGTTTATGACGAAGAAATGGAAGTTTCAGAAAGCGAATTGAATGTTGATGAAGCAAGTGATCAAGATGCGTTATTTGATGAAGTCGTAGCTTTCATCACGCATGAGCAAAAATGCAGTATCTCGTTGTTACAACGAAATTTTAAGATCGGGTATAATCGGGCAGCGCGACTAGTCGATGAGCTTGAAAATCGTGGGATGATCGGACCGCAAATAGGTTCAAAACCGCGCCAAGTCTATATACGTCCGCCTAAAGAAGAAATGTGAAAATAAGAGCGAAGATAAGAATGAAACTTGTCTTTAGCTCTTTTTTCGCTTATCATATTAAAGAGTAACAAGTACAGATAAATAAACTTTAGTTGAAAGTTAAAAATGTGGGACTAAAGTCGATCGCTCCAAGTAAAAATGACTTTGAAGTGATGTATAAATTTGATGAAAGGAAGGCTATGCGGACTTTCAGTATTTTTCCACCGACCGTATAGTAAGACTGCTTGTGCAAGAGGAACTAACAGCTGGGATAACGTTGAATGTGATCCCGACAAAGCAGTTTAAGACAACGCGGATCAACATTTCATTTCTGACCGAACTTTCAGAACGTAGCGGGCTGGTGATGCGGACTTTATTGGCTGATCTTTTAGAGACAAGTAGCCAGAAATATCCGACCCAAAAAGATGTTGCGCTTGAATTATCTGAGATGTATGGTGCGAGTTTTGGAACAACGGTTGATCGCCGGGGGCAAGTCCATAGTCTAAACTTCATTTTAAATTGTGTTAATGATAATTATTTGCTAGAAAAGGTCGATCTCTTAGCCAAAAGTTTGGCTTTTTTACAGGAAATGATCATGCGCCCACTTGTCGATAAACAAGGGTTTGATCAGGCTACTTTTACACGGCAAAAGCAAAATCTCAAAGCCTACATCGAGGCAGTCAAAGATAATAAACAGACATATGCAGCACTTAAGTTGCAAGAGAATTATTTCGAGACTGAATTACAAAAAGTTCCTTTATATGGGACAGTGGCTGATTTAGAAGAGCTCGATGCCACGAAACTTTACCATTACTATCAAAATGTCATTGCAACTGATCAAGTGCAGATCGTGATCTCGGGAGATGTTGATCCTGTTTTAGTTCAGGCTCAACTCAAAAAATTAGACTTACCTGCACGCCCTAAAAAACAGCTCTCACTGACATATCAGCAAGCTAAACGTGCAGTAGTAACGGAAGTATCTGAACGTCAAGAGTTAAATCAAAGTAAATTAGATCTAGCCTATCGTCTACCAGTCAGTTACCGTAGCAAAGACCATTATGCTGCTTTGATCTTCAATGCTTTATTTGGGGGCACGCCCCAATCACGACTCTTTGCAAATGTTCGTGAAAAGGCAAGTTTAGCTTACTATGCAAATAGTAATTTTGATCCTTTCAGACAGCTTTTGATCGTGCAAACAGGGATCAAAGCGACTGATCGGCGCAAAGCTCAAGCTTTGATCGCAGAACAATTAGTAGCTTTGAAAAATGGCGAATTCAGTGCTGAACAATTAGAGCAGGTCAAATTACATTTGCTGAATGCTTATGAAAGTCGGCTCGATAACCAACAAACCGAGATGACTCGAACTAAATTAGATCTATTAGCACAAAGATCGATCTCGGCAAGTGAATGGAAAAAAAGCCTTTTGCAAGTTACAAAAGAGGATATTTGTCGGGTCGCAGCACTAGTTGAATTGCAAACAGTATTTTTCTTAGATGGGGGGCAGAGCTAGTGGAAGTTAGTAATTATCCACACTTTGGTGAAACTATCTATTCAACACGTTTAGAAAATGGTTTGAAAGTAAATTTATTACCACGAGCAGATTTTCATAAAACTTATGGGATCTTGACGACGAATTATGGTTCGATCGATAAAGAATTCGTACCACTCGGAGAAACTGAGTTACGAAGTTTTCCAGATGGGATCGCACATTTTCTAGAACATAAGCTCTTTGAAAAAGAAGATCATGATGCTTTTGAATTATTTGGAAAATACGGTGCAGATGCCAATGCCTTTACAAGTTTTACCAAGACTAGCTATCTTTTTTCAACAACGCACGCTGAGCTTGAATGTGTTCAAATACTGCTTGATTTTGTACAAACTCCGTATTTTACGCCTAAGACGGTCGAAAAAGAAAAAGGGATCATCGGGCAAGAGATCAAAATGTATGATGACGACCCCAATTGGCGCCTATACTTTGGGATCATTGGAAATCTCTACCCTAAAAATCCGTTGAGCATTGATATCGCTGGGACAGTTGATTCGATCGCAAAGATCACAGAAGAAGATCTCTATACATGTTATAAAACATTTTATCGTCCAGAAAATATGGATCTTTTTATCGTCGGACGCTTTGATCTAGATGAGATGTTGCAGACGATCAAAGAAAATCAAGCTCAAAAAAAGTTTCCTGTGGAGGGAGCGATCAAAAGACAAACGCTTGAGCAAGACCCAGAAGGCAAAGATATCATTCCGTATCGCATGACAGAGTTGGATGTTCAACGTCCTAAGACGATCGTGGGGATCAAAGGATTAGATGAAGTTCCCGCAGGACGAGCCGGACTTTTGTATAAATTAAAAGTTGAACTGCTCCTTTATCTCCTCTATAGTGAATCATCAGATAAATATTTAGAATTATATGATGCTGGGATCTTGGATGATAGTTTTGGCTATGATTTTACCCTTGAACGTGGTTTTCATTTTGCTTCGATCTCAGGTGATACGACACGGCCCCAAGAACTTTCAAATGCGATCATCGATATTGCTGAACATGCAACTGAGTTATTAGTAGGAAAAGAAAAAGAGTTTGCCTTAGCTAAAAAAGAAATGATCGGGCGGACGATCCAAGCGATGAATTCCCTTGAAAGCATCGCTAATCGCTATGAAGCGGATCTTTTTGAAAATGCGACTTTATTTGATATGGTAACTTTATTGGAGCAGATCCAATTTGAAGATCTAACTGTGATCGCTAAACAGTTTTTACGTTCTGAGGCGATCAGTGTTTATCAGATCTTGCCAAAAGAAGAGGTGCCTAAATGAAGTGGGCTTTGATATGTGGCGCTTCAGGTGATATCGGTCAGCAGATCGCCGTTGATCTAGCAGCTGAGGGCTGGTCACTTTACTTGCATTATCATCGAGCGACCGCTAAAATTATGACTTTAGTAGAGAAACTCACACAAGCTCACCCTAAACAAGACTTTATCATGTTTAAGCAAGATATGACCGATCTAGGTAGTGCTGAGCAGATCGCCAGTCAGATCTTCACCTCACTTGATGCGGTCATCTTTGCGCAAGGGACGACTGAGTATGGTCTATTTAGAGATCTGAGCCCTACAAAATTTGATCAAATGCTAGCGATGCAACTCCAAACGCCTTTACGTCTAATTGCGCTATTAGAAGATAAACTCGTGCAAAGTGAAGCTGGACGGATCGTTTTTATCGGCTCAGTTTATGGTGGAAACGGAAGTGCTCTTGAAGTTGGTTACAGTACGCTCAAGGGGGCGCTGAGTGCTTTTTGTAGTGCTTATAGCAAAGAAGTGGCTTCGACTGGATTGACAGTCAACGTGATCGCGCCGGGAGCTGTAAAGACGCAAATGAACATGACTTTTTCAGCCGAAGAAAAGGCTGAGGTGGCAGAGACGATCCCTAAAGGACGCTTTGCTGTTCCAAAAGAGATCAGTTATTTTGTAAAGAGTCTTTTACCAAAAGAGGCAGGCTATTTAACAGGGCAAACACTATATGTTACTGGTGGTTGGTTGCGCTAAGAAACTCCGTTAGAAAGGTAAGCTGTGAGACGGGGCTTCATTTTGTTTACTTTTTAAGCAGACAAAACTGAGACTTGAAATAAAGTCTTAGTACATAATCATGAAAGGAAATCTATAAACTTTCTAAGCAGTCACACTTTATAGAAATAAAAAACATGGCAGATATCGGACAAATTTTAAAGAATGCTCGAAAAGAAAAAGGGTTGACTTTAGATGATCTACAACAAACGACAAAGATCCAAAAGCGTTACTTGATCGCGATCGAAGAGGATGATTTTGACTCACTTCCAGGTAAATTTTATGTCCGGGCTTTTATCAAGCAATATGCTGAAACTGTTGGCCTGGATGCAGAAGAGCTGTTAGCTGAGCTTGAAACGGTCAACAGTGCGGAAGAACCAGCAGAAGCAGAAGCTAAAACGCGGACCGAAGCAGTCAAACGCGAAGAAAAGCCGACTTTTCCGCTTATTGAAAAGATCATCCATTATTTACCAACGATCATCATCGTTTTGATCGTCTGCGCGATCTTAGGGACGATCTATATCTTTGCTTGGGGCGATCGGAGTAAAAACGAAAGCACCCAGATCGCACAGACGAGTCAAAAAGTTTCAGTTTCATCTGACACGACTAAACAAAGTAGCAGTAGTTCGGCTAAAAAGACAAGTAGCCAAAAAGAAAGTTCGGCTAAAAAGGCTACAAGTTCTGCAAGCAAGAAGAACACGAAAAAAGCAAAACAGACGCTCACTAATACGGCGGCAAGTGGCTCGCTGTTCACTTATAATTTAGAGAATGCACCAGCTAAAAATAAGATCGAATTAGCTGTTTCTGATGGAGCGACGGCTTGGAATGCAGTTTCGGCTAATGGTGTTCAAGTTTGGCAAGGAACTTTATCAGCAACTTCTACAAAAGAGACCGTCGAATTACCTGAAAATACGACGACGATCACTTTGAACCTTGGAAACTCAAAAGCTACAACGATCACGATCAATGGTAAGAAATTTGATTTCTTGAAAGAAAATGATTCGCTCACAGTTCGAACGATCACGATCAACGTAGTAAGCTCTTCAACAAATGAGTAATAAAGTAACGAAAGGTAGTTAAAAAATGAATTTACCTAATAAATTGACGCTTTTGCGGATCTTTTTGATCCCTATCTTTATGATCGTCCTTTTAGTGCCATTTGATTGGGGCCAGATCGTTTTAGCTGGAACAGCGATCAAAACGACGCAAGTGATCGGAGCTTTGATCTTTGCAGTCGCTTCGATCACAGATTTTATCGATGGTCAGATCGCTAGGCGCGAGCATTTAGTGACGAATTTTGGGAAGTTCGCCGATCCTTTAGCAGATAAGATGTTAGTCATGACTGCTTTCATCATTTTAGTTCAAATGGGTAAAGTTCCAGCTTGGGTCGCAGCGATCATCGTTTGTCGTGAGCTGGCGGTGACTGGTTTACGATTGATCGTTGTTGAAAATGATGGCCAAGTTATGGCTGCGGAACTCCCTGGCAAGATCAAAACGATGACACAGATGTTTGCGATCTTTTTCTTGTATTTGAACAACGTCTTCTTTATCGATCTGCATATCATGATCGGTGAGATCTTGCTTTATATCTGTTTGTTCTTTACTGTTTATTCTGGAGTCGAGTATTTCTGGAAGAGTCGTAGCATTTTTGAAGATTCATTCAAAAAATAATAAATTTGGAAATGGGCTGAATCAGGCCCATTTTTTGCGTATATAAAGATTAAAAGAAGTTTTTTTCAAACATTAGTTCGCAAAAACCTTGCTTTTTTAGTTAAAAATAAGTATGATAAGAGTACAGAATTTTGGTATACAAGAGGAGGGAAAGCAGTGGCTGATGAAAGACAAGCTGCGCTAGATAAAGCACTAAAGAAGATTGAAAAAGATTTTGGTAAAGGTGCAATCATGCGAATGGGGCAAAAGGTCGATACGCAGATCTCTACTGTGCCAAGTGGCTCATTAGCATTAGACTATGCCCTTGGAGTGGGAGGCTATCCGCGGGGCCGGATCGTTGAGATCTATGGACCTGAAAGTTCAGGTAAGACAACGGTTGCATTGCACGCTGTTGCTGAAGTCCAAAAAAATGGTGGGATCGCGGCTTATATCGACGCTGAAAATGCTCTAGATCCTGCATACGCAACCGCTTTAGGGGTCGACATCGATGCGTTGCTCTTATCACAACCAGATACAGGGGAACAAGGGCTTCAGATCGCTGATGCTTTGGTTTCATCTGGAGCGATCGATATTGTCGTCGTCGACTCAGTTGCGGCCCTTGTCCCTAAGGCTGAGATCGATGGTGATATGGGTGATTCTCATGTGGGTCTTCAAGCACGTTTGATGTCACAAGCTTTACGTAAGCTTTCAGGAACGATCAATAAAACCAAGACGATCGCGATCTTTATCAACCAGATCCGTGAGAAAGTCGGTGTGATGTTTGGAAATCCAGAAACGACACCAGGTGGACGTGCGCTTAAATTTTATTCAACGATCCGCTTAGATGTTCGGCGTGCTGAACAGATCAAAGATGGATCAGAAGTTTTAGGAAATCATGTGCGGATCAAAGTTGTCAAAAATAAAGTTGCACCTCCATTTAGAACAGCTGAAGTCGATATCATGTACGGTGAAGGGATCTCCCAAACGGGTGAATTACTTGATATGGCAGTCGAACGTGATATCATCGAAAAGAGTGGTTCTTGGTTCTCTTACGGAGGAGGGCATATCGGTCAAGGACGTGAAAAAGCAAAAACCTATTTGGGTGAACATCCTGATATCATGGAAGAGATCAAAGAAAAAGTTCGCACAACTCCAGTCGTGAAAAAGAAAAAAGGTAAAAAGGGCAAAGGCAAAGAAGAAGCTGAAGTAGAAGAGACACCAGCAAAAGATGAAAAGGCCAAAGCTCCAGCTGAAAACAAAAAAGAAACTGGTAAATAACGAAGAAGGCAGGCTGGAACAGTCTGCCTTTTTGAATGTTAGAAAGGAAGTTTAAGATGCTAAAACTTGTTTTAGGTGATCTGACTAAAGAGGCGGCGAAGGTCGAGGCGATCGTCAATGCAGCTAACCCCACCCTTTTGGGGGGCGGTGGAGTCGATGGTGCGATCCATCGTGCAGCTGGTCCCAAATTAAAGGCAGAGTGTCAAAAGCTACATGGTTGTGCGGTGGGCGAAGCTAAACTGACAAAAGCTTATGCTTTACCGTGTAACTATGTGATCCATACAGTCGGACCCCGTTTTCAAGGTGGTCATAAAAGAGAAGCAGAGCTGTTAGCCGCGTGTTATACCAATACATTGATTTTAGCCCAACAAACAGGGATCAGGACGCTAGCATTTCCTTCGATCGCGACTGGGGTCTATCGTTTTCCAGTCGAACTGGCAGCTAAGATTGCAGTAAGGACCGTTAAAAACTATCTCGTTCAAGAGCCAACAGCATTTGATGTAGTTGAGTGGGTCTTATTTGATGAAAATACTTACAAAGCATACGAAAAGGTATTGAAGTAGATTGGACTTTTTTATAAAGGGGCTAATCTTGACAGTGGGCGGGTCTAAACATTAAAATGTTATTGTGTGTGAATTAGACACGGTTTGTCTGATCAGACACTTAGATATAGATCGCGGAGGTGCAGATTTTGAATTATGTTATTGTCATCCTCGCAATCGCCGTTTTGACTTTAGTACTTGGTTTTGCTTTAGGGATCTCTTATCGAAAGCGAAGTTATGAACAGTCACTTGATATCGCAACGCAAACAGCGAAAGGCATCATTGCCAGTGCCAAAAAAGAAGCTCTCTTGGAAGCAAAAGATGAGAGTCACCGGATGCGTAAAGAGGTCGAAAGTGAACTAAAGGAACGTCGCTTAGAAGTTCAAAAGCAAGAAGATCGCTTACTGAAACGTGAGGAGAACCTTGATCGAAAAGATTCAGTTTTAGATAAACGAGAGCAAGGTCTGACACGCAAAGAGAGTCGTCTAAATGCAGAACAACAAAAGCTCGAAGCTAAAAGTAAGGAAGTCACTTCGCTTGAAAAACAGCAACGAGATAAGTTAGAAGAGATCGCTTCGTTGACAAAAGAACAAGCCAAAGAGCAGATCTTAAAAGAGACTCGTAATGGTTTGAGTTATGAACTAGCTGTCATGATCAAAGATAGTGAAGCTCAAGCTAAAGCAGAAGCTGATAAGACTGCTAAGAGTTTGATCGCCCAAGCGATCCAACGTAGTGCAGCTGATATGGTCTCTGAAACGACTGTCTCAGTCGTCAACTTGCCTAATGATGAGATGAAAGGTCGCATTATTGGACGTGAGGGCCGAAATATTCGGACTTTAGAGACTTTGACGGGGATCGATCTGATCATCGATGATACCCCAGAAGCTGTTGTTTTGAGCGGTTTTGATCCGATCAGACGTGAGATCGCTAAAATGGCCTTGGAAAAGTTGATCCAAGATGGAAGGATCCATCCAGCTCGGATCGAAGAGATGGTCGAAAAAGCTACAAAAGAGATGGATAGTAAGATCCGTCAAACTGGGGAAGAGGCGATCTTTGACCTTGGGATCCATGCGATGCATCCCGATCTGATCAAGACGGTCGGACGCATGAATTATCGCACAAGTTATGGTCAAAATGTCTTAGAGCATTCGATCGAAGTTGCTAAGATCGCAGGGGTACTTGCGGCAGAGTTGGGCGAAGATGTGACATTAGCAAAACGAGCAGGATTGTTACATGACATTGGAAAAGCTGTTGATCATGAAGTTGACGGCTCACATGTTGAGATCGGGGTCGAGCTAGCTAAACGATACCGAGAAAATGATATTATAACCAATACGATCGCTTCTCACCACGGAGATGTGCCGGCTAAGTCGACCATCGCTGTTTTGGTGGCAGCGGCTGATGCAGTTTCAGCTGCTCGCCCAGGTGCTCGAAGTGAATCGCTTGAAAATTATATCCATCGTCTTGAAAAATTAGAGAATATCTCAAATGAGTTCGATGGCGTTAAGAAGAGCTATGCGATCCAAGCTGGACGTGAAGTGCGGATCATCGTTAAGCCAAATGAAGTCAGTGATCTTGAAGCGACTGTTTTGGCCCATGACATCCGTAATAAGATCGAAGAAGAGCTGGAATACCCTGGTCATATCAAAGTGACTGTTATTCGTGAGACACGTGCAGTTGAATATGCTAAATAAAAAATCTCGCTAGAAAAAAACTAGCGAGATTTTTTTTATTTAGAGTGCCCCTAACTCGGTCAAGCGTTGTTTGATCATATCTAAAACAAGTTTACGGTCATTTTCATTTTCGACAAAATCGTACTTATCACCATCGATCACGAGTAAAGACGACAGTTTGTAATTTTGTTCAAAGTCATCGTAATAACGTAAGAGGCGTTTGTAATAATCAACTAAAGATGGATCAGTCGAGATCTGTTCATATTTACGTCCGCGCTTTTGGATCCGTTTGATCATCGTATCATATGAAACGCGGATCAAGACCATTAGATCACTATTTTGAGCAGGAGTAGCTTCTTTTAGTTCTTCTAGCATATGATCGAGCAATTCTTGGTAAGTAGCATATTCGATCTGAGTTGCATTGCCCATATCAGTATTCATCTTCATAAACATCGCATCTTCGTAGATCGAACGGTCTAAGATGTTATTTTTTTGTTTCATGGCTTGCTTCATCATCATAAAACGGCGGTTCAAGAAAAACGTTTGTAAGAGATAAGCGTATGGATTAGTCGCATCTTGTTCGCCCATTTGGCGCTTTTTAGCTGCCAATTCATTGCCCTTATAAAATAATGGCAAAACAGGGTTGTCTTCAACAGGTTCAAAAAATGGTTTTGTGCCTAATTCTTGTGCAAGGATCTGCGTTAAGCTGGACTTGCCTGAACCAATTATCCCAGCTAAAGTGATCATTGAAGTTCATCCTCTCAATTAAATGTACTTAATCTATATTACAGTTTTAGTGATGTTTTTTCAATTTGAAAGTAGAAAACTTGACTAAAAAATTTTATCGGTCTATATTCGACTTTGTAATTTTATTAGTGAGCTAAAAGCTTACTTGAAAGGTACGTGATCAAATGGAAAAACAAAAGCGCAATGTCTTCATTGGTGCTTTGATAACACTCGGGATCGTTTATGGAGATATCGGGACTTCGCCCTTGTATGTGATGAAAGCTCTGCTTGCAGACTTGAAAGGTAATCAAAATTTAACTGAAAATTACATAATCGGGTGCTTATCTTTGGTTTTTTGGACATTGATGTTGATGACGACGGTCAAGTACGTTTTGATCGCTTTAAAAGCTGATAACCATGGTGAAGGTGGGATCTTTGCGTTATACGCTCTTGTGCGCCAACAAAAGCGCTGGTTGATCGTTCCAGCTTTGATCGGGGGAGCAGCCCTCTTAGCTGATGGTACGTTGACTCCTGCAGTGACTGTGACAAGTGCGATCGAAGGTTTAAAGGGTGTCACATTAGGGAAGCGTGTTTTGATCGATACGCAAAACGATGTGATCATCGTGACTTTTACGATCTTATTAGTCTTATTTTTGATCCAGCGCTTTGGAACGAGTTTTATCGGTCAAGGATTTGGGCCAGTCATGTTATTATGGTTCAGCTTTTTGGCAGTTGTTGGACTAGTGAATCTAGTAGCTGATCCCAGCGTTTTACGGGCGTTATCACCGCATTATGGTTTGGCGTTGCTCTTTTCACCGACAAATAAAGTTGGGATCTTTTTGCTAGGGAGCGTCTTTTTGGCAACGACTGGGGCCGAGGCGCTTTATTCAGATATGGGCCATGTAGGACGAAGAAATATTTACTTGACGTGGCCTTTTGTCTGTGGCGCATTATTACTGAATTACTTTGGTCAGGGGGCTTATTTGATCGCTCATTTAGAGCAGATCCAAGCCCAAAAAGAACTCGTTAATCCGTTTTATTTAGTTTTAAATGATCATTTCTATCTTTTTGGGGTGATCTTAGCAACCTTAGCTGCGATCATTGCTTCCCAAGCTTTGATCACAGGCTCATTTACTTTAGTGCAAGAAGCAGTCGGCTTAAAGATCTTGCCGCGGATGAAAGTCGAACATCCAGGTCTTTCTCGCAGTCAGATCTATATTGGCGGGATCAACTGGATGCTGTGTATTTGTACGACGATCGTGCTTTTTTACTTTAAGACATCAGAGCATATGGAAGCAGCTTATGGTCTTGCGATCACTTTGACGATGCTCATGACAACGTTACTGCTTTTTGAATATTTACGGGCACGACTTGCGCATGAGTTTTGGGCTTACTTAGTATTGTTTGGTTTTGGGATGATCGAATTGATCTTCTTAGCTGCTAGTTTGAGTAAATTTACGCATGGTGGTTATGTAACGGTCTTGATCACCCTCTTGATCTTAGCGATGATGATCTTTTGGTATTTTGGAAATCGTGTGCGAGAAAAATATGCTGACCGTTCTGAAATGGTCGACTTGAGAGATTACAAAGAAATGTTGTTAGAACTTTCAAAGGATGAAAAAGAGCCACTCTTTACAGATAATTTGATCATTTTGGCTAAAGTTAAACGCAATTTCAAAGTCAAACGCGAATTATTGTATTCGATCTTAGATAAAAAGCCTAAGCGAGCTAAAGTTTATTGGTTCGTAACAGTCAATACGACTGATGAACCATATAGTAACTACTACACAGTCGATATGATGGGGACGCGCAATATCGTCAATTTACAACTCTTTTTAGGATATAAAATGAACCCAAGTGTCAATTTATATCTTTATCAGATCGTTTCTGACTTGATGCAAAAAGATGTGATCGACGAACAACCTCAAAAATATACGACTTCACCAGGGCGGATCGTCGGCAACTTCTCTGTTTTAGCGATCCAAGAGATCTTATCGCCAAATACGCGGATCTCACCATGGACGCGGATCTTGATCGCTGGTCGGATCTTCTTGCAAAATCATAGTACGACACCGATCCAATGGTTTGGCCTTGAAACAAGCGAAGTTCATATCGAAAAGGTCCCACTTTTCTTGAAGAAGCGTTCTGTTCCTGTGATCGAACAGCGCGTGATCTTGAATCCAAAAGATATCAAACGAAGTACATGTGAATGATCAAAGAAAGAAACGTATTTTACTTTACGTTTCTTTTTTTGAAAGTGAAAATCATATTGGTGTTTAGCGTACAAAAAATATAAAAATGTGTTTAATGTTCGTTTTTATTTTGACAAGGGGCAAGTTGTTTGCTATGCTAAAGGCATTCAAGGAGGGATCAATGTGAGTAACCGAATAAGCATTATTATGGGGAGTTATTCTGACTGGGAAACGATGAAAAATACGGCTGATATTCTAGATGAATTTGGTGTAAAATATGATAAGGCTGTTATTTCAGCGCATCGCATGCCAGAAGAGATGTTTACTTTTGCAAGAGACGCTAGTGCTAATGGTGTTCAGGTCATCATTGCCGGTGCTGGTGGGGCAGCCCATCTACCTGGAATGGTCGCCGCTAATACTGTTTTACCAGTGATCGGTGTTCCAGTTCGTTCGCAGGCTTTGAATGGAGTCGATTCGCTTTTATCGATCGTTCAGATGCCAGCAGGTGTTCCAGTTGCTACAACAGCGATCGGAGCGAGTGGGGCTAAAAATGCCGCGTTACTTGCACTTTCGATCCTCGGTGTCACTGATCAAGCGCTTCAAGCTAAGCTTGTCGCTTATCGCCAAGCGTTACATGATAAGGCTAAAGAAAGCGGTGATCTACTTGGTTGAGTTTTTACGACAAGGTAAAACGATCGGGATCCTCGGTGGTGGTCAGTTGGGGCAGATGCTTGCGTTGGCAGCAAAAGAGATGGGCTTTAAGACCCTTATTTTAGATCCAGACGCAACATGTCCAGCTGGTCAAGTAGCTGATCAGCAATTGGTTTTTGCTTATGATGATCGCTTGGCGTTAGAGCGCTTAGCGACTGAAGCTGATGTTTTAACGTATGAGTTTGAGAATGTCGATCTAGCGGCGTTAGAAAAATTAACTGATCCAAAGCTTTTGCCCCAAGGGACTGAGCTGTTAAAGATCACTAAAAATCGTTTAGCTGAGAAAACGTTTTTGAAAGAACATGGCTTAAAGACTGCACCGTTTGCAAAAGTGACTAATAAAGCTGAGTTAGCTCAGGCACTCAAAGTGATCGGGATGCCAAGTATTTTGAAGACATGTGAAGGTGGTTATGATGGAAAGGCTCAACAAAATATTTTGACTCCTGCAGATATTTTGCTGGCTGAAGAGTTACTAACACAAGGAACCTGTATTTTAGAGGGATTTGTTGATTTTAAGCTAGAATGCTCAGTGATGGTCGCAAGAAATGCTGCTGGAGAGATAACTGTCTTTCCAGTTAGTGAAAATATCCATCGTGACCATATTTTGCACGAAAGCATCGTTCCCGCTCGGATCTCAGAGTCTTTGACAGATAAAGCACAAGCTTTAGCTAAGCAGATCGCGCAAGGGCTAGAGCTCAAAGGGATCTTAGGAGTCGAGATGTTTATTGGGCAAGACGAAGAGATCTATATCAATGAACTTGCTCCACGACCACATAATTCAGGGCATTATTCGATCGAAGCGTGCAATTTTTCACAATTTGATATTCATGATCGAGCGATCTTGAATTGGCCTTTGCCACAGATCGAATTACTGAAACCAGCAGTAATGGTCAATGTTTTAGGGCAACATCATGCTAAGAGCCAAGAACTGATCCAAGCTAAACCAAACTGGCATTTTCATGATTATGGTAAACAAGAGGTCCGCACAGGCCGCAAGATGGGACATATTACGATCTTAACAGATGATCTCACTAAAACTTTGGCAGAGATCGCTGAAACAACGGTATGGGATTAAATTTAAAGGAGATTACGAATGCTTTCAAGATATACACGTAAAGAAATGGCAGAACTTTGGACTGATGAAAAGAAGTTTGAATGTTGGTTAGCTGTCGAGATCGCAGCTGATGAAGCGTGGTCTAAATTAGGCCATATTCCAGCCGAAGATGTCGAAAAGTTAAAACAAAACGCTAAATTTGATATTCAACGGATCCAAGAGATCGAAGCGGTGACACATCATGACGTGATCGCTTTTACGCGTAATGTGTCTGAATCGCTTGGGGATGAGAAAAAATGGGTCCATTACGGTCTAACAAGTACTGACGTTGTTGATACGGCGTATGGCTACCAATTAAAGCAAGTCAATGATATCATTCGCCAAGATTTGAAAGATTTCACAAAGATCGTGGCTGATAAAGCACGTGAGCATAAGAATACTGTCATGATGGGAAGAACGCACGGTGTTCATGCTGAGCCAACTACTTTTGGGGTCAAATTAGCTCGTTGGTATTCTGAAATGAAACGTAATATCGAGCGCTTCGAGCATGCAGCCAAAGGTGTCGAAGCTGGTAAGATCAGTGGAGCTGTTGGTACGTTTGCCAATATCGATCCATTTGTTGAGGAATATGTTTGTGAAAAATTAGGGATCCGACCACAAGAGGTCTCGAGCCAAGTTTTACCGCGTGACCTACATGCTGAATATTTAGCTGCCCTAGCTTTGATCGCAACGAGCTTAGAAGAATTTGCGACTGAGATCCGTGGTCTACAAAAATCAGAGACACGTGAAGTTGAAGAATATTTTGCTAAAGGGCAAAAAGGATCATCTGCGATGCCACATAAACGAAATCCGATCGGTTCCGAAAATATCTGTGGATTAGCTCGCGTTTGTCGCGGTCACATGGTCACAGCTTATGAAAATGTCGCTTTGTGGCATGAACGTGATATCTCACATTCATCAGCTGAACGGATCATCTTACCAGATACAACGATCTTGATCGACTATATGCTAAATCGTTTTGGGAAGATCGTGAAGAATTTGACAGTCTTTCCAGAAAATATGAAACGGAATATGGACAAGTCGTTTGGATTGATCTATAGTGGACGTGTGCTCTTGAAATTGATCGATACAGGTATGAGTCGTGAAGAAGCCTATGATCTAGTACAACCATATACCGCAAAAGCTTGGGATGAACAAACGCAATTTAGACCATTGCTTGAAAGTGATGAGACGATCATGAGTCGCTTGTCTAAAGAAGACTTGGACGATGCTTTCGATTATCACTGGCATTTGCGTCATGTTGATGATATCTTTAAACGTGTCGGTCTCGAATAAGAAAATAGCTGGAAAAGTGCCTACTGAAAGTAGGTGCTTTTTTTTATGCATTAAAAACAAAAGTCACCATCTAATTATTTATATATAACTAAAAAGTTATCCATTTTAGAAAATAATTCTACTTTCGATCACCGTTAAATTATGAATTTATTAAAAAATTAAAAACAAAATAGTTGCGAATTATAATGTGTATCCGCTATTATAAAAGTAAATATAATTTCTATATTTTTAGGTATTTTAAAAATGGTATAAAGATATACCTTTTAAAATACAGGTTTTTATTGAGTAGTTTTGAAAAAGGGAGTGGTAGATTTTATTGTAAAGATAAGTAAAAATCGGTCACTACATAGTTAGGGAGATGAGAGAAATATTTTTATAGTTTTAATTTTTTTGGAAGGAGCGCTAAAGTGATGAATAAAACTATAAGTAAATTTTTTGATATAATTATGTTACTGACGTTAGTTATCTCGATGCTTGCTCCGCTCAAAGTTCAGGCAGTTACAAATCAGATCGTGCCACAATATACGGATGATACTGATGGTTCTGGGATTTATCCAAAGGCTTATTGGGAACCTGTTACAGAAGGAAATGTCCGTAATCATCAAGGGGCAGTACAAGATAAAGACTGGGATGGTCAGACTTGGGATGGGGATCCGAATAATTTGACCAATTCCTACTTTAAGTATGGTGCTGCTGATAATCCGGATTTTGCGATCCGCCAATTTGCTCGTGAGACAGCTACTCCTGGGCTTTTTGATGTTTATGCCAATATTCGCGGGAATGCAACTGAGATCTCTAAACGTGTCGATGTCGTCTTTGTCGTTGATACTTCTGGAAGTATGGCAGACTATTCGCGTTTGAAAAATGCTAAAGATGGAATCGCAAACTTTTTAGACGGGATCACTTCGGTCGGGCTTAAAGATAAAGTTCATACTGGACTTGTGACTTATAGTTCAGAGGGGAGTGAGCGTGTTAAGCTTGGAAGCATCGGTAGTAATTCTGCCGATATAAAGGAGGCACTTACCAATACAAGAGCTGATGGTGGGACATTTACTCAAGATGGTTTGAGGAAAGCTGCTGATATGTTGGCTACGAGTACCGCCGATGAAAAACGTATCATTTTGCTGACGGATGGACGGCCGACTTACTCGTATAAGGTGAAAAAGGCTGAAACGATAGATGGCGTTGTTTATGGTACTGAGTTTGGAAATACACGTGAAGGTGCCGGAAGTAGTGATATGTTTGAGCATTCATTGTGGGGCGGTGATCACAGATATACAGTAGATGGATGTTATATCGATAGTACTTGGCCAGCTACTTTAGGTGAAGCACGTTTGATCAAAGAAAAGAAAATCGAGATCAATGCTTTGGGTATCGGAATAAGTGGTCGCTATACAAAGAAAATGGAATTGTTAGCTAGTCCAGGGAAATATGAGGCGCAATCAAATTCCGAAAGTATCAAGAATTATCTTGATAGTCAGATGGACGATGTGATCAACAGTTTTGGGACGATCTCTAACGGTAGAGTAGAGATTTCGATCGGAACACAATATGATGTCGTAGAAGGCTTTTTAGATATCAACAGTGTTGGTAAGGTAAATGTTGATATGGGGGCATTTGGTAAATATGAATCTGAAGCGAAAAACGGCAAGGTGACCGTTGGTGGCGAGTATACTCCAATCAATCTATCTAAAGATCAAGAGATCCAGATCCACTACCAAGTTCGTTTGAAGACCGAGACTGAGGACTTTGTTCCAGGTAAATGGTATCAAATGAATAGTACAGCTACTTTAAGCGCTGATGGGATCGGAAGTGTTTCGTTTGGTATCCCATCAGGTAAAGGAGCTGGAACTTCACTTGAAGTGACAAAAGAGTGGAAGACGCTTTCTGAGAGCACAACGTTACCTGAAAATATCAGCTTTAAAGTTATCCGTGAGATCGCACAAGGACAAAGTGCTTGGACAGAAGCAACTGGAACTTTAGATGCTTCAAAGGAATGGACGGGGATCTTTGATCAGCTTTCTATTGATGGGCAACCGGTATACTTAGCCAAAGATACTGGCTTTGGTAAAGAATATCTCTATAAACTCAGTGAAGAAAGTCTAGTACCTGGTTTCCATTCTGCGATCGAACAGATCGGTAATAACAAGTGGAAATTGATCAACTCTGAGTTAGGTGTCAAAGTCCAAAAGAAAGCAACAGCGAATGATGCTGCTTTAGCTGGAGCTGAATTTAAGTTAGTCAAATATGTTGCTGATCAAGAAGAGATCGTCAAAGAACGACTCGAAGCTAACGATGCAAATTCGATCGCAGATCAGATCGGAGATGGACGCTATGCTTTGATCGAGACAAAAGCGCCGAAAGGTTATAGCTTAGATGACACGCCACTTGAATTTAAAGTTGAAAAAGGTAAATTCTTTGATGTAAATAACCAAGAGATCACGTCTGAAAGTCTTGCTTCAAAGACGACTGGTTTTTATTTAGATAAAACAAAAGCTTATGTTTTAACGGGTGTTAAGTTAAACGAACTCAAGGATTTTGAGCTTGTTTTAGAAAAAGTCGATGAGAAGGGTGAATTGTTAAAAGGAGCTGAATTTGAGCTCAAGTCTGAAGCGCTAAATTATCAGCAGAAATTGACTGGTGGCACAAGCTACACATTTACTGGTTTAAAACCAGGAAGTTACATTTTAACTGAAACTAAAGCGCCTACAGACTATAAAATGCTAACAAAGCCGATCGAATTTACGATCGATGCTGAAGGTAACGTCAAGGTCGATAAAGATCAGATCAGCGGTGATATCTCATGTGAGTTAACGGAAGGTAATAAAGCTAATAAACTAAGCTTTAAAGTTGCAAATAAACCGTTGACACCAGGGAAAGTCAAAGTCGAAAAATACGATCAAAGCGGTAAGGCTTTAGCAAATGCCCGATTTATTCTGAAACGCTATGATTCTGAATGGAACAACGTTCAAAAAGAAAAAGAGCTTACAGCAAATAAAATGACTTTAGAAGATCTTAAGTCAGGAAATTATGAATTAGTCGAAATTGAAGCGCCAGTAGGTTACGAGTTAGATCAAACACCGATCAGATTCCAACGGCAAGACGGCAAATGGCTCGATGAAGCTGGTAAAGAGCTTAAAGGAAAACAAAATGGCGTTTTAGATCAATTATATGTTGACGATAAAGATCCTACAATGTTAGTTCTTTCAAAAACAAACAAACTAAAGGATACCGACCTAACGATCAAAAAAGTTACTGGTTTCTTACAAAAGCCATTAGCTGGGGCAGAATTCAAAGTAACTGATAAAGATGGTAAGGAATATCAAGTCACTGATGAAGGTGAAGGAATCTTTAAAGTTACAGGTCTAGCTCCTGGTGAGTACACGATCGAAGAAACGAAAGCACCTGAAGGTTATGTGAAATTGACCGAAGCGCTCAAGTTTACGATCAGTGCAGATGGAAAAGTTGAAGGTGGAAACTTTACTTTGACAAACACCGGTAATAACACCCTCGAAGTAACTGTCAAAAACCACGCAGCTGGTATTTTACCAGAAACGGGTGGAAACGGGATCTATATCTATCTTTTGGTCGGTGCTTCACTGATGTTGCTTACTGGGATCAGTATTGCTGCCTTTCGCAATAAGAGGAGGGTGTAGGCGATGAAAAAGATATTACAAACACTTCTATTATTGCTTGGATTGTGCTTGCCGTTTGTAGGGGTCAATGCCCGAGCAGATGAAACTGCACAACGTTTGCAAGTGATCGTCCAACATCAATTTGAAAATCAAAGTGGAAGTGAGATGGTCACAGGTTCTGATATCCCACTTTCATTGTATGAGATCACTGCGGACTATGGGCAAAAAGATCCTGAAAAAGCTCAAGCGTTTTTAGAGAATTTTTCGCAAATGTCACCTTTAGAAGTTAAAGAGTATTTGGCTAAAGAACAAGTGCCGAAGTTAGAGACTGTGTTGACTGATCAAAATGGCAAAGCACATTTTGATATCCAAGGAAACAATACCGCTTATTTGATCGTGCAAGATACATCGGTCAAAGGGCAAACGATCGTACCGTTAGCGTTCTCGCTTCCGCTTTTGGCAGTTGACGGCACGCTAAAAAATATGATCGAGCTTTATACAAAACCAGTTGAATTAACGACTTGTCCGTATTTTTACAAATATGGAGTTAGTGGTAAAGAACAAAAGCCGTTAGCCTCTGCTGAGTTTGTGATCTATAAAGAAGTTGAAGCAGAAAAACAGTATTTAACTATGGATGGGAAAACTTTTAGTACAAGTGTTGATCCGCTGGGTGATCCTAAGATCAAAAAATACACTTCGGATGAAAATGGGCTCGTTCTCTGTGATACGGTGCTAGACCAAGGTAAATATTTCTTTAGCGAAGTCAAAGCGCCAAGTGGATACAGTATTTCAGCTGGAGCTAAGCAAGTAGCGTTTGAAGTCTTGGAGACTGGTAAAGTTAGTCTGCAAGGCGTGATGTTAGCTGAATTAGTTGGTGGAATGGTACCAAGTTCATTCACTGAAGCGCCTAAAGTTTTAAATTACGCTCAGGTAACTGAAAAGGAAGATGATCCAGCCAATGGTTCATCTGAAAGTTCAAAAGACCAAGGTGGAACTTTAGGTGGATCAAATGATCAAACGGGAGGTGATCTTGGTTCCAAGCCATCTACGGGCAAACATAATGGTTTTTTAGCTCAGTTAGGTGAAAAGAAAAATATGGTCTCGATGTTAGGGATCATAATGCTTATCATAGCAACATTCATATTATTAAAACAGAGGAAAGGAAGTAAGGACAATGAGTAAAAAGATAAAAGGACTCTTCATGAGTTTATTATTACTAGCTTCAGTTTTAGTACCAAGTCTTGGGAGTCTCGGAACTGTTAAAGCCGATGAAGTGAATACAAATCCAGATAAAGTTCCTAATGAAGTGAATATTACTGTGCATAAACGTGTTTTTGATGACAAACTGCCAGAATTTACCCCAAATACGGGTGAAGAAATGCCGAATTTTGGTGGTAATGCCCTACCAAATATCGGATTTACTGTTTATGATATTACAGATAAATATCTTGCAGAACTTAAGGGTGGCAAAGATGCCCAAACAGCAACGGATGCTCTAGTGAAGTATTATACAGAAAATGGTACTTCAAATGAAGACACTGTCGTTAAAGAACAACAATTGACAAATGCGAGCGGTGATACGACTTTTGAAAAGATTGCGACTAAGATCAATAAAGATGAATTCCGGACATTATTGATCCTAGAAACAAAATCTCCAACGGGTATTACACAAAAAGCTGCTCCAATTGTTTTAACTTTACCAGTTTATGGATCTGGAAATGTAGCTTTAGAAAATATCCATATTTATCCAAAAAATGTTGAAAGTACAGATGGTAAAGATTTTGCTTCTGGTAAATTGACCAAAGAATTAAAAGATAAGATTTTACACGATCACAAAGATTGGGATGGTTTAGGAGTAAATAATAATACGGTTTTATCTCCACGTATCGGACGCTTATTACATTATCAAGTAACTTATGATGTGCCAGCAACAACAATTTTTGATACTAATAATGGGATCGAACTTATAGATGATCCTGGCCCAGGGTTGGTATTACCTGAAAAAGTTGTGAAAGGTACAGATGGTGAAGTTGTTGATACGATCGTTGATGCGATCAATTCGAAGCAAGCAACAGTGGATAATGTTACTGTTACATCTAAAGTAAATGTAAATATTCCAGAAGATGCTATTGAATATGAAACAGGTGCTGACGGTGGGAATTCGAAATTCACGTTAACACTTAAAGGTGAACAATATGCCAATCTAGCTGGTGAACGTCTAACTATCGATTACTACGCTTTCTTAGGTATGCGAAATGCCAGTTTGGATAATCCTGTCGATAATAAAGTTGAAGTAACAGCCGATACAACAAGAGGATCTGAAACTTCAACAACAGATCAAGCAAATACAGCGTTATTACGAACGACAGCAACCCTTATCAAACAAGCTGAAAAACCATTGGCTGTTGGTGGTATCAACTTTAAAAAAGTAGATGCTCAATCTAATAAAGCATTAGAAGGTGCAGAATTCGTTGTTTATGATAAGACGCATAAATACGTTCAAATCAACCGTGCTGAGTCAACTGCTACAGGTCAACGCTATGATCTTAAGCATGTTGAAGCAGCGAAAGATGCAACTGTCTTTAGATCAAATAAAGATGGTGAACTCGTGATGCTAGATAAGGATGGTAATCCAATGACGGATAAGACGGGGATTATCTACTTACCATATACTGATCAATATCAATTGATCGAAACAAAAGCACCAGAGGGTTATGTTAAAGGCGAAGTTGTCAACTTTACGATCCAAAGAAACTCTTATAAGGACACATTGAACGATCCTACTCCGATCAAAAACGCGAAAAAAGGTATCTTACCATCAACTGGTGGGATGGGTATCTACCTCTTCTTAGCACTTGGTGTTGCTTTGATGGGTGGCGCTTATGTTTGGTTCAAGAAAACTCGTAAAAATGAAAACGTCTAATTAGGCGTCCAAACTCAAATTTGATAAAAAGACGCATAATGACACCATTATGTGTTTTTTTTTAGAAAGGTCTGCATGAAAAAGAAAAAACAAAACATGTGGCTCCAGATCTGCATGATCATCTTATTTACAGTTGGAGCCTTGATCGCTTTGTATCCTTTTTATATCAATGCGCTAAATAACTTTATCGATCGCTACCGTGTAGGGCTGATCGCTAAAGAAAGTGAAAGAGAGAACGCTAAAAAATTAAAAGCGCTAGAAGAAAAAAATAAGCTCCTTAAGTCAGAAATGGGTAAAGATCCCTTTACAAATGCTTCGACACAAGTCAAATTAGATCTGAAAAAACATCAGCTTGGCAAAGTTATCATCCCTAAGATCGATGTCGATATTCCATTATTTGACAAGACCACAAGTAAAACGTTGCAATATGGAGCGGCTGTTTTAGATGGTACTTCTTATCCGGTCGGAGGTAAAGGGACGCATTCAGTCGTCTCTAGTCACCGCGGTCTACCTGAACGGAAATTATTTACCGACTTGAATAAGCTAAAAAAAGGTGACTTGTTTATTTTTGAAGTTTATGGGAAAAAATTAGCTTATAAGATCGACAAGATCCAAACAGTCTTGCCGACCGATACTTCTGTTTTAGCTAAAGAACCTGGGCGCGACTTGGCCTCGCTTTTGACGTGTACGCCCTATATGTTGAATACACATCGGCTCGTTTTGACAGGCCATCGAGTCCCGTATACCGCTGAGATCGCTAAAAAAGCTAAAGATGCCACATGGCGCAATACGCTCAGACAAGCATTGATCTTAGGAGGGTGTCTTGTACTTTTTGGGTTGCTTCTATATTTGTTGTTCCACACGATCTATTTGGCACGACTCAAAAAGATCCCGTTTGATCTTTGTTTCTACTGTTTAGCAGTGGATGGATCTCCGTTAGTTGGCAAAACTTTTGGTTTATACGACAAAAAAGGTAAATACATGCTGAAACGCGATGGTGTCCCTTATCAAGCTACAAGTGACCAAACTGGGCGAGTTTGTTTTACAGACCTTCCTGGTGGGTTATACGGGGTACGCTTAAAAGAAGCACCACGGAAAATGACGATCCGTGCTGGAACAAAGAAGCTCAAACAAACTAAAGGAAAATTATATCCCCGTAAAAGTCAAAGCGTTCAGATCGAAGATGAGACGCAAATGATAAAATGGTATTTTAAGTAAAATGACCGCCTGAAACATTGTTCGTGTTTTAGGTGGTTATTTAATTTTATTTTTCAAGTATATTCTTTTATGTAGAATGATAAAAGTATATTATTTATTAATTTAAACGAAAATATCCGTCTTTTTAGTTGACGAATATAAATGTGTTTGTTATCTTATATGTGTAAATTATCGAAATATACTTTTTGTTTTTGTTGTTAACGTTCGTTTTTTGCACAGAAAGAGGCTATTAGATTTATGGGACATGTGATTTATACCGGTAAAGCTAAACAGATGTGGAGTACCGACGATCCAGAAGTTTTGCGCGTTGTTTATCTCGATCAGGCTACCGCGTTGAATGGTAAGAAAAGAGACCAGATCCAAGGTAAGGGTCAGCTCAATAATGAGATCTCGACGTTGATCTTTACATATTTGAACGCTAAGGGAGTCAAAACACATTTTATCAAAAAGATCTCAGCGACCGAAGAATTAGTCAAAAAAGTCGAGATCATCCCGTTAGAAGCAGTTACGCGCAATATCGCGACCGGTCATTTTGTAACGCGTTTTGGGGTCGAAGATGGCCTTGTATTTCCAACGCCAGTCGAAGAGACCTACTATAAAAGTGACGCTTTAGACGATCCATTTATCAATCGTTCGCAAATTTTAGCCTTGGGCTTGGCAACGGAAGACGAATTAGCTGAGATCTGGCAACTTTCCCGTCAAGTCAATGAACTTTTAAAGGCACTTTTTGCCAAAGCTGGCTTGATCTTAGTCGATTTTAAGCTAGAATTTGGACGTTTAGGCGACGGGACGCTCGTTTTGGCAGATGAGTTTTCACCAGATAATTGTCGTCTCTGGGATCAACAAACAAGATCGCATTTAGATAAAGATGTCTATCGAAAAGATCTTGGAGATTTGACTCCAGTCTACGCTGAAGTTTTACATCGTTTGAAGAAAGTTTTGGAGGGCTAAACAAAATGGTCAATGTACGCATCTATGTAACTTATAAAGAATCTGTTTTTGATCCTCAAGGTGACACGATCAAACAAGCGATCCAAGGTCTTGGACATACTGAAGTTTTAGATGTCAAAGTAGGCAAGTTCTTTGACGTGACACTTGATCCGACGCAAAAAGAACTAGCTCAGGCTGTTAAAGAGATCGCCGAAGAACTTTTAGTTAATTTCAATCTTGAAACTTACAAATATGAAGTGATGGAGGAAACAAAATGAAACTTGCAGTCGTTGTTTTCCCAGGGTCAAACTGCGATGTTGATCTTTACGAAGCGCTGCGTTTGTTTCCAACAGTCAAAGTTGAATACGTATCGCATAAATGTGCCGATCTGAGCGGGTTTGATGGGGTTTTGTTACCTGGCGGTTTTTCGTATGGCGATTACCTACGCTGTGGGGCTATCGCACGTTTTTCCAAGATCATGCCAGAGATCGTTCGGATGGCAAATGAAGGGAAACCTGTTTTTGGAACATGCAATGGCTTTCAGATCTTGACTGAGGCTGGCTTGTTACCAGGTGCTTTGAAGCAAAATGATAGTTTGAAGTTTGTTTGTAAGACAGTAGCTGTGCGGGTCGAAAATAATAAAACGCCGTTTACGACGCGTTACCAAAAAGACGAAGTGATCGCTTTACCGATCGCCCATGCTGATGGTAGTTATTTTGCTGATGAAGAAACGTTAGCTCAGCTTGAGGCAAATGGCCAGGTCGTCTTTCGCTATGCTGATGAGAACCCTAATGGCAGTTTACATGATATCGCCGGGATCTGTAATGAAAAAGGTAACGTTTTAGGGCTTATGCCCCACCCTGAACGTGCGGTCGAAGCTTTATTAGGTAATGAAGATGGGCGGCGTGTTTTTGAATCATTATTAGAATACGGTACAGTCAAAACGGAGGAAAAATAATGGCAGAATTGACACCACAAGAGATCAAGGAGCAAAAACCATACCTTGAATGGGGCTTAACGCAAAAAGAATACGACTATATTTGCGCTAAATTGCTCAAACGCCTCCCAAATTATACTGAAACAGGGCTTTTTGCCGTGATGTGGAGCGAACATTGTTCTTATAAAAAATCAAAGCCAGTTTTGCGTCTCTTTCCTAACAAAAACGCACGTGTGCTCCAAGGCCCTGGTGAAGGAGCTGGGATCGTTGACATCGGTGATGGACAAGCGGTCGTTTTTAAAGCTGAAAGTCATAATCATCCTTCAGCCGTCGAACCTTATGAAGGAGCTGCGACTGGTGTTGGGGGCATTTTACGCGATATCTTCAGCATGGGTGCTCGTCCGATCGCTTCGCTCGATTCTTTACACTTTGGAGAATTGACTGACGCACGCACACGTTATTTGATCGACGGTGTTGTTTCAGGGATCGGTGGTTACGGGAATTGTATGGGGATCCCGACCGTTGGGGGTGAGATCACCTTTGATGAATGTTATCGTGGCAACTGTTTAGTTAACGCGATGAGCGTAGGTCTGATGGATCAAAAAGATATGCAAAAAGGTCGGGCTGCTGGTGTTGGCAACGCAGTGATCTATGTCGGAGCCAAAACAGGGCGCGATGGGATCCACGGAGCAACATTTGCTTCTAGCGATTTTAGTGATGAAAAAGAAACGCAACGCTCAGCCGTGCAAGTCGGTGATCCGTTCATGGAAAAACTTTTGTTAGAAGCGTGCTTAAAATTGACACATGAACATGCTGATTGGTTAGTGGGGATCCAAGATATGGGGGCCGCTGGGATCGCTTCTTCTTCATGTGAAATGGCATCTAAAGCTGGTAGTGGCTTAGTTTTAGAACTTGATGAAGTTCCACAACGTGAAAGTCATATGTCAGCGTATGAGATCATGCTCTCAGAATCACAAGAACGGATGCTACTTTGTGTGCATAAGGGACATGAAGCTGATGTTATCAAACTATTTAAAGATTTTGATTTAGAAGCAGTTGTGATCGGTCGGGTGACTGATGACGGACGTTATGTTTTGCGCCACCAAGGACAAGTCGTGACAGATATTCCTGTTTCGACTTTAACAGATGATGTTTTAGAAGAACCTAGCGAAGAACGCGAGCCCTTGCGTCTACAAGAAGCTCGTAAAAAAGCGCCTTATCGCCCTGAAATAACCGATCCTAAGCAAACGCTCTTAGATCTTTTAGCTCAACCAACGATCGCTTCAAAAGAGATGTTTACGCAAACTTATGACTCACAAGTTCGAACAAGTACTGTTGTTGGACCGGGGAGTGATGCTGGCGTCGTCCGGATCCGCGGAACAAAAAAAGCTTTAGCGATGACGACTGATGGCAATGGACGTTTCGTTTATCTTGATCCAAAGATCGGTGGGCAGATGGCAGTAACTGAAGCGTGTGCTAACATCATCTCAAGTGGGGCGTTGCCTTTAGCGATGACAGACTGTTTGAACTATGGAGATCCAAACGATCCAGAGATCTATTATGAGTTGCATCAGTCAGTTGCAGGTATGGCACAAGCATGTGAGATCTTTGATACCCCAGTGATCTCAGGAAATGTCTCGCTTTATAATGAAAATAATGGGGAAGCGATCTATGGAACTCCGATGGTCGGTATGGTCGGTCTGATCGCAGATACTAAGCATATTATCCAAGCAACAGCTAAAAATGCGGGTGAACTTTTGTATCTTGTGGGCCCACAGACGAAAGCTGATTTTGCAGGAAGTGAGTTACAAAAGATGTTGACAGGCAAGATCTCTGGAACATTGGCGCCACTAGATCTCAAGCGGCTTGCTCAAACATTTACTAACTTACATCAGGCGATGAAGCAAGGGTTAGTGACAAGTAGTCATGATGCAAGCGAAGGCGGGCTTGGTGTATGTTTAGCAGAATTATTCTTTAAGACTGAATTAGGGGCAAAAGTCAAATTTGATTTTTCAGCCGCTGAACTATTTAGTGAGACGGCCGGACGTTTTTTAGTCACAGTTGCTAAAAAAGATCAACAGGCGTTTGAAACACTATTGGGCAAAGCTCAAGTTTTAGTCGGTGAAGTTACTACGACAAAAGAGCTTGATGTCACAGTCGCTGAAACGCACTTTACGGTTCCAGTCGCTACAGCACAAAAAGTATGGGAGGAAGCGATACCTTGTCTTATGAGATCAAAGGCTTAAATGAAGAGTGTGGTGTTTTTGGTGTCTTTGGAACTAAAAACGCTGAACAATTGACGTATTTTGGCTTACACAGCCTCCAACATCGTGGGCAAGAAGGAGCTGGGATCGTTTCAAGTGATGGGACGACTTTAAAGCAATTTCGCAATAAAGGTCTTTTAGCTGAAGTTTTTGCTAATGAAGCAGATCTAAATGCTTTAGCTGGGACAGCGGCGATCGGACATGTACGGTATGGGACGAGTGGCAATGATTCGCTCAATAATCTCCAACCATTTTTATTTGAATTTTACGATGGGCAAGTTGCGTTAGCACATAATGGTAATTTGACGAATGCTAGAGCGTTGCGCAAAAAGCTTGAATGTGCCGGAGCTGTTTTTCAGTCTAATTCAGATACTGAGATCTTGATCCATTTGATCCGCCAAAAACATGAGCTCTCTTTCAAAGAAGCACTCAAAGCAAGTTTGAACGAAGTACATGGTGGCTTTGCTTTTGTTTTGTTACAAAATGAACGTTTGTACGCGGCACTTGATCCGCACGGTTTTCGTCCGCTTTGTATCGGGCAACTCAAAAATGGGGCGTACGTCGTTGCAAGTGAAACATGTGCCTTAGATATGTTGGGAGCCAAATTTGTTCGTGATGTTTTACCAGGTGAGCTGATCACGATCGATCATTCTGGGATGACAGTCGAACATTATACTGATCAGACTCAGTTGGCACTTTGCTCGATGGAATTTATCTATTTTGCGCGTCCAGATTCGATCATTCACGGAGTCAATGTGCATAACGCCCGCAAACAAATGGGACGCTTGCTTGCCAAAGAATGCCCTGTTCAAGCTGATATCGTGATCGGTGTGCCCAACTCTTCTTTGTCAGCAGCGTCTGGTTTTGCCGAAGAGGCAGGCTTACCGTATGAAATGGGTCTGATCAAGAGTCAATATGTTGCGCGAACCTTTATCCAACCAACC
This sequence comes from Ligilactobacillus faecis, assembly GCF_029889745.1. Classification (NCBI taxonomy): domain Bacteria; kingdom Bacillati; phylum Bacillota; class Bacilli; order Lactobacillales; family Lactobacillaceae; genus Ligilactobacillus; species Ligilactobacillus faecis. Next base: position 1,696,952 of record NZ_CP123639.1, read on the forward strand.
CAAGAATTGCGTGAGCGGGGCGTTAAACTTAAGTTATCTGCTGTTCGGGGCGTTGTTGAAGGCAAGAGCGTGGCGATCGTTGATGATTCGATCGTGCGGGGAACGACCTCTAAGCAGATCGTCAAACTTTTAAAAGAAGCAGGTGCAAAAGAAGTCCATATGCGGATCGCTTCACCACCTTTGAAATTTCCGTGTTTTTATGGAATCGATATCTCGACGCGCTCAGAATTGATCGCAGCTGAAAAGAGTGTCGCTGAGATAAAAGATTTGATCGGGGCGGATTCGCTTGGCTTTTTGAGTATTGAAAGTTTGATCGCTGCGATCGCTTTACCAGATGGTCAAACTGTCCCAAATGGTGGCTTGACTGTAGCGTACTTTGACGGAAATTATCCAACACCACTGTATGATTATGAAGCTAGTTATCGCGCTTCACTTGCACAACAACAAGAAAGGAAAGGGTAAGATGAGTCGATATCAAGAAGCTGGCGTTGATGTGACTGCTGGCTATGAAATGGTCGATCAGATCAAAGCAGATGTTGCAAAAACTAAGAGACCAGGAGTTTTAGGAGCGCTAGGCAGTTTTGGTGGTCTGTTTGATCTAGGTTCGTTAAATTATAAGCACCCCGTCTTAGTTTCAGGGACTGACGGGGTCGGGACCAAACTTTTGATCGCTCAAAAAGCAGCTAAACATACAACGATCGGGATCGATTGTGTGGCGATGTGTGTCAATGATATTTTAGCTCAAGGGGCTGAACCGCTCTATTTTCTAGATTATATCGCGACTGGAAAAAACCTCCCTCAAAAGATGGCTCAGATCGTTTCTGGGGTCGCAACTGGCTGTAAAGAAGCAAATGCCGCTCTACTTGGGGGTGAGACTGCTGAAATGCCAGATATGTATGCTTCAGATGAGTATGATCTAGCTGGGTTTGCTGTTGGTGTTGTTGAAAAAGAACAACTTTTAGATGAGACAAAACCTAAAGCCGGGATGGTCTTACTAGGTCTACCTTCAAGTGGTCTACACTCAAATGGCTATTCATTAGTACGCCAGATCTTATTTAAAGATCACAAGCTTGCTTTAACTGAGACCCCAGCTGAATTAGGCGGACAAAACTTAGCTGAAGCCTTACTAGAACCAACACGGATCTACGTTAAAGCTGTGTTGCCTCTGCTCAAAAAAGGTCTGGTAGCTGGGATCAGTCATATCACAGGTGGTGGGTTATATGAAAATCTTCCGCGGATGTATGCTGATGATCTTCAAGCGCAACTTGATTATACAACTTGGGAAAAACCTGCGATCTTTGATTATTTGGCCCAAATGGGTGGATTGACGCTACAAGATAGTCTAGAGACGTTCAATATGGGGTTGGGTTTAGTTTTAGCAATTGCTCCAGCTGATCTGGCTGAAGTTAAAGCTCTCTTGACTGCACAAAATGAACGTTATTTTGAGATCGGAAAATTAGTTGCACGTCCAGCTGATGAAGCTAAATTGATCATTGATAAGGTGGGAGAAACATGCGAGTAGCGATCTTTGCCTCTGGGAATGGCAGTAATTTTGAAGTTTTAGCAAAGCATTTTGCCAAAGGCGAATTTAACGCCGAACTAGCCTTAGTTTTTTGCGATCACCCTGAAGCTTTTGTCCTTGAACGCGCCAAGCGGTTGCAGATCCCAGCTGCGACTTTCACAGTCAAAGAATGTCATGGTAAAGAGGCGTATGAAAAACGGTTATTAGCACTTTTACAGGCTAAAAAGATCGATTTTATCGTTTTAGCAGGTTATATGCGGATCTTAGGGCAAGAGATCGTTTGTGCTTACGATAAAAAGATCGTCAATCTACATCCAGCTTATTTACCTGAATATCAAGGATTGCATGCGATCGAGCGGGCCTTTTTAGATCATGAACGGACCGGTAAAGATCAGACGGGAGTAACGATCCATTATGTTGATACTGGTCTTGATACTGGGCCGGTGATCTTACAACAAAAAGTACCGATCTATCCAGATGATACGCTTGCGACGCTTGAAGCAAGGATCCACGCAGTCGAACACGAACTTTACCCTAAAGCATTGAGCCAGATATTATAGAGGAGGATTTTTTCTTGAAACGAGCATTGATCAGTCTTTCAGATAAAACAGGTATTGTAGAATTTGCTAAAGGTCTTGTGGCCCAAGGTTTTGAACTCATTTCAACAGGAGGAACGAAAAAAGTTCTAGAAGAGGCAGGTTTAGCCCCTTTAGCAGTCGAAGAAGTGACCGATTTTCCTGAGATCTTAGATGGGCGGGTCAAAACTTTGAACCCCTATATCCATGGAGGATTGTTAGGACGTCGTGATCTAAAAGAACATGTTGAAACGATGGAAAAATTAGGGATCCAGCCGATCGATCTTGTTTGTGTCAATTTATATCCTTTCAAAGAGACGATCACAGATCCAACAAAAAAATTAGCTGATGCGATCGAAAATATCGATATCGGTGGACCAAGTATGTTGCGCTCAGCAGCTAAAAACTTTAACGATGTCACAGTCGTCGTTGATCCAGCCGATCATGCAAAAGTTTTAGCTGAATTGCAAGCCACAGGTCAAACTTCCTTAGCGACGCGAAAAGCTTTAGCTGCAAAAGCTTTTCGCCATACGGCAGCTTATGATGCTTTGATCGCTCAGTATTTGAGTCAAACAGAAGATGCAGTAGCTGAGTTGACGTTGACTTATGAATTAGAAGAACCAATGCGCTATGGGGAAAATTCACATCAAAAAGCATGGTTTTACCGCGATGCTTTGCCAAAAGCTTACGCAGTCACAGCTGCTAAACAATTGCACGGGAAGCAACTTTCATATAATAATATCAAAGATGCTGATGCAGCTTTGCGGATCGCACGCGAATTTACAGAACCGACGGTCGTTGCTTTGAAACACATGAATCCGTGTGGGATCGGACAAGCACAGACTTTAGAAGAAGCTTGGGATCTAGCCTATGCAGCTGATCCGATCTCGATCTTTGGCGGGATCATCGTCTTGAATCGTGTCGTTGATGCTAAGACTGCCGCTAAAATGCATAAATTATTTTTAGAGATCATCATCGCGCCTGGATTTACACCAGAAGCTTTAGCGATCTTGACACAAAAGAAGAATTTACGTTTGTTAGAGCTTGATTTTAGCCAAAAAGATGAGACGCCGGCTTATGAAACAGTTTCTGTCATGGGGGGCTTATTAGTTCAAGAACAAGATATGACATTAGAGGATCCAACAACTTGGCAAGTCGTGACTAAAAAAGCTCCAACAAAAGAACAGTTACGGTCATTAGAACTAGCTTTGAAAGCAGTTAAACATACTAAATCAAATGCGATCGTGATCGCAAATGAGAAGCAGACGTTAGGTATCGGAGCTGGACAACCAAATCGGATCGATTCGACTAAGATCGCAGTTGCACATGCTAAAGAAAAGATCGATGACACGGTCGGCTTAGCTTCAGATGCTTTCTTCCCGATGGATGATTGTGTAGAGTATGCTGCTCAAAATGGGATCAAGGCGATCATTCAGCCTGGTGGTTCGATCAGAGACGAAGATTCGATCAAAATGGCAGATAAATATGGGATCGCGATGGTCACAACAGGAATCAGACATTTTAGACACTAAAGCGCAACAGAAGCGAGGATAAGAGCAAGAAATGAAAGATAAACAAAAATTACTTGTGATCGGCTCAGGAGGACGTGAACATGCGATCGCTAAAAAATTATTAGCGAGTCCACATGTGGCCCAAGTTTTTTGTGCCCCAGGAAACCCGGGGATGGTCGAAGATGGGATCGTAACTTTAGGGATCTCGGAACTTGATTTTGAGGCGTTGAAAGGCTTTTGTTATGAAGAAGAGATCGACTGGACTTTTGTTGGCCCTGAAAATGCTCTCGTAGCTGGGATCGTCGACTCATTTGAAGCTGATGGTTTTAAGATCTTTGGCCCAGACAAAAGAGCTGCTAAGCTCGAGGGCTCGAAAGATTTCGCAATGCGGTTCATGAATAAGCATGCGATCCCAACGGCACGTTTTGAAACTTATCAAAGTTCTGAAACAGCGCTTGCCGGCTTGGCTCATTTTACAGAACCAGTGGTGATCAAAGCTGATGGTTTAGCTGCTGGAAAGGGAGTCGTGATCGCTACAACAAAGGCTGACGCTGAAAAAGAGATCGCTTTGATGTTTAAAAAAGGACAAAAGCAGATCGTTTTATCAGAATTTTTAGCAGGTCCAGAGTATTCATTATTTGTCGTTGTCGGAAAAAATGGACATCGGATCTTGCCGCTTGCACAGGATCATAAGCGGGCTTTAGATGATGACAAAGGTGCAAATACAGGGGGAATGGGGGCATATAGTCCGTTGCCCCAGTTAGCCCAAGCAGATTATGAAAAAATGGTCACTGAAGTCGTTGAACCAACGATCGCTGGTTTAAGAGCTGAAGATTTCAATTATTGTGGGATCTTGTATATTGGATTGATCTTGACTAAAACGGGGCCAAAAGTCATCGAGTACAATGTGCGTCTAGGTGATCCTGAGACGCAAGTCGTTTTACCACGAGTTGAAAATGATCTAGCTCTCTTAGTTGAAAAAGCACTTTCAGGTGAAACTTTACCAGAGATCAAAGTTTCACAAGAGGCTTGTATCGGTGTCGTTATCGCAGCTGAAGGCTATCCAGGACAGTATGAGACGGGGCAAGTCTTACCGACATTTACAGAAACCGAACAGTTGAGTTTTGACTATGCGAATGTGGCGGAAAAAGAACACGAGTTGATCGGAAATGGTGGTCGGATCGTAACAGTGCTTGCAAAGGCTGAAACGCTTGCTAAAGCCCAAGCAGAAGTCTACGCTTTTTTAGCGACTAAAGAACTTACTGGTTGCTATTATCGGCATGATATCGGGACTAAGGCTACACAAAAAAAATATTGAGTTTATAAAGTAGTAGAGTACCTATCTGGTTTGAGGTAGGTACTTTTTAGTCTGCGCCCAAAAAGTGTAATGAGTAGTCGGTCAGACATTTTTGTGATAATATCACTTATCATATAAACTTTTTGGGGGGCTCAAATAGTTACGATGTCAAACTTTATGTATCAGGCGTTTAGCGAAGTTGCTAAGCAAAAAGCTTTTATCACGGCAGCTAAGACTTTGAATGTCACGCCATCTGCGATCAGTCATTCGATCAACGGTCTCGAAAAAGAACTGGGATTTGCGCTATTTTTCCGCAATCGCAATGGAGTTCAATTGACTTCGGCAGGGGAAAAAATTTTGCCGATCGTACGTGAGATCTTGAATACCGAAGATAAGCTCACTGAAGAAGCGGCTCAGATCAAAGGGCTCAACCAAGGTCATTTGCGGATCGGGGCATTTAGCAGTGTTTGTATCAATTGGCTGCCTGACTTGATCAATTCATTCAAAAAAAGTTATCCGCAGATCGAAGTGACTGTCATGCAGGGTAATTTCAATGAAGTTGTCGAACAAGTCAAATTAGGTGAACTCGATGTTGGTTTTTCGGCGCTACCGATCAAGGAAAATCTTGAGATCTTACCGTTATATCGCGACCGGATCTATTGTGTCGCACCTAAAGGTTTTGTGCCGGAAAATAAACAGACGGTCGTCCCCAAAGATGTTTCAGACAAACCTTTTATTTTGCAAGCGATCGATTATGATCGCGATACTAAACAAGCTCTCGATGATTATTCAGTCAAAACGATTCAATACAGTATCGATGATGCCTCGATCATTGCGATGGTCGAAGCCGGATTAGGGCTAGGGATCTTACCAGAATTAGCTTTACAAAAGCTTTCAGGGAATGTTGTTTTTTATCCATTTGAAGAAGAATATTACCGTACGATCGCCTTGGTGACGCATGCCAAATCACAACAGACGCCTTCAACGCAAGCCTTTGTGACTTTATTACAAGAATACTTGTGCAAACGCTATGGATAGTTTGGAATAGTTTAACAGAGTATCTAAAATTATTAAATTAAGTAATATTTAGGGTATTTACTTGCAACCGTGGCTAAAGTTTGGTAGTATTCATAGGACATTGCCAATCAAGGTAGGTGAATCATCAATGGAAACGAAATTAAAAGTTGGCGACAAAGTAACATGTGACAAGTTTGCTTCGTTAACACATGATTTTGTCGGCACGATCGAAAAAATATATGAAAATTCTGCTGTCGTTGAGATCATCGAACATCACAAAGATGATAATATCGTTGTCAGTGACTTTCATGATCGCGCTGTAGTAGCGTTAGATCACATGAAAAAAGTTTCTGCTTAAAAAAATCACAAAAAATGATGACAAGCATATTTAGATGTGCTATAATCATTTTTGTTGATGCGGGTGTAGTTTAGTGGTAAAATCCCAGCTTCCCAAGCTGATGTCGCGAGTTCGATTCTCGTCACCCGCTTAACTGAGCATCTTTGGCTTCTAGCTAGAGATGTTTTTTAATTTAATAATCAAAACTCGATGATAAAAGAGGAGTAGCTAGCCGAAGCGTTCAGCGAGTCTGGGAGGGTGGAAGCCAGATCGGAGAAGTTAGTGAAGCGCGCTTTTTAGAGTTGTTTTATCAAAGTGGATCAAGATATCAAGTAGAGTGGTACCGCGGGAATTTCTCGTCTCTTGCATTAAGCAAGGGATGTTTTTTTATTTAGGAGGAAAATATGAAAGATTACAAACAACAAGTTGCAGATGCTGTTTATCAAGCGATCGATGGTCAATTGAGCGTAGATGAGATCGCCCAAAAGATCGAACGCCCGAAAGATCTAAAGCTAGGCGACTATGCTTTTCCAGCTTTTGTTTTAGCTAAAGTTTTGCGCAAAGCACCGCAGATGATCGCAAAAGAATTAGTAGAAAAGATCGATCAAACAGGTTTTGAAAAAGTTGAAGCAGTCGGTCCTTACATCAACTTCTTCTTAGATAAAGAATTAGTCAGCCAAGAGATCTTAGCTGAAGTTTTGGCCGAAAAAGAACACTTCGGAGATAAAACGACAGGAAACAAACGTCAAGTACCGATCGACATGTCTTCACCTAATATCGCTAAACCGATGTCGATGGGCCACTTGCGTTCAACTGTGATCGGTAATTCGATCGCTTTATTGATGGAAAAATCAGGTTATCAGCCAGTTAAGATCAACCACTTAGGTGATTGGGGCACACAATTTGGCAAATTGATGCGTGCTTATGAACTTTGGGGCAGTGAAGAAGAGGTCAAAAACGATCCGATCAATGCTTTATTAGGTTATTACGTCCGTTTCCATAAAGAAGACGTGGAAAACCCAGAATTAGACGATGAAGCCCGCGAATGGTTCCGGCGTCTAGAAGCTGGTGATGAAGAAGCGACTCGTCTTTGGAAATGGTTTAGAGAAGAATCACTCAAAGCTTTCACGACCGTTTACGACCGTTTAGGGATCGAGTTTGATTCATATAACGGCGAAGCTTTCTACAACGACAAGATGGATGAAGTCGTTGAGATCTTGGAAGAAAAAGGTCTCTTAAAAGAAAGTCAAGGGGCTCAGATCGTTGACCTTTCAGAATATGATCTCAATCCAGCTTTGATCAAGAAAACTGATGGGGCAACGCTTTACATCACGCGTGACTTGGCGGCTGCGATCTATCGGAAACGCACTTACGATTTTGCTCAATCACTTTATGTCGTTGGTAACGAACAATCAAACCACTTCAAACAATTAAAAGCAGTCTTAAAAGAGATGGGTTATGACTGGTCAGATGATATTCACCACATCCCATTTGGTTTGATCACTCAAGGTGGGAAGAAGCTTTCAACGCGTTCTGGCCGTGTGATCTTGCTTGAAAAAGTTTTAGACGATGCAGTCGCTTTGGCTAAAGAACAGATCGAAGCTAAAAACCCAACCTTAGCTGATAAAGAAGCTGTAGCGGAAGCGGTTGGGACTGGCGCTGTTGTTTTCCACGATCTTAAAAATGAACGTTTGAACAACTTTGACTTTGACCTTGAAGAAGTCGTGCGCTTTGAAGGTGAAACTGGGCCATACGTTCAATACTCACATGCTCGTGCCATGAGTATTTTACGGAAAGCGCAAAAAACAGTCGATCCGGCCGAGATCTCAGGTCTATCAGATCCAAATGCTTGGGAAACAGTTCGCTTATTAGGTGAATTCCCAGAAACGATCGCCCGGGCAGTTGCTGAATACGAACCTTCAGTCATCGCAAAATATGCGATCCATTTGGCAAAAGCTTTCAATAAGTACTATGCGCATTCAAAGATCTTAGTTGAAGACGACCAACTAGAAGCGCGTTTAGCTTTAGTTCAAAGTGTAGCTGTAGTTTTGAAAGAAGCATTACGACTTTTAGGTGTCAAAGCTCCAGACGAAATGTAAGAAAAAGTTCTACGAGGTCGAGACTTCGTAGAACTTTTTAGCACTAACGGTAAAATTGACTGTTAATGTTGAAACACATATAATTAATAATTAGGAAATAGCAAGAAAGTAGGAAAAGCTAAATGGATTTTGAAAAAATGGCGGAGCGACAAAAGCATATCCGTAACTTTTCGATCGTAGCGCATATCGACCACGGAAAATCAACTTTAGCTGATCGGATCTTAGAATTGACCGATACTGTCTCCAAACGTGAGATGCAAGATCAGTTACTAGATTCGATGGATCTTGAACGTGAACGTGGGATCACGATCAAGCTCAATGCAGTTGAATTACATTATCACGCTAAAGACGGTGAGACTTATATCTTCCACTTGATCGACACTCCAGGACACGTCGATTTCTCATATGAAGTTTCTCGTTCTTTAGCTGCTTGTGAAGGTGCAGTCTTAGTCGTCGATGCAGCTCAAGGGATCGAAGCACAGACGTTAGCTAACGTTTATTTAGCCTTAGATGATGACTTAGAGATCGTGCCTGTGATCAATAAGATCGACCTTCCTTCGGCAGAACCAGAACGTGTACGCCAAGAGATCGAAGATGTGATCGGACTAGATGCTTCAGATGCCGTCTTAGCGTCAGCTAAAAACGGGATCGGGATCGAAGAGATGCTCGAACAGATCGTCCAAAAAGTGCCTGCCCCAACAGGTGATCTCAAAGCACCATTAAAGGCGTTGATCTTTGATTCGGTCTACGATGATTATCGGGGGGTTGTTTTGAGCATCCGTGTTTATGACGGAACAGTCAAACCAGGCGACAAGATCCGTTTGATGAACAGCGGGGCCGAATACGAAGTCGTTGAAGTCGGGGTCAATTCACCTAAGCCGATCAAACGTGAGATGTTGATGGCAGGGGATGTTGGCTATTTGACAGCAAGTATCAAAGATATCCAAGATACACGGGTCGGGGATACGTTGACGAACGCTCTTGATCCAACACCAAAAGCTTTAGCAGGTTACCGGGAGATGAGTCCGATGGTCTATTCTGGACTTTATCCAACTGATAACGGCAAGTATAACGATCTGCGCGAAGCATTAGAAAAATTGAAGTTAAATGATGCTGCGCTCGAATTTGAACCAGAAACTTCGCAAGCGTTAGGCTTTGGGTTTAGATGTGGGTTCTTAGGACTCTTGCATATGGATGTCGTGCAAGAACGACTTGAACGTGAATTTGGGATGGAACTGATCACAACGGCACCCTCGGTCACGTATGATGTTGAATTGACAGATGGTTCACATGTCAACGTTTCAAACCCATCTGAGATGCCAGATGTCCCAACGATCAAACAGATCAACGAGCCTTACGTCAAAGCTGAGATCATGGTCCCAAGTGACTATGTTGGAGCGGTGATGGAGCTTTGCCAAGCTAAACGGGGAAATTTCATCACAATGGATTATTTAGATGATTACCGGGTCAATGTGATCTACGAGATGCCTTTATCAGAGATCATCTTTGATTTCTTTGATAAGTTAAAATCAAGTACACGTGGTTATGCCTCGCTTGATTATGAATTGGACGGGACTCGTCCAAGTGATCTAGTGAAGATCGATATCTTGTTGAACGGTGATAAAGTCGATGCATTGAGCTTTATCTCGCACCGACAATTTGCCCAACAACGTGCACGGGTGATCACCGATAAGCTCAAGACGATCATCCCACGGCAAAACTTCGAGATCCCGATCCAAGCTGCGATCGGAGCAAAGATCATTTCACGAACAAATATCAAGGCTTACCGCAAAGATGTTACGGCGCGGATCCATACTGGTGATCCGGACCGCCGGGCTAAGCTGTTAGATAAGCAAAAACGAGGTAAGAAGCGAATGAAAGCTGTTGGACGCGTTGTCGTACCGCAAGATGCTTTCATGGCTGTTTTGAAGACAGACGAAGAAGTAAAATAAGAAATTTCTCTAAACACTTCCTATATGAATGATCTGAGACCCGTCAAGTGAACAACTAAATAATTAAAATTCTAGGCAGCCTGATTCCGGTATTCTTCTGGAGTCAGGCTGTTTAGTTTTATTTGGTAACGTTGGGTATTGTAGAACTTGATATAGTTTTCGATCATTTCTACAAGTTCTCCATATGTTTCACATTTTAGCCAATAATAACATTCTGTCTTGAAATGACTCCAAAAACTTTCCATTGGTGCGTTATCGATACATTTCCCCACTCGAGACATACTTCTTGTAACACCATGCCTTGAGGTCAACCGAAGATATTCCTTTGAAGTATATTGAAATCCACGATCACTGTGAAGAAGTAGATTAGCTTCATTTAAATGCGTGAATGCTTTTTCTAAAGTCTTCATGACAAGCCGATTATCATTTCTTTTACTAATTTCAAAACTTATGATAGATCCATCGTATAGATCTTTGATCGCACTTAAATAAGCTTTTTGTCCTAAGCCATATTCTAAATAAGTGACATCAGTCACCCACTTTTGATTAGGTCTAGTAGCGGAAAAATCACGACCTAAAGTATTTTCTTCGTAGTTTAAATGTTCTGAACGAGTACAACCTCGGCGTTTGCGACGAATTACTGAATATAAACCAAGGACTCTCATTAAGCGACGAATACGTTTGAAGTTATATTGTTTTTGATACTTTCGATTGATAAGAAGAGTCATTCTTCTAGAACCGTAAATTCCATTTAAAGCATGAAATTCTTTTTTTATGATCTCACTTAACCATTCATTTTCCAAAGTACATTGTGATTTTGGAGCAGTTAAATAACGATAATACCCTGAGCGCGATACATTTAAGATCGCACAAAGGATCCAGAGTTCAATTTGTGGAAACTCTTTAAGAACTTCCTGAATAGCTTTAAAACGCAGATTTTTAGGTATAAAGCTTATCTCCTCCTTTCGAGTTCGTCCAATTTTTTTAAAACGATATTTTCTGCTTCTAGATATTTATTACGTTCTTTCAAACGTAGGATCTCAAGCTTGAGACGCTCAGTTTCAGAAAGAGTCTTATAATCACGATCTTTAACTGTTTTACCACGATTATCGTATAATGCCTTTTCGCCATCTACTTCAAACTTTTTGACCCAATTATAGACTTGGGAATAAGAAACATTATATTTATCGATCGCTTTGTGATAATTCTTATTATTAGCAAGTGTATACTGAACTATTTCGAGCCGTTCCTTAAAAGTAGTTTTACGTCCATGTTTCATTCTATTACGACCTCCAATGGTAGCTTTAAAGCCTTTTCCATTAGTATACAAGTTGATCCATTTACGTAAAACCGAAACACTCGAAATATTGTATTTATCACAAATTTTCTTTGGTGAACGTCCATTTTCTAAATATTCTAGAACCGCAGTTGTTTTTAATTCAACTGAATATTCTTTCCAGGTTCTAGACTCTTTTAAGCCATCTAAACCGCCAGCTTTGTATTTTCTGATCCAATTATCAAATGTATTTTTAGAAATGGTATATTTCCGGCAGATAAAGTACTTACTATATTGTCCACTAAGATACTCGGAGACTGCCTGGTATCTTTCTTCAAGTGTATGTTTAGTAGTTCTTCTAGACATAAAAAATCCCCCTAGAGTGATCACAGAATCTTTATTATTTCCGTGTCCACTCTAGGGGAATCATATCAAAAAATGAGGGAGTGTTTTTTTACATATATTCCTGCAATCCATAAAAATTTCGTGTGGGAGTAGGAGATAACTGAAAAGTTAAAAAGCCAGATCGTGTTATTTTTGCTGGAAGAAAATTGTTAAAATGAATATATCAAAAAGATTTGTAATTATTGAAGAGAGGATATATTCAGGATAGTAGCACCAAGTATTTTTTCATGGCTGGCGATTTTAAATCTTAGTTATGGATCTAATGAAATGGATATTCATCTGGTGTGCGTTCTATTGGAGGAAGAAAAAATGTTGATCAAAAATGAATATGCATCACCGTTGGGAAAAATTGAAATAGTAGCTGATGAAAATTCGGTGAAAGGTGTTTGGTTCAAAAATCAAAAATATTATGGTTCAAAGTATGATCTAGCAACAATTGCTAAAAAGGAAAATAAGGTGATACGCCAAGTTTGGAATTGGTTAGATGACTATTTTTTAGGGAAAAAACCAAAGATCGATAAAGCTCTTTTAAAGCCTGAAGGGACAGCGTTTCAGAAAAAAGTATTTGAGATACTGAGCGAAATACCTTATGGAAAAACAATTACGTATAAAGAAATTGCTAATATGTTAGCTGACAAAGAAGCGGGGAAGAAATTTTTTGCGCGAGCAGTAGGTGGTGCCGTAGGACATAATCCGATAGCTATTTTAATACCTTGTCATAGAGTAGTCGGTAGCGACGGTTCCTTAACTGGTTATGCTGGGGGAATAGAGAAAAAGATAGAATTGTTGACATTAGAAGGTATTGATCTATAGTAAGCAAAAAATTTCAAATTTAGAAAGGAAAGTGTCTATGGTAACAGATGAAGAATGGAAAGCAATTATTGAAAATGATGCAACATACGATGATACTTTTCGTTATGCAGTAAAAACGACTAAAATTTATTGCCGACCCTCATGTAGTTCACGCATACTTAAAAAAGAAAACATTGAAATTTATTACGATCTGAAAGAACCAGAAAATTATGGCTATCGTCCATGTAAAAGATGTCGGCCCAATGATGTTGTTGTAGATGATAATATATGGGTAGAAGAACTATCATATACGGTACACGGATCCCAATCACACTTAAGACATGTCTTAAAAAATAACTAAGATGACACCACAGCAGCGCTTGTTGGAAATCCGGATGGAGTATGCGAAAGATAAACTGCTCAATTCAAATAAAACGGTTGAGCTAATTGCTAATAGTGTTGGTTTCCCTAATGTTTCATACTTTATAAAAAAATTTAGAGATTATTTTGGTGAGTCGCCAAAGCAGTATAGAACAAAAAATGAATAGAGTAAATATAAATTTATTTGGCTGGTTGATCCAACAAGAATACCCTAGATACGAGAGCCCAGCTAATAAAATTGAATTATCAAGTAATTTTACTCATCATGAGGCAAAAGAATTTCACGGTTTAATAGACGAGTTTGCTAAATTATACTTAGGTAATAAAAGAGAAGTGAAGAAAAATTTTCTAATACCAGAAAAAATAATTACTGAGTCAAGCTGAGCACTATTTGTGGTACTCAGCTTTTTTTGAATATCCAAAAAAAGTTGAGTGCAAACTTTACTAAGTTCACGCTCAACTTTTAAATTAAAATGACAAATCAACTGATCTCATCGCTCTTGCGTCTAAAAAGTTTCAGATATGCGAAATATGCAAGATAAATCGCTCCAACTAGTAGCACGATATTTACGAAAAGTCGCAAGGCGTCTGAACTAATGTTAGTGGCAATAAATAAGCTGTATAAATATTGGATACTACCTGCTACGATCCCGGCAATGCTTGTGAAAATGAGCTTATCTTTCATGTGGATCCCTCCGTTCTCGTTCTTTTACTACCCAAAGATATCTTTTTATAGCTTTTTATTAACCGCTTACAACTAAAGTATACCATTTATTTTTAAAATAGTGTACAAGATCAAGCTTTGGAAATATCCAAGGCTTTTATATTTTGTCTGCAGCTGATATACTTTAGTCACTTAGTTGATCTTAAGATTATTTTTGAGATTTTGTGCTTGATTAATACTTTTTCGATAAACATTTCAATTTCTTTCAGCGTGCTATCTATCTGGTAGGGCGTTTTTCAGTGCATCCCTGAGACGTGTTATAATAGCTAGCTGAAATGAGTTCTAGAATTTATAGAAATTGCTAAGAAACCTCTTGTAAATAACAGACTAGTAGTATATGACTTTTAATTGCGATATGACAGCTTGGTTCAAAATAATAAGGTGAGATTCGCCCAACTATTGGTCGATACTAAAAACAAAAAATAGTTGACGCAAGTCTTAAAGTTTGATATTATATTGTCGTTGTATTTGTGCATGCCACAACTGCAACCGCACGTTTTAAGTTTAAGTGCTCGATGAGCCACTACATTACGGCGAGTCTAAGTAAACTACAAGGAGGTGCACATTAATGTACGCAATCATTCAAACAGGCGGTAAGCAACTTAAAGTAGAAGCTGGTCAAGCTATCTACGTTGAAAAGTTGGCTGCTGAAGCAGGTGAAAAAGTAACTTTCGACAAAGTTGTTTTAGTCGGTGGTGAAAACACAGTGATCGGTACACCTTTCGTTGAAGGTGCAACTGTTGAAGGTACTGTTGAAAAGCAAGGTCGTGCTAAGAAAGTTGTTACTTTCAAGTACAAACCTAAGAAACATCAACATACAAAACAAGGTCATCGTCAACCTTACACAAAGGTCGTTATCGATGCTATCAACGCATAATTAATGCGAAAGTAGGCGTTTAGATGATACATGCACATATTACTCAACGTGACGGGATGATCACCGGCTTTGAAATATCTGGGCATGCTGACTCCGGCGCGTATGGACAGGATATCGTTTGTGCGGCTGTTTCGGTACTAGCGATCAATACGATCAATAGTTTAGAAAAGCTTTTACAAATGAAACTTGATCTAGTCTCAAACGAAGCTGAAGGTGGCTACTTAAAGTTGACTTTAGCTAAGAAAGACCAGCAAGATCCGAAAGCGCAACTTCTCTTAGAGAGCTTTAAGCTCGGGCTGACAGATGTGGCGCAGAGTTATCAAGAATATATAACTGTAGATAAATAATTCTGATTCAAGGAGGTGCACGAACTATGTTAATGAACTTACAATTCTTTGCTCATAAAAAGGGTGGTGGTTCCACTTCTAACGGTCGTGACTCACGTTCTAAGCGTTTAGGCGCAAAGAGCGCTGACGGTCAAACAGTTAACGGTGGTGCTATCTTATACCGTCAACGTGGTACACGTATTTACCCAGGTGTTAACGTTGGTATGGGTGGCGACAACACATTATTTGCTAAAGTGGCTGGCGTTGTTAAATTTGAACGCAAAGGTCGCGATAAAAAGCAAGTTTCTGTTTACCCAGTTGCTGAATAATCAGTTGACTTAGAAAACGTCCTATCTCTTGTCTAGCAAGGGATAGGGCGTTTTTTGTTTTTTCTTTAGAAATTTCCTCAATGCTTTTTGACTACAATTTGATTACGATGAGTTGCGTATGCATTCGTAAGTTTCGTGTGAGTGCTTAAGGCTTAGCTCAGCAAGGTACTAAAAAAGATGTGTTATAATAAAAAAATTAAGAACAACGCGTGAGTGTTATTTTACATAGAAAGTTTGAAGTATAATGAAAGAAACAAAAGTTTTTGAACAAGGTAAGAGTAAGTGGTATCAGATCCGGAAAAACGACTTGCCAACGATCGCAAGTTTACGGGCCGACGGGCTTGATCCTGAGATCTTGGCTTATGCGATCGATGAAGATGAAAATGCACACGTTGAGTATGATGCTGAGTCGGGCACTTTACTGCTCGTCTTTAACGTCCCCAAAAAAGACGATACTTTATACGAAGCTAGCCCGATCGCTTTTATCGTCACAAAGGACGCAGTCTATAGTTTTACGACCGACTATACCGACTATATCAATGATTTTATCTCTGGTTTACTCAGTAACGAACCTGAACTAAGTAAACTCAGTCTCGTGTTTAAAACTTTGTATCTATGTGTGCACGCTTATTTTCCGATCATCAAAGATGTCAATAAAAAACGGGCGTATTTAACGACAAAATTAAAGAGTAAAGCTACCAAGCATAACTTACTCGAGCTTTCTGATCTGGGGATCGGGCTAGTTTATATCGTAACTGCGATCGATCAAAATGATCTTTTATTGAACCAACTGAGTAAGCTTGGCTTTTATAAAGATCTGACTGAATCTGAAAAAGAACGTTTAGAAGACGCTCAGATCGAAGCCGACCAAGTTGTAGCGATGGCGCGGGTCGCCGATCAGATCTTAGACGAAGTCGCAGCAACGTATAATAATCTGTTGAATAATAATTTAAATGAGACGATGCGCCTTTTGACGATCTGGTCGCTTTTACTGACTGTCCCGACGATCGTGACTGGTTTTTTTGGGATGAATGTCTTATTACCGTTCAAAGATAGTCCATTTGGCTGGATCTTTATTTTGCTCATCAGCTTGATCTTGTCACTTGGATTACTATTTACGATCTTAAGGAGTATTTAGCTATTGTCGAAAGTGTATTAAGATATAATCAAATACGATATAACTTATCCGTTTTGGTTACGGATGGTTTGAAAGACTATGTAAGGTCTATAATATTTAGTAAGTATTGTTCCTGTATTTTATTGTTGTTCAGGTAAGATAGTGAATGATGATTCTTTGGAAGGTAGTGAAGAGCTTGATACAGGTTCAGAAAATAAAACTTTATCCAAATCAAACTATGAGAAAAATTCTCGATGATTTATGTAATTATCGGAGATATTGTTGGAATCAAGGTTTAGCTTTGTGGAATGATATGTATGAAACTTCGCTAATTCTAAATGATAAGAAGTTGTATCCAAGTGAACGCAAGGTCCGTGATGAATTAGTAGCTAATAAAGAAGATTGGCAATATCACTTATCTGCTCGTTGTTTACAATTAGCGATCTCTGATCTAGGTAAAGCTTGGAAAAACTTTTTTAATAAATCTATGTCTAATTGGGGCAAACCAAAATTTAAGTCTAAGAAAGCTCCTAGACAAGGTTTTAAAACTGATAGGGCTAAGATCATCAATGGGAAATTACGTCTAGATAAACCTCTAGGGATCAAAAGTTGGTATGATATTAGATTCAAAGGTGCTAAGAACTTAGAGGGTGAATTAAAAGTTGTTTCAATTTACTGTGAAAATGGTAAATATTGGGCGAGTTTGCCTTTTGAGGTCGAGATAAAAAAGAAAGATAAAGCCCACTCGAACACCGCGGTTGACGTCAACGTTGGACATCTAAACTATACAAATGGTAAGGTAAACACCTTGCCCGATAATTTGAAACGACTCTATAAACGTATCAAGTATTATCGAAGAAAATTAGCTAGAAAACGTGTTGTGAATGGTAAAAAAGCTACTAAAACAAATAATTACGTTAAGACGAGAGCCAAGTTACAACGTGATCATCGTAAAATAGCCAATATCCAGCATGACATTATCCAAAAATTTACCACAGAATTAGTCATTAATTACGACCAGATAGTGATCGAAGATCTAGAAGTAAAGAAAATGCAGATGACACATGTTGCTTCTAAAGGACTCCAACGTTCATTATTCGGCTACTTTAGACAAGTATTGACTTATAAGGTTGAATGGTATGATAAAAAAGTAGTTTTAGCTGATAAATACTATCCGAGCACCCAACGTTGTTCTAAGTGTGGCTTCATTAAGACTGGTGAAGATAAAGTTGGTCTTAATGGTAATCAAAAGCATAGAACTAAGCATGATGAATATATTTGTTATGAATGTGGTGCGATCATGGATCGAGATGAAAATGCAGTAGCTAATCTTTTAGCTTTATTAAATTAAAAAAGATAACGGGGTGGGCTACACCCTTAGGCTATCAGAGCTAGTCAATGTCATTACCCTCTTGTTAGGATATGGGAATACTAGCGTTGACGGTAGTAAATAAATTAGGAAAGGAAAAGCTATATTTCTTTCTCAAATATGATCATTTGCTACATATGATCATATTTGTTTATATTTATATAGCAGGATCAAATGAAACAGACCGTTTTTATTGTAGAAGACGACCAAACGATCGCACAAGTCATCAGTGACAAATTAACTTCATGGGGACTCGAGTGTGTTTGTGTGACTGATTTTCAAAATGTCAGTGAACAATGTTTAGCCTTAGCTCCGCAGTTAGTTTTAATGGATATCTCGCTTCCATATTTCAATGGTTTTCACTGGTGTCAAGAGATCCGAAAGCACTCAAACGTGCCGTTGATCTTTATCTCTTCGGCTTCTGATCAGATGAATCAGATCATGGCGATGAATCTAGGTGCCGACGATTTTATCGTCAAACCATTTGAGTTGGAACTCTTGAATGCTAAAGTTCAAGCGCTTTTGCGCCGCAGTTATGAATATACGAATGAGATCAATGAAAATAACTATACCTTTGCTAAAACGCAATTTGACCTTGAAAAAAATACGTTGACTAATCAACAAGGAGCAGTCGAATTAACGCCAACTGAAGCTAAGATCTTTTTAGTTTTAGTCAAAGCTAAAGGCCAGCTCGTTCCTAAAAGTCAGATCGTTGAAGCGCTATGGCAAGATGATAGTTTTATCGACAATAATACGTTAGCTGTCAATTTGACACGGATCCGAAAAAAATTAGCACAACTAGGCTTGGCTGAACTCATCAAAACAGTCAAGGGAAAGGGGTACATCCTTGAAGAAAGTGGGTCTGATCAACTTCCTTTATGATCATAAAAGTCTTTATTTGATCTGGGGAGCCTTGCTTTTGATCGAAGTTTTAGTGTTGTATCTTTATGATCAACCGCAGATCATCTTTTGGGATACATTACTTTTTAGCGCTTTTGTGATCTTGCTCGCCTCTTGTATCAAATGGTTTCATTGGCAAAAAAAGCTCCGCCAACTAAATTTATTGAGAGATAATTTTTCGAGTGAACTTCTCCCCAAGAGCCAAGATCAACGAGAACAACTTTATCAAATGATCGCGCGTAACTTAGAACAACAACTGATCACCGAAAATGAACAAGATCGCTTGCAAAAACAAGCGATGTTAGATGATTTTGGGATCTGGCTTCATCAAGTCAAAACGCCAGTTGCCGCGCTAGACCTATTGATCCAGGCAAACGGACGTGATCCAAAGATGCGGGCAGAGCTATTCAAGATCAATGAGTATCTACAGCTCATGCTCAACTATTTACGACAAAATCTGGACAAGAGCGATCTAGTCTTTGAAAAAGTCTCGTTAGCACACTTGACGCGCTCCGTTTTGAAAAAATATGCGCTCTTCTTTTCTGAAAAAGATATCTCATTAGTTTTTAAAGGCGATGATCCGTGGGTCAATACCGATAAAAAATGGCTCGTCTTTATTTTGGAGCAGATCATCTTTAATGCGCTCAAATATACGGAACATGGGACGATCACCGTGACACTTACAGAAAATGAATTACAACTGAGCGATACTGGGATCGGGATCAGAGCCGAAGAACTCCCGCGTGTCTTTGAAAAAGGCTATACCGGCTATAATGGACGGAAAGATCAACGTGCCAGTGGCTTAGGCCTTTATTTATCCAAACAAGTTGCTAAAAAACTTGGCTGTACGATCGCTTTGACTTCGACTGTTGGTCAAGGAACGACAGTCACATTACGTTTTCCCAAAAAACAAAACTTTGACTAAGCTCGTTAAACTTACAAAATCGTAAGGTTAACGAGCTTTTTGTAAGTGGTCGTTAGGCGTTTACCTTGGTATGCTTAATATATCAAGAGATGAGATAGAAAAGGGGTCATAAACATGGAAGAATTATTAAAAGTTGAACACGCACGTAAAGTTTATCAAAGTCGTTTCAAAGGCGTGCAAGTCGAAGCTTTGAAAGATATCCAATTAGAAGTAAAGCAAGGTGAATATACTGCGATCATGGGTGAATCTGGTTCAGGTAAAAGTACTTTGCTAAATATGATCGCAACGTTAGATAAACCAACTTCAGGGCATATTTACTTGAACGGTGACGATCTAACACAGATCAAAGACAAACAAGCTGCTGCTTTTCGGCGTGAGCATTTAGGTTTTGTCTTTCAAGATTTCAACTTGTTAGATACGCTCTCAGTCAAAGATAATATTTTATTACCACTCGTGTTATCTAAAAAAGATATCAAACAGATGAAAGCTAAAGTTCAAAAGCTCGCAACTGAGCTTTTGATCGATAATTTATTAGAAAAATATCCGTATGAACTTTCAGGCGGTCAACGCCAACGGGTCGCGGTGGCGCGGGCGCTGATCACTGAACCAGATCTTTTGTTAGCCGATGAACCAACAGGCGCACTTGATTCTAAGACTTCTGATCAACTGCTCGATACGTTTGAAGCGATCAACCAAAACGGGCAAACGATCTTGATGGTGACCCATAGTTCTTTGGCTGCTAGTCGAGCAAAACGCGTTTTATTCATCAAAGATGGGATCGTCTATCACCAACTTTATCGCGGTGAACTCTCCAAGCAAGCTTTCTTAGAAAAGATCACAGCTACGATGACGTCGCTACTACCACGCTAAGGGGGTGAGAAGATGTTTTATGTTAAATTAGCCACGCAAAATATCAAAAAGAACCGGCAAGCCTTCATGCCATTTTTACTGTCGATGACCTTTTTAGGGGCGTTGAACACCTTGATGTTGATCTTAGCAAATGATCAAGGGTTGACAAAGATGCATGGGGCCGAAGCTTTACAGCAATTATTTGGATTTGGAGCAGTCGTGATCATCATTTTCTCGGTGATCTTTTCGATCTATACGAGTTCGATCTTAGACAAGCAACGTAAAAAAGAACTGGGACTCTATAATATTTTAGGTCTTGGTAAAAGAGAACTTGCGCGCCTGACTTTAGTCGAGATGTTCTTTAGTTTTTTGATCACCGCTGTTTTAGGGATCTTAAGTGGGATCGTTTTTTCACGGATAGCGTATCTTTGTTTGAAAAAACTTCTTGCTATCGGGACGGAATTCAAATTTGTGATCCAACCACAAACGCTTTTCTTAGTTTTAGGGATCATCTTTTTACTGTTTGTTTTTATTTATCTATTGAGTTTAGTAAGTATTTTACGCAGTGATCCGATCAAATTTTTACAAGCTGCTAAAGAAGGTGAACGCGAACCTAAAGCCAAATGGTTCGTAGCTCTACTTGGTTTTGGAGCTTTAGGTTGGGGTTACTACTTAGCTTTGACGATCGAGTCTCCAGTCTCAGCTGTCATCAAATTTTTCTGGGCTGTTTTACTTGTGATCGTCGGGACATATTTCTTATTTACGGCCGGAAGTATCGTGATTTTGAAATTATTGCGTAAAAATGAACGTTACTACTACAATAACAAACACTTTATCCCGCTTTCAGGGATGATCTATCGTATGAAACAAAATGCTGTTGGTCTAGCAAGTATTTGTATTTTGTCGACGATGGTCTTAGTGACGATCGGAACGACTGCAAGCTTGTATTTTGGCGAACAAGACCGGATCGAGCAAAACTTTCCGCGTGACGTGATGATCACAGCGGTGGAAAAAACAGATAAGCTCAAACAAGATGCTAAAGCTTACGCAAAAAAGCAAGGCATGACAGTGACAAATGTGCAACAGCTCAAAGCAAGTGAAGGTCTTCTTTTCTTACGTGAAGGTCAGGGCAAATTAAAGCCGGGCATCCGCGGGAGTTTTTCTCCTAACGATGCCGATCGCGCAGTCAATGTCGTGTTAATGGATCTTATTGATTTTAATCAAGTGACTGGAAGTAGTTATCGGTTAGAGAAAGCTTCAGATATCTTAGTCTATAACAATGATAAATTCAGTGGCAAGACACTTGAGCTTGGGGGCGAAAAACTAAATATCGTCAAGAACTTGCCTCGAGCTGATGAGCTGGGAAATTTAGGCAACGGTGTCACTCCAGCCTACTTAGTAGTTGTCCGCGATCAAAGTGTCTACGATGCATTAGTCAACAAATGGTACACGACAAAAGATATGGAAAATTATAGGACACCGCGTTACTATTTGAACTTTGATATCAAAGGTAGCACTGACAAAGCTAAACGTTTAGCCTTTATCCGTGGTCTGAGTCGTGCACTTGCTAAAGACAATAGTGGTTACGGTGTTGAGTTTAAAGATAGTTACCGCCAAAGTTTAAAGATCTTTGATGGAGGCTTCTTTTTCATCGGGATCATTTTAGGGACAGCCTTTTTACTTGCGACTGCGATGATCATCTACTACAAACAAGTTTCTGAGGGGATGGATGATCATGATCGCTTTGTGATCTTACAAAAAGTCGGCATGGATCGAACTGAAGTCAAACGCGTGATCCATAGCCAGATCATGATGGTCTTCATCTTCCCACTAGCGGTTGCGATCATGCACGTTGGTTTTGCTTTTCCATTGATCAAAAAGATGCTCATCTTATTTGGTTTGAACAACTGGCATTTATATTTGATCGTGACTTTGATCGTGATCGCGATCTTTACGCTGATCTACTACTTAGTTTACCAACTGACAGCTCGGGTTTACTATCGACTGATCGAACGCTGATATGGTAAAATAACGACTTGAAGATAGCCATAGTCGATCACTATGACTATCTTTGATTTTTATCTAAGGGAAAGGAAAAGAGATGGATTTTTTAAAAAAAGGATTAACAGGGTATCAGATCAAACTGTTAGCGATGATCTTTATGTTAGAAGATCATTTGAACATTTATTTAGGGGAAGCGTTACACTGGCCTGCGTGGGTGAGCTTTTTAGGGCGGTTTGTCGCGCCAGCTTTTGTTTTTCTCTTAGTTGAAGGGTATTTTCACACACGCAATAAACGCCTTTACTTAGAACGTTTATTGTTAGGGGCGCTGATCACAGGCGTGGGGAACATCGTCTATAACTTGCTGACTAAAGCATACATTGATCCAATTACGCATACACCGGATTATTTTCTCTTTTTAGGGCCACATAATATCTTCTTGACCCTTGCGATGCAACTGCTTGTCATGTGGTCGTTAGATAATATTTTACAAAAGAAAAGAGTGGGGCTTTCTGTACTAGGTTTTATCAGCAGCTCACTTTTGATGTTGATGTTTGAAGGTGGTATCTATTTATACCCACTGGCCTTGATCTTTTTTTTAGGCAGAAAATACCATCAGAAAAAGCCAATGCTCATCGCAGTTACTGTATGGTGCCTCTTTTTATTAGGAAAAGCGATCTTAAATTATCAAAGTGGGATGACAGGCTCGAGTTCACTTTATGAATATTTGACGTTTGACAGTGAATTTATGATGATCGCAGTCGTACCGCTGATCTGGCTTTATAACGGACAACGGGGTGGGGAAGGGACAAAAGCTGAGAAGTACTTTTTCTACTACTTCTATCCGATCCATCTCTGGTTGATCTATTTAGCCAAAGCGTTTATTTAGCAAAAGCAAAAGACCATTTCTTTGGGCACTAGGGCCCGTCAAGTATACAGTTTAAATAGAAAAATAGTTTATGCGGTTTGAACGCGGAATTTTTCTGCGGTCAAGCCGTTTTTTGATGTATATGCACGTTGCGTGTTGAAATATTCAATAGATTCTTTTACTGATTCCTCTAATTCTTCCAACGTCTTAGGTCGAGCGCGTTTTGCTAACCAAATTAGTTTAAAGTCATTCCACCAACGTTCCATCGGTGAGTTTTCCCAAGGATGTCCTGGGTGAGACATACTATGAATACAGTTTCGACTGGCTAAATAGTCGTTAAAATCAATAGAACGGTATGCTGCTCCGCGATCCGTATGGATCATCGGATGTGCATCAGGTTCTATTTTAAATGCTCGTCTAAATACTTCAATTGCCGAAATTGCAGTTTCTGTAACGGAAATATTGTAACTCAATGCATAACGACCATACAGATCCAGAACTATATGCACTCGAGCCTTCTTTAACTTATCTACTCCATACAGAACTTCTGTAGTATCAGTTACCCAAACTTCATTTGGTCTTTGGCGATCAAATTGTCCGTCGAGTAGGTTATCATTTATATACTCCTCATGGCGTTTAACTCGATTATGTTTCTTTTTACGGATATTTGCTCTAATTCCATGTTTTCGCATACAGTTGGTTACTCGCTTTAACCCTACTTTAAAATTCAGTTTATTTTCAAAAGCCAGTTGTGTCGTCATACCTAAATAACCCAAAGTCCACTTATGTTTTTCTTCCAATTCTAGAATTGAACTAAGTAATTCTGCTTGTTCATTTTCGTGCTTGCTTGGCTTTCTGCGAACCCATTTGTAATAGGCGTCTCTAGTAATACCAGCGATTTGACACAAGCTAACGATTGACCAACCATATTCTTTATTTAGTTCTTTGATGGCTTGTTGTTTGAAGAATCGTTCGCCTCCCGATCGCGTATTTCCATCACTTTTTTTGCGTATGCTTCCTCCATTTCTTTACGGAGAAGTTGGGCCTTTAATAATCGATTCTCAGCCTTTAGCTGATCAATTTCTGTCCACTCTTTTTGTGTCTTGGCTTTGCCTCGACGATCACGAAGTGATTGTGGATCATTGCCACTTTTACGATACTTTTGATACCACCCATAAACTTGTTGATAACTAACGTTATATTTTTCTACGGCCCAGTTGTAATTGACATCGTGCTTGATCAACTCTTCGATTATCGATAATCGTTCTTCAAAAGTAGTTTTTCTTCCTAGCATAATTGAATCTCGCTTTCTTGGCGTATAAGCCTTTAGTTTTGATTCATTATACTGCATAATCCAATCTAGCAGTTGTGTTTTGGACTTTAGCCCATGCTTGATTGCGAATATTTCAAGCGACTCATCTGATTTTTGATACTGTTGGACCAAAAATACTTTAAATTCCTTTGAATATC
Source organism: Ligilactobacillus faecis (assembly GCF_029889745.1). NCBI lineage: Bacteria > Bacillati > Bacillota > Bacilli > Lactobacillales > Lactobacillaceae > Ligilactobacillus > Ligilactobacillus faecis. The sequence goes on from NZ_CP123639.1 coordinate 1,721,871, forward strand.
TATGATTATTGTGAGTAGATCGTAAGCCATCAATGCCCTGATATTTATATAGATACCCCCAAGTTCTAATAGTTTTCTTGCCCACCGCATACTTTTTAGCTACCTCACTGATACTAGAACGATTTAGTTCATTTAGTATAGCTAATTTTTGTTCTGCACTGTATTTTGATTTCCTAGACATATAAAATACCCTCCAAATATAAGATGAAATTTCTATTTCATCTGTATACTTAGAGGGCATTATAACCTTGTGTCGGCAAAGAGATGGTCTTTTTTGGAGTAGATCATAGTATTTGAACTATTTGTCAAAGAAGATTACGCTTAAAGTAAGATGATGTTAGATCGAAAGAAAGTGATCTTATGCCAAGACCGACGACAAAGAGTGATCTATTGTTTGCTACTAAGCAAAACTATGAGAAGTTAAATTTGCTCATCTCAAAGATGACTGAAAAAGAATTGCAGACAGAATTTGATTTTTCAGAAGATAAGAAAAAAGAAGCTCACTGGCAAAGAGATAAAAACTTAAGAGATGTTTTGATCCATCTTTATGAAGGGCAACAGTTGCTTTTAAATTGGGTACATACCAATCGAAAGGGGGAGTCTAGAGCGTTTTTGCCGGCTCAATACAATTGGAAGTCATATGGTGCTTTAAATGTCGAATTTTGGAAAAAGTACCAAAAGGCGTCGCTTGAAGAGGCGACCGAAATGCTTCAGCGCTCGCACAATGATGTTTTAGCGCTGATCGAAGGATTTTCAGATAAGGAATTGTTTACTAAAGGTGTTTATAAGTGGACAGCAGGCAGTACGCTAGGGGCTTATTTCATAAGTTCAACTGCAAGTCATTATGATTGGGCTATAAAAAAATTGAGAGCTCATCAGCATAAGTGTAAGGTAAAGGAAGCGTTATGACACTAGAAACCGCGCGCGGTGTTTTTAAAGGATCGTGCGCGGTTTTTAGTGTGTCTTTTGAGTAAATTATTTTACTTTATAATTAAAAATATATGAGTTGTATGTAAATTATAAAGGCGTTTGTAAAGTCTGTGTATATAATATTTAGGGGTGGGGTCAGTAATAATTTTTACGATAATCATTGCAAGTATTATAAAAATAGATTATAATACGTCGAAAGTAATGTTAATTATTATAATGGTAAATTTTAATAATTAAATAAATTACTTATTTAATAAATCGTAAAAAGGAGAATACCATGGGGAAAAATAAGTTAATTAAATATCTATTATCATTTTCGTTGGCTAGCGCTGTTTTTTGGGGGAACATTTTGAGTGAAGTCCAGGCAGATACACTCAAAGTTGAATATGCAAATCCCAAACCTGCTAAAAAAGGTGGGACCTTGCATGTCGGTTATGTCAACGAAGGAGCTTTCAAAGGCATCTTTGCGCCAGAATTGATGAATGATGGTGCTACCGCAGATGTTGCGGTGTTTGGCTCGATCGGCTTGTTCAAGATCGATAATAACTATAACTTTGTCAAAGGTGGGATCTCTGATATTTCCTTTGATAAAGATAAAAAACTAGCTGAGATCGAGATCTCAAAAAAAGCAAGGTGGTCTGACGGGCAACCTGTCGTAGCCCGCGATCTCGTCTATGCCTATGAGATCATTGCTAATAAAGATAGTGGTTCAGAACGGTATACAGATGGGTTGGCGAATATCGAAGGTCTAGAAGAATATCACACTGGGAAAGCTGAGACTGTTTCAGGTCTGGAGATCAAAGATGAGCGTCATTTAGTGATCCATTTTAAAAAGATGGTCCCAGCGATGACAGTCTCTGGCTCAGGTTATATTTGGGAATATGCTGAACCATATCATTACTTAAAAGATGTGGCATTTAAAGATCTCGCTAAAAGTGATAAAATTCGGAAAAAACCTTTATTTTACGGACCATATACCTTAAGTAAAGTTGTTGACGGCGAAGCGTTACAATGGGTCCCAAATCGTTACTATTACGGGAAAAAGCCTCAACTTGATAAGATCAGCGTAGAAACAGTTGCAACTGCGCAAGCTGCTACCGCTACTAGATCAGGTAAATATGAAATCTTACTCAACCAAAACCCAGGAATTTATACTAAAGTCAAAGAAGATAAGAGCTTTGTTCAACTTGGTAAGAAACAGCTTTACTATACATATCTAGGTTTCCGGGTCGGAAAACTCGGGCAAGATGGTGTAAGTGTGATGGATAAAGACGCTATTGCGAATGACAAAGTTTTGCGCCAAGCGATGGCTTACGCGATGAATATCGATCAAGTCGACCAAAAGTTTGGCTATGGACTTTCAAAAAGAGCCAATACTGTTGTGCCAGTTGCTTTTGGAAAATGGAACAATAAGAAAGAAAAAGGCTATAAATTTGATCTGAAAAAAGCCAATGAACTTTTAGACAAAGCTGGCTATAAACGGCAAAAAGACGGTTATCGTGTACGTCCAGACGGCAAAAAACTGACTTTGACTTTACTAGCAAGTAAGTCGAATAAAAATGTAGAAGCATCGATCACAAATTATATCCAACAATGGAAAAAGATCGGCGTCAAAGTTAAATTATTCAATGGGCGTTTCCAAGAATTCAATGCAATGATCGAAAAATTGACAGCAGGAAATGCCACCGATTTTGACATGTGGTTTGCCGCTTGGAGCACTGCTTCAGAGCCGACAAGTGTTGCTAGCATCTATACGGCTTCGTCACCATATAATGTGGGGCATTTTGTCACGAAAGAAAACACAGAGTTGATCGCTTCACTTAGTTCAAAAAAAGCTTTTTCTGAAAAATATCGCTTAGAACAGTTCTATAAATGGCAAGCCTATATGAACGAGGAAGCCTTTATCGTACCAGGATCATTTACAACGCAAACAGTGACTGTCGCTAAAAATGTCAAAGGCATGTCACTTGGAGTCGCCGATAGTTATTCTCTATGGGATAGCGTGGCTTTGACAAAATAGACACTAACGACCTGATACTAGTATCGGGTCGTTTAATTTATTGAAAAATGAGCTTCGAGTGATCGATATGTTTTGTTATTATATATTTAGTAGTTTATGAGTAAATAGCATCTTTTTTATGAAAGGAAGATAAGACAGATGAAAGAAAAACTTAGCTGGGCTTGTATCTTTTTGACACTTTTGCCGGTCTTTTTTACCGAAAACAAGGTCGTCTGGTTCTGTATTTTTGTGGCATTAGCTACTAGTTATCACGGTTACAGTGGAAAACAAAAGTAATTCATTTTAAGACATTAAAATATTTTGGCTGAGGCTGAGCGCTATTTACGGCGGTCGGTCTTTTTGATCTAGAGGTAATAGGGGCTGTAGCTTTCCCAGATATGCCTATTAAACCGTTTGTTTGAAAAATAAATGATTTAGTGGGTACATTTGTTCCTGTATAATGTAAGGCTTGTAAATAAGCGCTTTTAGCAGATCAGCAAGAATAAGTAACCAAAAAACGCCTTAAAAGATACCTAAGAGAGACCCGAAAAAGCAAAAGTTAGGCAGTTTAAAATAGTGCATAATATCAAATTTTGGAAATATCCAAGGATTTTTTATTTTACCTGTATTTGATATACTGTGAAGTCAATCAAATAAGGTTAGCCACGCTTTAGATCGTCTACGGGCGCTAAAATTTTTTTATTTTTACTAGAGAATGATATATTCTAGTTACTGATTGATCTTAAGATCTTTTTTGAGATTTTGTGCTTGATTAATGCTTTTTCGATAAACATTTTAATCTCTTTCGACGTTGTATCGATAAGCTAGGGCGTTTTTTTAGTGCATCCCTGAGAGGTATCATAATGTTTATGCTGAAAATTTATAGGATTGCTAATGAGTGCCAGGGATCTCTTAGCAAGATAATTTTTGCGTGCCTTATTTTCCTTATTCCAACGCTTAGAAACGTCAAGTTGTGGTCTAGTAGTTTTCATTGCCATTAGTGCTAGCCACTTACTTGAAAGTGTTTATTAAATGTAATATACTTAGATATGAATAAAGGGACTGATAGCCCCACTATCAGCCCCCGAACGTGGATATTGAAACAGTGTCTTAGCTAGTCGCTATTTACGGCGATTAGCTTTTTTTATTGCCTTGTATGCTTCGGTACTTGCTAAGATGATCTTATCCAGCTTGTACGCTAGCACTAAGAGCAACGAAAGCAAAACGCTGTTCCTTTCTGTATTGAATTCCATAAACTCACCACCTAACGTGTATTGATTAGTTGAATAGGCGTGCTTTATGTTCCAATACTCCACTAAGTCACGTCAAAGGGTAGCTAGCCCTTATCTGTCGACCTACTTATATTGTGTATGAAATGCAATATAATTACAAGAATTTATAGCGTTATTTTTGTATTAGTTATTAAGAGCTATAAGATTTTAAGCAATAACCAAAATGATAGCCATATCACATCGGTCATGATAAATGGCTCTGTAAAGTCTAATAGTTTAGTCAATGCTTCGGCTACTTTGTCAAGTAACTGTTCTACTGGTGTCTTATCGTCCATTGTCTAATTCCTTTAGTCTCTGGTGTATCAGCAATCCTAAACGCTATAAATCGTACTTATTGTTGATATGTCTGGTGTAAAACTTAGCATATCAATGCCGACGTTTCAAATAAATATTGATCACTGTGACGATTACAAGAATGATGATAAATTCTAACAAGTGAGATCATTCCTTATCTTTGTAAGACGTAAGTTTTGTGCCTGTTGTCATGTCCGTGGTCTGAGCAAACAAGGCCTAAGCTTCAGTTACATATACAGAAGTTCGTGCGCTACTTAGTCTGATAAGTTCTTCAATTTGCCACTTCATTAATTTTTGAATAAAGCGCGCTTTAATAATTGTCTTGTAGTGATCACCTAAAGTATCAAGAAATGCATCGACGAACTCTAAAACTTGTCTTGTGTTAGATCTGTTGACGTTAATTTCCTCCCCCCAGATATGTCTATTAAACCGTTTGTTTGAAAAATAAATGATTTTGTTATACTATTGTAAGACTTTTAGAGATAAAGGTGGATCAAAATGGAGTTAAAAAAGATCGCAACTATCCTAGCTGAAAATGAGATCGGACTTTTTGCGATCTCGACCTATAATACAGATTACATTTTAACTAAAGAAAAAGACTATTTCCGTGCACTTGAAGTGTTGAAAGAAGCGGGATATAAGATCGTATAAGTAAAGTTTGAAAGTTTTGGATACGAGTGTTACGATAGACGATAGCTAATTGGGGTGTACTACTTCGGTATACACTTAGGTGGATCGGATGTTTCTGATCCACTTTTTTGATTGAAAAAGGATCCATAGGTGCACCCATTATTGATAGATCACTTTTGATGCAAGTATTTTTGAGTTAATTGTTAAAAAAGACTGAAATCCTTGCTAAAAGTAGCTAAAAAATGTAATATGAATAAGTGAAAAAAGGACTAAGTAGTTGCCGCTACTTAGTCCCTACGTGGATTATTAAAAGCTTTGGTTAGTTAGCTAATTACGATTTTTAAAGTCGTGATTAGCTTTTTTATTATCACGTAAACCCGTGCCACTGTTAGTGTTAATTGAGATACGCTCAATACTAACGTCGGTAAGGCAATGATAATGTAGACGATCAACAACCGTCTTAACCTCTGCTCTTATCCTAGTTATCATGCCTAGTCACTCCCTCCGTGAATTATTGAAGGTGAAAAGTTTGATAAGATCGATATTTCAGCTGATGCTACAGGTGATATGGTTCGTTACTATATAGCAAGGACCATTGATGAATATGGTAGGCTTCTATTTTCTCACACGAAATGACACCTAATTTTGACGGTGAGATCTATTTAGATGGACTAGGGCGTCGTCCTGCTATCGGAGTGGAACTATTGCTGAGGGCTTACTTCAAGCACCTTGAACTAAAACGCCTGGAACCTATACTTTGAATACAGTACTTACGTTTGAGTCAGATGAACGGATGACAAACAAGAGACCGGCACGCTTCCAGACACGTGAAGAGCTGCAAGAATACATTCAGGGCTTTTGCAGATGACAATGCCAAATTGGAAAACTCACTACATGAGTTTTAGCTGAACAATACATAGAGTAGATTTTAAAGCAAGTGTACGTGATTGAGCTTAATAGTGATCACGAATTAAACTAAAGTAGTGCTCGAACTGAGGAGAATGATACAGAATTACCACAAACTGGAGATAAAAGTGCCTTTATTGGATCTGTTTTGGTAGCTTTGGGCACTGTGTCTGCTGCATTAGGCCTTATCGTTTTTAGAAGAAAAGATAAGGCAAGAGAACGTGATACAAATAAGTAATTAGAACTTTAGATAGCCTGATCCTTGATATTTTTGGGTCAGGCTATTTTGATTTTATAGTGAGCCAGGGTAGCTAGAGAAATATCGTTTATATGAAGAAACCGCATTCATGATATAATTAAGATGATTCTGATTTTGAAAGTGTGTGAATGTTTATGGCGACAACTATTGAAGTTAATAAAAAGAGTGTTAAGCAGCTGCTTGAGACAGGAAAGGAAAAAAAGTTTATTATTCCTGAATATCAACGACCATATGCTTGGTCGGATGAACAGATCCAGGTATTATTTGATGACCTAGTTGAATATACTGTTAATAATAATGAAAGTACTTATTTTCTCGGAACGATCGTTGCTTATGAAAATGACGATAAAGTTCAAGAAATTATCGATGGACAGCAACGTATAACGACTTTACTTTTACTACTCAGAGCTATTTATTCAAAGCTCGAACATAGTTCAGAAAAGCAAGCGGTATATTTAAAAAGCCAAATTGAGCCAGCGATTTGGGAACAAGACGATCTTACTGGTGAAGTGAAATTTGATAAAATTCTTATCACATCAAGAGTGATGGGAGATGATGGAAACCAGGAATTTGCAGATATACTTGTAACAGGGAAAGCAGATTCTAAATATAACAGTAATTATACTAAGAACTATGTGCAACTCCAAAATTTAATAAATGAATATGCTACTAGTGACCCACTATCATTCTATCGATTTATCAGTAATATTTTAAATAAAGCTATTCTGCTCCCGATCACAGCAGATTCCCAAGATACTGCATTAACTATTTTTTCCACCCTTAATGATCGTGGTCTAGCTTTATCTGATGCCGATATTTTTAAAGCTAAGATGTATAATCATTTAGATACTCAAAAAAAGAAAGACTTTATTGAAGAATGGCAACGTCTTGATGAAGAAGCTACGAATGTGGGTGAAAGCATTCAAAGATTATTTTATTATTATATGTTTTACCTAAGGGCGAGCGAAAATGATCGGAATACTACGACGCCAGGGATCCGTAAATTTTATTCCAAAAATAACTTCGAACACCTCTATTCTGATGATGTGATGAAGAATTTAAAAACAATTTTAAATCTTTGGTCTGTGATCAATAACAGAAGTTTGTTAGATGAACCTTGGTCTGAAAATATTAAGATCCAACAAGTTCTAGATGGACTTACTTCATATCCAAATGAGTTTTGGAAATATCCTGTAGTTATTTATTACTTAAGGTATCATTCTCGAGAAGATTTTGAAGTTAAATTCTTAACTTTTTTGCGGAGATTGCTGGCTGTTTTATCCGCTCTCTATATTGTTAAACCAACAATAAATGCAGTTAAAAGGAATATATTAAATTTAAATGCAGAAATTATCACATCTCCAACGCCTAAATTTGACTTTAATTCTATTGATGAGAAAGAATTAAAGGATAAAATAAAGCATGCACATAGAAATACAGTAAGAATGATTCTTAAGATGATAGCTTATCAACATCAAGAAGAGCTATTGCCAGAAAAATGGGAAATTGAACATATTTTCCCGCGAAAATGGCAGTCAAGTTATGTTCAAGTGGCTTCTGATGATGAAGTTAGAGAGCTTGTCGAGCATATTGGGAATAAAATTCCGTTTGAAAAGAAACTTAATATCATAGCTAGCAATAATTACTTTGCTAAAAAGAAAGAGAGTTATCAAAAATCAAAAGTAGAAATTTTACGTGAGTTAGCTAAAGAAAATGCGGATTGGGGACTCGATGAGATCCGCGAACGTGATATTCGTATTTCAGATGAATTTTTTGCGCTACTAAGTGATTGGGGTTTAAATCGTGTAGATAATCAGACTAAAGAAGAGTTGACACATATTCCAGCAGAACGAAAAAGTGACTATCAAAATTTTATCAAGATGTTCAAAATGAAAGATTCAAACGAATCCAGAAAGAAATTTTTAGAAATAAAACCAAGTTAAGCTTTTAAAGGTAAAAGAAAATCGGTATGATTTTTGATAAATCTGGGATGTTTATATTGGAAAGAAAAGATGTGTAGTTGTATGACCTGATCGGTAATATGATCAGGTTTTTTTATAAAAATCATAGTTTGTACATCTAGAAAGAAAGTAGTAGTAATATGTATCAAGAATATTTTGCAATATATTTAAGCCACTGAACAAAAAGTATTTTTTAGGAAAAATATTTAAAAAATCAATGTGAGGTGTTTATCATGGAAAAGAAATTAGATATTGAATTAGTTAAAGTTCTAACTCAACCGATAGTTCCGCCAGCGCTACACTATGTGACACCACGAAAGATCATGGGCCAAAGTAAGTGGAATAAGTTGAAAAAAGAATATCGCTTATTAGCTGATCACCACTGTATGATCTGTCAACGTTACGTTAGCCATACACCGGGAGACTGGCTAGAACTTCACGAGCGTTATGAGTATGATTTTGAGAACTTAGTCCAAAAGCTAGTGGGTTACGTCTCGATCTGTCACGAATGTCACATGTTTATCCATCAAGGCTTGTTAAGGATCCAGTTGCAAAGTGGTGAGATCTCAGCAGAAAATTATCAAAAGATCTTAGATAAGGGTAATGGATTATTACGGCAGTTTGGTTTACAGAAAATTACTTATCCAAATGAAGAAGTATTTTTGAGCTCAGATTGGAAGCTAGATTTTGACGGAAAGTTATATGGGGAATATTTGTAAATCTAGCAATGAAATATGTTAGATATACTAGAAGTTTATAATATATTCACTTATAATACATATAGTTTTTAGAATATTGTTACTCTAGAATTTATAAAAATGGTCTATAATTAAGTTTGTCCAAGGTAATATAAAGAACTGGAGAGAAATTTTAGATGGTTAAAAAAATATATAGTGCCGGTCTAGTTTCACGAAGATTCTGGTTTTATGAATTTAAGCAATATATAAATATGCTTAATGAAGGAAAAACTGATGTGGAAATTAAACATTTGAATGAAGAAGCTAATATTTTTGGTGCTGTTAGCCAGAATCGAGCAAGGGATATTTATAATACCTGTAAGAGAAGAACTGAAATTTTAGGGAATGATATGCAAAAATTATTTCCGGAATTGGATATTGATAATCAGAAAATAATACTACTAATAGCAGTATTATTGTTAGATGACTTATTTCTTGAATTTGTGGGGGAAGTTTATCAAATGCAAGTACAAAAGGGAATTCTGACATTAACTAATACTGACTATAAGGCTTTTTTTTCTG